>JAXGPE010000009.1:0-55807 GCA_040767105.1 Peptococcaceae bacterium | reverse complement strand
TCCCGGTAATCCCTTGCGCAGCATTTCGATTGCTCTTGTTTCCGCACCTGAAAAACTTACATCGCAATCTTTGACAGCGGATGGGATGCTGTTTTTGTTTTCAAATACTATTGGTATTTTCCCCTGTTGATCACATTTGGCTGCTATTTTCTCCATATGGGCACCACAAGGGAAAGGCAGACCAAGCCTGATCCCAATTCGATCGATCAATTGTCCTGCAGAAATATCCAAAGACCTTCCGATAGGTACTATCTCAAAACAGATCGGATGTTCCTGTTTTTTTTCAGCATAAAATATTTCCATAGTTCCACCCGATAAATGTGCTCCAATGACCCTTTCAGCAGCTTCCAAGCCTGCTGACCACAATCCAGCTATCAGATGTCCTTCCTGATGTGTTGTTTTTAAACAGGGGATCCCCAGCGCATATGATATACTTTCAGCCACACTGACTCCCGCGAGAAATACAGGCATATATGATGCTGTATCTGGTCTTGGTCGGTCACTTACCGCAATTGACTGAATTTTTTTTCGATCGACCTCTATAAAACATTCTTTACAAAGTATTGGGAGATTTTTTACATGATAAAAAAGGGCTGTCGATTGTTGCAGCCCTTTTTGGTCTTTGGGGACCGGCAGTACAATTCTTTTGTCCAGTATCCTTTTTCTGTCCTTATCAATAACTGCCATTGATGTCGTATAATTGCTTGTGTCTATCCCTAAAAACAACTGGGATTATCCTCCCTCATTTTTTCTGTCCAAATCATTATTTATTTTCCCCAGTATTCCATTAATAAAACGGGATGAATCATTTGTTCCATACTTCTTTGCCAGTTCGATCACTTCATTGAGGACAACAGCATTTGGTATGTCATTGTCAAAAAGCATTTCATACAAACCCATCCGTAAAATATTTCGGTCTACCGCATCTATCCGCGCCAGCTTCCATTCAATCGTATAACTTCCCAGCATATTATCAAGCTTTTCAATATTGTTTATGACCCCATTAAGAAGCGCTTTACCAAATGCTAACTTGCTTTCTTTAGAATCATTGAGTTTTTTTTCTTCCTGTAATATATATTCAAATATCGTTTCAGGATCATTATTGCCGATTTCGCATGCATACAGAGCTTTCAAAACAATTTCCCGAACTTTACTGCGTTTCACCTGTTTAACTTCCTCCTCGTTACCATCCTACTTTTCGCGGAAAAGGTTGCCAACTAGTTCCTTAATGCTTTCATTATCGTCAATGCGTTTTCCCACTATTATTCCCATGATCAAGCAAATAGCAATAAAGACCGTTTTGAAAAACCCAATCGTAATAACAAGAACAGCAATAACCAATCCTATGATAGCTCCAACAAACTTCCCTCGATGATTAGCCAGAACCAGGGCGCAATATTTTTTCCACATCTTTATGCCTCCTATTCAACCCTGCTTTTCACTTCCCAAGATATTTTATTAACTATCACTCTAACATCAAGAACATCTATAGCTGCCGTTTTAGCAATATATTCTTTCACTTTTTTCTGCATTTCTTCAGTTATTGCAGGGATATTAAGATCAGGCAATATTTGTGCTTTTATCATTATCGCTACCGAATCTTGCTGCAATTTAAGATTGATTTTTACGTCGCGGACACCATGAACACTTTTTGCAGCTTTGGCTACTAGGTTCTCCAACGCCGGAAGAGTTATTCTTATCGCACCCATCGACGTCTGATGGACCATTGTATCTTTGACAGGTTTAACATAGAAAACACTTACCAGTAATGAAAGAGCAACCAAAAATGTCACAGCCCCAGTAATACCGATAAGCCAGCTGTTAACATATTTCAAAAGATATCCATGCAAGAACATCAGTGGATCTGTCCAGCCAAACGCTATTCCAATGAGTATAAAAGAAGCTGCTAAATACCCCAGTGACATCAAACCAATAAATATTTTATCAGCAATTTTGTTCATTGAAATCCTCCTTTGTCACAGCTGCGTTTAAATTAACGGCTTGTTTTCCTGTCTTGATTCAACGGGCAAAGCAATACCCTGTACATTGATATTTATTTCCACAACTTCTAAGCCTGTCATTTTTTCAATAGCATTTTTTACATTCTTTTGGATTTGCATTGCAACTTCTGGGATCCTAAGCCCAAATTCTATTATCACGTACAAGTCGACTGCTGCTTCTCTTTCTCCGACTTCCACCTTGACGCCTTTCATAGGGTTTTTCTTGCCTACAAATTCGGATATATCGCCAACAATACTTCCGCTCATGCTCGCAACTCCCTTGACTTCCGAAGCTGCAAGCCCGGCGATGACAGCCACCACATCGTCCGCTATTTTTATGTTTCCGGCTTCCAGAGATGCGCCATTATTAATATCGCCTACAATCGTATTATTTTTATCGGTTTTAACATCATCTTCCATAATTGGCTGCACCTCCTGTAAACAATAATATTATAGCAGATTCAATCTCAACTAACAAACATGAGACTCTTGATTTGCTTGACATAGCAGGGCTTAAAGGCATATTCATAAATAATGCGTAAATTTTGTAGATATTAAGTGCAATATTAGTTATTTATTATTATAATTGAAGGTGGTGTGCGCTTATTTTTTATATTCATCTTATTCTATTTATTAACACTTTTTATTATCTTTTTTAAAATCATATTTATGAAAGGGTGGTCTATCTGCATGAGTAATCAACTTACGGCCGGGCAAGTACGAGATATCATATCATCGTATAATGCCGAGAAAGAGAAGCTCCTATCTATTCTACTGGATATCCAAGAAGCTTCTGGAAAAAACTACATCGCCGAAGAATGGGCGCGCGTGGTTTCTGATGAATTGGATATCCCGCTGGTAAAAATCTATGATGTTATTACATTTTACGCAATGCTTTCCGAAGAACCCCGCGGTAAATACATCATAGAAATCTGCAAAAGCACTCCCTGCCATGTATTGGAGAGAGGACGCATCACCGATATCTTCGAAGATCTCCTCAATATAAAAATGGGCGAAACGACTCCGGATGGTATGTTCACGCTTCAATATACCGCTTGCGTCGGGGCGTGTGATATCGGTCCAGTCGCCAAAATCGGCAATACTGTTTATGGCAACCTGAACAGAGAAAAAATTGTCGAAATCATTAACAGCTATCGGGGGGCGACGACATGTCAAAAATAAAACAAGTAATTTCAATTAATTGCGGAAAAATCAAGCCTGATTCTGTTGAAGAATATGTTAAAGCCGGTGGTTTTTCTGCATTAAAAAAAGCATTTTCGATGACACCTGAAGCAATAATTTCAGAAGTAAAAGAAGCCAAGTTATTAGGGCGCGGCGGAGCAGCGTATCCTGCAGGCTCAAAGTGGCAGCAGTTGCTTGATATACCTGTCTTCCCAAAATATATCGTCTGTAATGCCGACGAAGGTGAACCAGGGACATTTAAAGATAAGTTGCTTATGGAAAAAGATCCTTTGCGAGTGATCGAAGGAATGACCATAGCCGGCTATGTATTTAATTCACACGATGGTTATATCTATATCCGCGGCGAATATATGGATATCCAAAAAATATTCCAATCAGCGATCGACAATGCTGAAAAAGCCGGTTATTTGGGAGAAAATATCATGAATTCCGGTTTTTCATATAAAATACATATCATGACCGGTGCAGGAGCATATGTATGCGGTGAAAACTCTGCTCTGCTCAATTCTACTGAAGGAAAAGTCGGCAGACCGAGGATCAAGCCTCCCCATCTTGCGGAAGTTGGTCTATTCCAAATGCCCACTTTGGTAAATAACGTTGAATCCTACGCAAATATTCCTACAATAGTATCTGTTGGCGGTAAAGAATACCTGAATTATGGTACTCCTGACAGTGGAGGAACAAAACTAGTCTGCCTTTCCGGTCATTCTGCCAAACGTGGTGTTTATGAAATTCCTTTCGGCGTATCGCTTCGTGACATAATTTTCGATGAAGAAATTGGCGGAGGTATCGCTAACCAAGGAAAGCTTAAATTTTTCCACCTTGGTGGTCAATCGGGACCCTGCGGATTTCCGGAACAGCTCGATACACCCTATTGCTACAAACAATTTCGTAATTGTGGGCTTTCTGTAGGTTCTGGAGCTGTAGTTGTTTTGGACGAATCAGTATGTATCATCGATTACCTGAAATCAGTTGCCGAATTTTTTATCCACGAGTCCTGTGGTAAATGTATACCTTGCAGAGAAGGCAATATCCAAGTGCATTCTATACTGGATAGATTTTCAAAAGGAACAGCAGACGCAAAAGATTTTGATCTCTTGGCCAAAACTTGTTTGACGATGTCCAAAGCTTCCTTCTGTGGACTTGGTGAAACTGCAACCGCTGCTCTGCAAAGCTGTTTGAAACATCGCAAGGCGGAATTCGAAGCTCATATCAATAAGCAGTGCCCAGCCGGGGTGTGCTTTACAAAAGAAGAGGGTGGTGAGTAATATGCATCACATTGATCCAAATGCTGATGTCAATATTAAAATAAATGATATCCCCGTTACAGTCAAAGGCAGGCAACGATATTGGAAGCAGCCAGAAAAGTCGGTGTGCACATACCAACACTGTGTCACCATCTGATTTTGCCTGTCGTGCCACCTGCAGAGTATGTCGTTGAGGTCAAAGGGCAAAAGAAATTTAGAGCAGCATGTAATACAATCGTTGAAGAGGTTTGAAATCCATACAAATATAAAGGCAATACGTGAGACAAGAAAAACCATTCTCGAACTCATTCTTGCCGACCACCTTCAGATTGCCTGAAATGTGCGCGAGACACTAACTGTGAATTGCGGGATCTCCGCGCTATCAGATACAACATTCGCGGTGCCTTTCGATTCAGTATATAAAACATTGCCGATAGAGGATAACAATCCTTCAATCGTCCGCGATATGACAAAATGCATTAAGTGCGGTCGCTGCGTTGAAGCCTGCCACTTTGTACAGGAAGTATATGCGATCAACACCGCATGCCGTTCCCATGACTTTAATATTACTACCGCGTATAACAAAGATCTTAGCGAAAGCACCTGCACTTATTGCGGGCAGTGTGTCGCGGTTTGCCCTGTCGGTGCTTTATACGAAAAAGATGACACTCCAAGAGTTTGGGCAGCTTTGGACCATCCGGATCTCCATGTAGTTGTTCAAACAGCTCCAGCAATTCGTGTAGCCCTCGGTGAAGCCTTCGGTATAGATCCTGGTGAAGTCACCACAGGTAAAATGGTTGCGGCTTTGCGCCGTCTAGGATTCAACAAAGTATTTGATACAAACTTTACCGCTGATTTAACAATTATAGAGGAAGGCCATGAGCTGATTCATAGAATAAAAACCGGCGGAGTTTTACCGATGATGACTTCCTGCAGTCCAGGCTGGATAAATTTCATTGAGAAGTTCTACCCAACTTTGCTGCCGAACGTTTCCAGCTGTAAGTCACCTCAACAGATGTTCGGAGCATTATCCAAAACTTTCTATGCTGAAAATTCAGGTATCCCTGCTGCAAAAATATTCTCTGTTTCAATCATGCCCTGTACCGCCAAAAAATATGAATGCACAAGGCCTGAAATGAGGAGCAGCGGTTATCAGGATGTTGATGTTGTCCTGACCACCAGGGAGCTTTCACGCATGATTGATGAAGCCGGAATAGATTTTGTCAACCTTCCGGACGAAGAATATGATTCTCCGTTTGGTCTTTCTACTGGCGCAGCAGTCATTTTTGGAGCTTCCGGCGGAGTTATGGAAGCTGCTCTCCGTACTGTTTATGAGGTCGTTACCGGCAGCGAATTAAAAGACCTTGATTTTAAAGCTGTCAGAGGATATACAGATATTCGCGAAGCCGAGCTCGATCTCGCTGGCACAAAAGTACGAATTGCTGTAACAAGTTCATTAAAGAACGCCCGTGTTCTTTTAGAGCAAATCAAAAAGGGTGAATCAAACTACCACTTTATCGAGATTATGGCTTGCCCCGGTGGCTGCATAGGCGGGGGCGGACAACCTTTCCGCGCCACAGCAGCGATAAAAGCTAATCGTGCTTCGGCAGTCTATAAAATAGACTGTTGTCAGGAGTTCCGCCAATCTCATAAGAATCCTGCTATTACTGAGATTTACGAAAAGTTCCTTAAAGAACCACTCGGGCACAAATCTCATGACTTGCTGCATACACACTATACAGCAAGAAAAGTATAAACTCAGCGTAAAAAAAGAGAGTCAACAGACTCTCTTTTTTTTACGCTGATTAATCCTCCAACTCTTCTTCTTCATCATCATCTTCATATAACGTTTCATTATTCACATATACGACTGCTCCGCAATTCGGGCATTTCACCTCATTAAGTTCTTCGTTTACAAGGATGCTGCTGTCGAATTTTACTATATCATTACATTGTGGACACTCGACTTCAATATAGTTCGTATCTTCTTCATCCGGGTATTCATCTTCACCGTATAACTCATCTTCAACATCAGCAAGGTCTTCGTCGATTGCTTCAATATATTCTTCAAGTTCCAGCTGTTGATCCCGGAAAGAACTCATTTCCTCGACAACTTCCCTTAATACGTCGATAAGGGCTAAAACGAGCTTGCCTTCTTTGGTCGATTTATCAATTTCCATTCCTGCTGCCATACCTTGGAGATAGGCAACCTTCTCTTTCATAATATTCATCTTTTACCCTCCTTTGTTACAGTCATGCTCTACTTACATAACTGCCTGTTTTTGTATCAATGATCAGTGCATCGCCCTCGTTCACAAAAAACGGTACAGTAACAACCAAACCTGTTTCTAATGTTGCTGGCTTGCCTCCCCCAGAAGCCGTATCTCCTTTGATCCCCGGCTCTGTTTCGACAACTTTCAATTCGACCTGTTTAGGCAGATCAATACCAATGATTTGCCCTTGGTAAAAAAGGATCCCTGTAGTCATATTTTCCTTGAGGTACTTAGGAGCATCTTCAAGCAAACTCTCTTGCAAGGATATCTGATCATATGTATCTGTATCCATAAAAGACCAATTTTCGCCTTCTTTATATAGGTACTGCATTTCTTTCCTTTCGATGTGTGCTTTGGGAAACTTTTCTCCGGGGCGAAATGTACGTTCGATAGTCGATCCCGTTTTCAAATTTCTTAATTTACATCGAACAAACGCTGCCCCTTTGCCCGGTTTTACGTGTTGAAATTCTTGAAGCTGAACCACATCTCCATCCAATTCAAAGGTTAAACCAGTTCTGAAATCTGTTGTCGAAATCATCTTATTTCCTCCTCATCATGGTTTAATGATCACATCTTTAATGTCCTTGGGTGATTGGCTTAGTATTTCGCAATCATCTTCACGCACTAATACAACATCCTCTATTCTGATACCGCCCCATCCTGGCAAATATACTCCCGGTTCAACCGTAATGATCATGCCAGGAGCCAGCACAGTACTGTCTAGTGGCGACAGCCTCGGTTCCTCATGGATTTCCAGGCCTAAGCTGTGCCCTAATCCATGTCCGAAATACTCCTTGTAACCAGCTTTATCGATTATATTTCTTGCTACACTATCAATAAATGCTGTTGATACACCACTTTTTATTTGGGCTATAGCCTGGTTTTGAGCACGTAAAACAAGTTCATATATTTTTGTCTGATGCTCATCGGGCTCACCTATAATAAGTGTCCTTGTCAAATCAGAGCAATAACCGCAATAAACTGCTCCGAAGTCCAGCATAACTAAATCCCCTTGAAATATTTCTTTATCTGATGGCATCCCATGCGGCAAGGAGGTTCTTTTGCCGGAAGACACGATCGTGTCAAAAGAATTTTTTTCAGCCCCACACTCTCTTAAAGTAGTGTCGATCATAATAGATAGCTCACGCTCAGTCATTCCAACTTTTATTTTCTTTGCTATCAGGTCAAATGTTTTATCGGCAATTTGCACAGCTGCCTTTATTTGTTCAATTTCGAAGCTTTTCTTGATTTTTCTATCCTTTTCCCAAGGATTATCAATCGCTATAAATTCAATATTTGGGATTCTTTTTTTTAACTCTTCATAATATTTTATCGTGACATGATCTTTTTCGATCCCAACAGTTTTTATGCAATTATTTTTTATTACATCTGCCAGGCAATCTATTTCATCATTTTTCTGGATCATGATATTAAAATATGATGCCTCTTGAGCTGCCTGCTCCGAATATCTGGTATCCACAAAAAGGTATCTGATATTATCTCCGTTTATCAGCAAGCTTCCGCTGCTCCCAGAAAAAGCACTTAAATATCTTCGATTGCTTGGTTTGGTTATGAGTAACGCATCGATTCCTTCTGGTAAGCCAGATTTTCTTCTTATATCATTAACCATAATCTACACAGCCTTTTTAAGTCTATACTAATAATGTGATAGGATTCACTCCTGAATTCTATCACAAAGCATTTTTATTTCATAGAGGTTTTATAGTACTCGCACATTGGTTTAAGTACACATTTAAAGCACTGAGGTTTTTTTGCCAAACAGACACGGCTTCCGTGATAAACCAAAAGAGCGTGATACTCTTTATACATTTCAACATCCGGGTATAAAGCGTCGCTGAAATACTCCTGCATACTCTTATATGTGATTTTTCGTTCAAAAAAGCCCAAGCGATTAAAGATCCTTCTAGTATAAGCATCAACGACAAATACAGGTTGACCACTGCCGTAGAGTATTATGGAATCCGCGGTTTCGTAACCTATCCCATAAATATCGAGCAGCTCTTTCCGCAATGTCTCAACCCTTTGATCCAATAGGCGTTCAATGTTTCCATCATATTTTTCCTGTAAATGTTTTGAAAATTCTTTTAAAGATTTAGCTTTATTTCTATAATATCTTGAGGCGCGAATAATCTCATATAAATACTCATTTTCTGTTTTAAGTATGGCTAAGCTGTCAAGCAATCCACTTGTGTTCATTTTATTGATAACTTCTGCTATGCTTTTCCACGTTACATTCTGAACCAGGATCGCTCCAAAAACCATTTCCAGCGTTGTTTCGGCTGGCCACCAAAATCTTGGCCCATAAGCTGAAAGCAGTAAATCATATATATCTATAAGTTCTTTTTCAACTGTTCTTATGGATATTTTTTTCCCTTTGATTCCTGTCATATGATAACACGATTCCCTCTTAAGAACTCATGATAAACGATCAATCTGATAATGCTAAATAGCAGTTTTTGCTATTTATTGCTTGCAATATCAACAATTTCTTGAGCTGCCTCATCAATACTTAAATCCGAAGTATCGATCAAGTGATCCGCTCCCATATATTTAGCTTCTCTTTTCGCTAATAATTCGCAAATCTTTTTATACAAATCTTCACCTGACAAAAGCGGCCTTTGATCATCTGTTTTGATTCGATTATATATTATTTCCGGGCTAGCCTTGAGACAAATCAGAACTCCGTTCTTTCTTAATATTTCCAGATTTTTTTCATTAAGTACTGCTCCTCCACCAGTAGCAATGACCTGATTGTTTATTTCGGAAACCTCTTCAATTATTTTGCTCTCTAAATAGCGGAAATATTCTTCCCCTTCTTCGGCAAATATATCGCTTATTCTTTTCCTTTGTGTACGTTCTATTTCCCTGTCTATATCAATGAACGGTCTATTCATAGCTTTGGCAACCCTTTTCCCAATTTGGGTTTTCCCAGTGCCCATAAAACCTATTAATACTATATTTTTTTTCATGCCTTTTTCCCCATAATTATTATTTAATATACAAAATTATTAAAGAAATCAGTTGCGTATATAATTTTTATCGATGATACGTATTATTTCTTGCAGCTCAGAAATCTCCAACTGACCGGGAGCTGATGAGGTACTTCCTGATGCAAAAATTATATCAGAACCGAAATATCCTCCGGCTATCCTGCTGGCAAAACCGTATTTACCCATCGAGATAATGATCGTTGGAATTTCAAGCATCTGTTTAGCTTTCAAAGAAGTGCCCAACACCCTCAATACATCCTCGTAATTATTTGTCATGACAGCTATTTTTACTATATCAGCGCCCAATTTCTCTGCCTGGAGCATCTTTTGCAGCATTTCTTCTTCACTTGGAGTCTTTTCAAAATCATGATGTGATAATATAAGCTTGGCATAGGCGTTTTTGCTTTCCTTCAATAAGTTTATAATGTCCCCTGAATGTTCAACTTCAAGATCTAAAATATCGACAGTGCGATCATTTAAGACATTAGAAATAATTTCGGCTCTCTTTGCCTGGGGTAATAGATTTATCCCTCCTTCTTCACTATGCCGCAATGTGAATACAATCGGTATATTTTTTATGACTTTGCGTAATTCTATCGCTGCTGATTCGATTTCCGATGGCAAAATAAAGGCATCTGCTCTCCATTCGATCAAATCAGGTCCTGAGCGCAAGACCCATTCCGATTGCTGAAGAAGCTCGCTCGTATCCTTTGCTACTACAGGCACACAAATCAACTTTTTTTTAGCCCCTATCACTACATCTCTAACATTTATTTTTCTTTTTGCTTCGGGTTTCAATATAATCTTCTCCTTAGCGGTCAGTTTTTTTCTTTAATACTATCTTTTCCAAATAGCGCATGATTTTTGTCCAAAACAGCTCCTTTTCGGTCAAAGGTTTAACTAAGATGGTTGAACATCCTGATTTATTTCCGCCCCAAACATCGGTAAATATTTGGTCGCCTATTACAACAATTTTTTCCGGTGGTTGTTTTATTCTTTTTATTGCTTTTCTAAATGAATATAATAATGGTTTAAAAGCAGGCGCTATAAAGTGTACACCGAGAGAATCCGCGAGAGCCTTTGTTTTTCGGTGTGAAGAATTGCTTAACAACACAATTGTGTATCCCTTGTTCAATGCTTCATAAACGAAGGCCTCAGACTCTTTGGTTAATTGATATTTATGCCAGGGGCTGATTGTATTATCGATGTCAAGGATCAATCCTCTTGCTCCATAATCCCACAAATCGTTCAAAGATATATCACTGATCTTCATTACTTGTTTCCAAGGACGCAGCTTTTTACTGAACGACATCATCTTTTCCTGCCTTATTGATTTTCGTTATATTTCATTCTATCATAATTTTTCGGTTAAGTATTCTCAAACGATACGGCTTGCAAGAATGAAGTGCATCTTCAAATGAAAATAATACAGCATTTGAAGATGCACTATCATGAATAATTATCAGAATAATTTACTTAATTCTATTTATAATATATAATGGGATTGAACTAATATCTTTCCTTTCTTAGTGCTGGCCCTCGGGCCAGTGCTCTTGTTTTTCCAGGTCAATGGCTCTGAACATAGTATCTGGCGATACTGCCTTGCCTGTCCATAATCGAAATGATTCAATACCCTGATAAACTAACATCCCAGTTCCGGACAATGTTGTACAGCCAATTCGCGCGGCTGTTTCAAGCAACTTGGTGTTTTCCGGATTATATACAATATCACAGACTATATGTTTTTTTTGTAAAAAAGACTTGTCAATTGGATCATCTTCGACATTCGGATACATTCCTACACTTGTCGCATTGATAATCACTTTCGATTCTTTTGTGATACTGGAAAGCTCCATATCACTTACCGCAGTGATCCGGCAGCTGTTTTTTATTTTAGAGCTTACTTCTTCGACTAATCTTAAAGCTTTTTCATGTGTGCGATTGTGTAAAAATACTTGTTCGGCTCCGTTAAGGACTAAGCTCACCATAATAGCTCTTGCTGCGCCGCCGCCCCCAAGTACGAGAAACTCCTTGCCCTGCACACTTTCGCTTGTGCCTGCTTTAAACGCTAGAATGAATCCCCGGCCATCCGTATTGAAGCCTTTCATTTTACCTGATTTAATAACGACGGTATTTACTGCTCCTGCCATAAGGGCAGATTCATCAATATCATCAAGGTATTTTATTATATCGACCTTATAAGGTATAGTTACATTGAATCCATCAAAATTCATCCTGGATATTCCTTTTACAACGGTATCCAGGTCTTTTTTTTGGACTTCGATCGGTATGTAAAGCTTGTTAAGATTGTGTTCTTCTATCGCTGCATTTTGCATTGCCGGGAAAAACTATGTTTTAAAGGATATCCCAATAATCCTATTAGCCTTGTTTCAGTGTTGATAAGCTTTTTCATGAATTAACAGCTTTTTCGCCAGAACTATTTCGCGTATCCGTTGAATAAAAGCCGGCACATTTATACACAACCCCAATATTTTTTCCGATGATCCTATGAACATTCGAGCCGCAATTTGGGCACGTTTCAAGAGCCTTTTCTTTTATTCCCTGCCAAAGAGTAAATTCCCCGCATTTTTTACAGCGATAGTCATAATTAGGCATATTTATTGTCTCCTTTGCTGATCTCAAAAAAATTCTAGATGTTTAACTACTTGTTGTCAAGGATTATCTCAACAAATTCCATGCTTTGCAGCACTGAGGATATTTCGCCTAACGTATCAATAGTTGCACAAATTCGAACTAATCCTTCCCCAGCGTCTATAGTTGAAACCATAGCAAGATTATCATAACTTTCAATTATTTTTGTTAAGAAGGCTATTTTATTTTTTGGTATTCTCACATATATATCATTATTCATTTTTTAACCGCCTCAGCATATCCCATTTTTTCACGGGTTTGTCCATTTTTATACGGACTATCTGGCACGGATGCGGAGCCTCATCTATAGGATCATTTGCTTCATTAAGCATATAGTTTATTTTTTGGTCAAATCTTTTTGTCGTAGGTCCGAAGAGCTCAGCTGTTTGCCCTCTTTTGAAATTATTGCGTTGTTCGATCTTTGCCAAACCTGATTTTTCATCATAGTCTAAGACTACTCCAATAAAATCATATCTCCGGACGTAGTTTGCGTCAAAATAATTCAGAGCCTCAGGACCAGGTTTTCCAAATATAAAACCGTTTGTATAATTTCTGTGACTAACTTTACTTATTTCCTCCAACCATTTTTCTTCTACAACAAATTTCTGCGGATCTTTATAATAAGCATCCAGGGCCTGGCGGTAGGTGTGTACTATCGTTGAAACATAATGGATGCTTTTCATTCGGCCCTCAATCTTAATGCTGTTAATACCGGCTTCAATAAGTAATGGTAGGTAGCGAATCAAGCATAGATCCTGAGAATTAAAAATATATGATCCTCTAGCATCTTCCTCCAGAGGAAAATATACACCCGGTCTCTTTTCCTCTGTAAGAGCATAATTCCAACGACAAGGCTGCGCGCACTCTCCTCTATTTGCATCTCTTTCAGTCATATAATTACTCAAAAGGCATCTTCCGGAGAGAGATATACACATGGCGCCATGCACAAACATTTCTATATCAAGAGTCGATTTTTCCCTTATTTCTTTTATTTCTTCCAAGGATAATTCACGAGCAAGATTAATTCTCGAGACATTTTGGTGCTCCCAAAATTTTACTGCCGCCCAATTCATTGTGTTCGCTTGTGTGCTTAAATGGATAGGTATCTTAATATTCAGTTTTTTGGCGATCCATAAAACACCTGGATCAGAAATTATGATTGCGTCAGCCCCAATATCCTCGATGTTCTTGATATATTCCGGTAATTTGCTCAAATCCTTGTTATTAGCAAAAATATTTATAGTTGTATAAACTTTAGCTTTATGCTTGTGAGCAAATGCTATGCCTTCGCTCATCTCACTCAGGCTAAGATTTCCGGCGGCAGCTCTGAGACTGAATTCTTTTCCTCCGGCATATACAGCATCCGCTCCATAGTGTATAGCCATTTTAAGTTTCTCAAGTGTTCCTGCCGGAGCGAGCAGTTCTATTTTTTTCATTTGGCATCCTGCCTCTTTACGCATACTGCAAGGCCATCTCCAAAAGGAATAATTGACATGAACATTTCCGGATTCTCCTTCATTTTTTCAAGCATTTCACTCACACGAACTACCATTGTTTTTTTGCGTCTTGAAGGCCATTTCTTTTCTATGACCCATCCACCTAAAAAAACATTGTCAATCAAAAGTACTCCTCCGGGCAAAATAAACGGCCATACTTTTGCTATAAACTCAGGGTATTGTCCTTTTGCAGCATCCATAAAAACAAAGTCATATTTTTCTCCAATTTCGGGGATGATTTTTAATGCATCGCCCAAAATAAATCTTACAATACCTGTGACCTGCTTTTCCTTAAAATTTTTTTCAGCATGCTGATATCTATCCGGGTCGATTTCTATCGTTATTATCTTACCCCCGGTTTCAGCAGCAACTTCCGCCATCAATAATGTAGAATAGCCTATCCCTGTGCCGATCTCTAAAATATTTGATGGTTTAAGTGCTTTCAACATCAGCTGAATATATTGCCCGGTTTCTGGAAGTACCATAGGAATAAATCCATCGCGGCACTCTTTTTCAATTTTTTCAAGCAGCCCAGTGCGTGGAAATATCATCTTACGAAGGAATTCAGTGAGTTGATTTGATATCATTGCCGTCAATTGTTTTCCTCCTGTTAATAACCGAGTATATTCTTATTATTTATATGCTCTTGAAACGTTTTTGAGAAGACATGCTCCCCGCTTCCGTCCTTTTTAGCTACAAAATAAATATACTCAGATCGCTCAGGCTGGACAGCTGCTAAAAGTGAAGCTTTCCCCGGACTTCCGATTGGGCCGGGAGGCAAACCTTTATTCCGATATGTATTGTAGGGTGAATCGATCTCCAAGTCGCGATATAAAACCCTTTCCTTATGCTCTTCAAATAGGTACTGAATTGTGGCATCTGAATCAAGCTTCATCCCTATTTTTAAACGATTTAAAAACACCGAAGCGATCAGAGGCCTTTCCGCATTAAGCACAGATTCTTTTTCGATAATTGAGGCTAATGTGACTGTTTCATGGATATCCAGTCCGGTTTCGCTTTCCGGCAAAGCATCATAGACCTCTTTAAATCGCTGGAGCATCATGTCCACTATTGCTTCTATATGCATATCGATAGGAACATTATATGTGTCAGGAAAAAGATAGCCCTCAAGTCTGTTGACATCCTTTTCTATTTTTTCGATAAATTCATATTCATAATCAGTGTTTTGAACAGTATCCCAGAATTCCTCGGCACTGGTAAACTCATTTTCTACAAGCACCGCAGCGATTTGTTTTAAGTTATACCCTTCAGGAATAGTAAAACTCCTTGAAGCTGTTTTTCCGGAAACGATGATCCTAATTATCTCATCTGCGTTCATGTCTGGCCCCAATGAGTACTTGCCAGCCTTGAAGTCATTAATTGATCCTTTTATACGTGCATAAATAATAAAAACATCCTTATTTCTTATTATCCCTTGATTTTCAAGTATTTGAGCTATTTTACCAGGGGTTGAACCTGGGGCCACGTCGACGATTATCCTTTGTGTATCTTCGGGATTTACCGGCATGGTGTTTGCTGTTATAAATGTTTTTGCATAATACGCACCGCTCAAGACAATTACTATCAATAAAACTGAAACCAATAAGCCTATTTTGTACTTTTTGCGCATTTAGTGATATTTCCTTTCGTTTGCTAAGCTTTTGTAAAACGATAAGGACCCCCTACTTGCCTGAAGCAGGTGATCCTTTTATTAAAGCAAACTTCGACCTCAAGTACTTTACCGGGTCCTATTCCTCTTCGTCCTCTTCAATCAAATCCTGCCAAGCATCTGCTACCTTTTCCCATTCTTCATCATCCTCAATGTCAATTAGCACATCTTCGCCATCCTCATCTTTGGTGACTTTTAGAATGATTGCTTCTGTCTCTTCTGTATCTGCATCAAGAGGTTCAAGTATCGCATATTCCTGACCATCTACCTCCAGTACATCTATCAAAACAAACTCATGCTCTTCACCTTGTTCATCAACAAGAACGATTTTTTCATCATTATCAAACATTATTTTAAATTCCCCCCTCCCTCTAATTAAAGCCATTGTACCCTTTGGTACAATGCTTGTCAACTTAATGCCGCAAGCTATCGAGGTAACCCTGCAAAATGATGACAGCAGCTAAACGATCTGTTGTCCCTTTTCTCTTTTTACGAGATATATTTGCCTCGATCAGTACTTTGTTTGCTGAAATAGAAGTCATTCTTTCGTCCCAAAATACTATTTCTACACCCCTATTTTCTTTTAATAATCCTGCAAACTCTTTGGTGCTTTCTGCTTGTTTTCCGTAAGTGCCATCCATGTTTCGCGGTAAGCCAACAACTATTTTCTGAACACTATAATTCTGAATTATTTTGTTCAATGTTTCAATATCAGTTATTTTCTCTTTCCTGTGCAATGTTTCCAATCCTTGCGCAGTTAAACCCAATTCATCGCTTACCGCCATACCTATTCTTTTTTCTCCTAAATCAAGTCCCAATATTCTGGACATATATTCAAACCACCTTTATTGCAAACTGAGGACAGACAGCTGCACAATAACCGCAAAATAAACACCCTTTGCTCGCTAAAACTGCATGCCCATCTTCTATTCTGAGAAGCTTGCCCGGACACTTGTCCACACAAGCGCCACAACCCTGACACCATTCTTCGATCAGCAATCTGCGTTTTACATGGACAAGAGCATCCTTTGTGGCATCTTCCGGTTCCCTCTTTTCTAGAATCGCAAGATTGAAATCAAGTTCTTCTTTGATTCTGCAGCCAAGAGCAACACTATGCAATTCTTTGATAGAAAATACATATTCAATAGCTTCTCGTGCCTGCAGTACTAAATTACCTCCTCCTAGAGCTTTCATCCCATAAATACCCTTGCCATTTTTATGAGCCTTTCTTAAAGCCATAAGCATGTCATCGGCGTTCCCGTCTAATAACCCCAATCCTTTAATATTTACTATCGGATGAATAACATCGATCTCCGAGGATTCTGCCAAAATATCAACCAGCTTTACCGTATGTGTTGATACCCCGACAGCTCTTATTATTCCCTGACTTTTTGCTTTTATCAGATATTCCAGAGCAGGGCGGTGACCTTTGAGAGTGAGATCTGATTCTTGTTCATGTAACATAAATATATCTATAATATCGCGATCCAAGGCTAATCTGGCTTCATCCAGACTTTTCTTCATTCCCTCGTAAGTATAATCATAAGATTTACTCGCGATCACAACAGGTTTATGCCACCCTTTTAAAGCTCTGCGGATATAGTTGTAGTTTCGGTATAGTTTAGCTGTATCAATAAAATTTATCCCTTTTTCGAAAGCGTAGCGAAGCAGTCTGGCTCCCTCTTCCTCATTCAGGTTTGCCTGTAAAGGACTTATTGTCAAAGATCCAAAGCAGATCCGCGAAACATTTATTTCTGTGGACCCCAACTTTTGGTATTGCATCTTTTCTCCTCCATAAAACAAGCCCCACACAGTAGCGTGTGAGGCTTGCTTTTACTTCTTTAAGTAACTGTTTAATAGTGCCTCAAGTAATTCGTCTCGCTCCATTTTGCGAATCATTGTCCGGGCATTGTTGTGACTTGTAATATATGCGGGATCTCCTGAGAGAAGATATCCAACCATCTGATTTATTGGATTATACCCCTTTTCTTTCAGTGCCTCATAAACATGATTAAGCACCACATCAGCTTTGATGTCTTCCTCTCCTGTCACTTTAAACATCATCGTGCGTTCGTTTTTTTCATTCGACACAACATCACCCCGCTTTAATACTGTTTTTATATTTCTTTCTAGACATTCAATTTCCTTCATTTGTTTAGTTTATTTGATTTGGTTCTCCAACGCTTTTACTGCGTATAATAGGGCTTCATCGATTTTTGCCGTATCCTTGCCTCCGGCTTGGGCAATGTCTGGCTTTCCTCCCCCTTCCTTGAGCAACTCTTGATATTTCTTTTATAAGGTTGCCCGCATGTATCCCTTTTGGTATTAAATCCTTAGTCACAGCAACAACAAAGCTTGCTTTGGCATTTATCTCTGCAGCGATGACTACTACCCCCGAACCAAGTTTTTCCCTGATAATATCAGCCATGGTGCGCAATGTATCGACATCGTTTGCTTGTATTCTGCAGGATAATAAATTAATGCCTTTAACAATTTCTACTTTATTCAGCAGTGCATCAATTTGATTTTTTGCTTGTCGCTGTTCTAATTGCTCTATCTTTTTCTCTCTGATCCTGCTCTCTTCAATAATAGTCTGCAGTCGTTCCAGGATGTCCTGACGAGGGGATTTTATTATATTCATAATATCGTCCAGTAATTTTTCATCCTCGCTAAGTCTTTCTGATACTGCTGTACCAGTGATAGCTTCTATCCTTCTTAATCCAGCCCCGACCGCACTTTCAGAAACTATTTTAAGCGCTCCTATTTGACCGGTATTACTAACATGTGTACCACCGCATAGCTCTTTACTAAATCCCGGGACAGAAACAACACGAACAGAATCTGTATATTTTTCTCCAAATAATGCTATAGCACCAGCCTTCCGAGCCGATTCAACATCCATCGTTTCCGTAGAAACGTCTAGCGCTTTCAGTATTTCCTTGTTTACGATTTCTTCTATACGTCGGATCTCTTCGTTATTAAGCATTTGCGTATGATTAAAATCGAAACGAATTTTCTCAGAGTCAACAGCCGAACCGGACTGTTGTACCTCATTACCCAATACAAGTTTCAATGCTTTATGTAGAAGATGTGTTGCCGTATGATTTCGCGCAACTGCTAGTCGTTCATCACTATCAACTGCCGCTCTTACTGATTGCCCTACTTCAATTTGTCCTTTTACTATCCCATTATGGACGATCTTTCCATCAGGCATTTTGATTGTATTTGTAATTCGGACGCTTCCGCTCGATCCTTCAATGATACCAAAATCACTGGCTTGTCCTCCTCCTTCAGGATAGAAAGGAGTTTTATCTAAAATCACATATACCTCTTCACTTTCCTGAGCTTCAACAACCGATTCTCCGTCTTTTATCAAAGCAATTATCCTTGCTTCAATATCCGTTTTTTGATAACCAACAAATTCGGTTGCCTTGATATTATCAGTTAAACCCGCTACAGAGAGAGCCAAATCCCAGCTTCTTGTTTCCTGTCTGGCAGCACGGGCACGCTCACGCTGCTTTTCCATCGCCAGATCAAAGCCTTTCTGATCTATCTTGAGCCCCGCCTCTTCAGCGATGTCTCGCGAAAGATCAAAAGGAAAACCGAATGTATCGTAAAGCTTAAATATTTCTACGCCCGGAATTACATCCCTACCCTTTTCTTTTACTGAAGTAATTATTTGTTGAGCTAAGCGTATCCCGTCATTTAATGTTTCATGAAATCTTTCTTCTTCCGCCCTTATAACCTTAGCTACATATTCAATTCTTTCAGCTATTTCCGGATAAGCACCCTCCATAAGTTCAACGACAACGGGTACTAGAGTGAACATGAATGGCCGTTCGATCTCAAGGACTTTCCCAAAACGCACAGCACGGCGCAGTATCCTGCGAAGAACATAACCCCTTCCCTCATTGCTCGGCATGACCCCATCGCTGATCAAAAAAGTACAGGATCGAACGTGATCGGCTATCACTCTGAAGGGAAATCCCCGGCTATCCTTATAATAACTCTTACCACTTATATCTTCTACTGCCGAAATTATATCCAGTAAAAGATCGGTGTCATAATTACTGCCTGCGTCCTGCAATACTGATGTGATCCTTTCCAGTCCCATCCCGGTATCAATGCTTGGTCGTGGCAAGGGAGTCATTTTTCCTTGCTCATCACGATTATATTGCATAAATACAAGGTTCCATATCTCAAGATAACGGTCACAGTCGCATGATCCTATCCCGCAATTCGGTCCGCAGGAATACTTCTCACCACGGTCGATCATGATTTCACTACAAGGACCACAGGGACCTGTATCTCCCATAGACCAAAAATTATCTTTTTCACCCAATCGTACGATTCTTTCCAAAGGAACCTCAGCAATTTCCTGCCACAAATTTATTGCCTCATTATCGTCCTCAAAAACAGTTATATATAATTTTTCAGGAGGTAAGTTTAGCTCTGCTGTTAAAAATTCCCATGCATAAGCAATCGCATCTCGTTTAAAATAATCTCCGAAAGAAAAATTCCCCAGCATTTCAAAAAATGTGTGGTGTCGGGCTGTCTTTCCAACTGTTTCAAGGTCGTTGTGCTTTCCCCCAGCGCGGACACATTTTTGCGATGATGTTGCTCTAAGGTATGGGCGCTTTTCCAAGCCCAAAAATACATCCTTAAACTGGTTCATCCCGGCATTAGTAAACAATAATGTCGGATCATTATGCGGAACAAGCGAAGAACTGCTTACGCGAGTGTGCCCCTTGCTCTCAAAATAGCTTAAAAACTTTTCTCTGATATCATTGCCGCTCAACATTAATAGCTCCTCCTGTTACGATAAACCAATTAATTATATGCAAGCATCCGTCTTTTTGTCAATTGATGAATAGAGCGCCTGTTCTATTATTCCTCCACCTAAGAGTATATCCCCATGATAATAAACAATAGATTGCCCAGGAGTAATAGCTCGCTGAGGGGTTTCGAAACAAACCCTTATTTTGTCATAAGCGCATGGGATCAATACTGCTGCCGCGGGAACGCTGGTTGAACGTATTTTCGCTTCAACTTCCAGTGGTGAATCGACTTTATCAAATATTATGAAATTATTATTTGCAGATATCAGTTCATTATTGTACAAATCCTCTTCTTTCCCAATCTTTACAGTGTTATTTACACTATCAATAGATACTACATATGCTGGATATCCAAAAGCCAAACCCAATCCCTTACGCTGTCCAACGGTATAATTGATTATGCCTTGATGGCTGCCGATTATCTTATTCTCAGTATCTAAAAAGTGTCCCTTTTTTATTTCCATGGGATCGATATTTGTTCTAATATACTTTTTATAGTCATTATTTGGTATAAAACAGATCTCCTGACTTTCTAATTTCTTGAATGAACTTAATCCCAAGCTTTTAGCTTTGGCTTTAACTTGTGATTTTGTATAATCACCCAGTGGAAAAAGGCATTTTTCCAGCTGCGACTGGTTCAGCCTATACAAAAAATAGCTTTGATCCTTACCGATGTCCACACCTCTTAAGAGCAGCTTTTTCTCTGTAAGGGTGTCCTGCCCTAATCGAACATAATGTCCCGTCGCAAAATATTCTGCCCCGAGTTCAAGAGCCTTCGTCATCAGTAAGCCGAATTTTATATTATGATTACAAGTTATACAAGGATTAGGTGTCTTGCCATGCTTGTACGAGGAAATAAAATAATCAACCACCATATTCTTGAATGGTATTGTTAAATCGATAATATGATGATCCAAGCCAAGTTCCCGGATAGTGGCTCTTGCTTCGTCAACCACTTCCGGCATTGAATCGGTAATCATTGTCAGCCCTATAACATCATAGCCTTCCTCAAGCAATAATGCCGCTGCAACTGCGCTGTCTACCCCTCCGCTAATCCCTATCGCAGCCTTTTTCTTTTTTTTCACACTTATTCCACCTTTTTACTACTCCTGTATCATGAGCATTTCCTGAGGGTTTAAAATATTTAACTCCTTCTAGTTCATTAGGCAGATATTGCTGTTCAATAAAATGTTCCGCGTAATCGTGCGGATATTTGTAGTCTTTTCCATGTCCAAGGCTCTGTGCTCCGTAATAATTTGCATCTCGCAGATGAGCAGGTACAGGTCCATGTTTTCCTTGCTGCACATCATTAAAAGCCTCATCTATAGCCAACACGGAGTTGCTTTTTGGCGCACACGCTATATATAGTGCAGCCTGTGAAAGAATTATTCTTCCTTCCGGCATTCCTACCTGTTCAAAAGCTCTAGCAGCAGATTGAGCCAATACCAATGCCATAGGATCAGCCAGGCCTACATCTTCTGCAGCATGGATCAGAATTCGACGCATTATTGCCCGGGGATCTTCGCCGGCATAAAGCATTCGGGCAAGATAATGCAATGTAGCATCTGGATCAGAACCACGCATGCTTTTGATAAATGCCGAGATTACATCATAATGCTGATCTCCCATGCGATCGTATAATACAGCCTTTTGTTGGATCGATTCCTCAACCGCTGCAATGCTGATCCTTCTAATCCCTTGCTCATCAGGCAAGGTCGAAAGTGCAGCCAATTCTAAACCATTTAAAGCTAGCCTGGCATCTCCACGGGCTGCTTCAGCAAGATAATCCAAAGCATTTTTATCTACAGTGATTTTATAAAGTCCCAAGCCTCTTTCTTTGTCGCAGATAGCTTTATTCAATATATCAACAATGTGGCTACTTTCAAGAGGTTTTAGACGAAACAATCTGCATCTTGATAAAAGCGGCGAATTGATTGCGAAATATGGGTTCTCGGTTGTTGCTCCAATCAATGAAATACTGCCATCTTCCACTGCCGGTAAGAGTGCATCTTGTTGAGCTTTGTTAAATCTATGTATCTCATCAATGAACAATATTGTCCCTTGTTTTTGTAAATACATTCTTTCTTGAGCCTCATTGATAACCTTCCGAATGTCATTAACACCTGATGTTACAGCATTGAGCTTCACAAAATATGCTTTTGTGATTTTTGATATTGCATAGGCAAGACTTGTTTTACCAGTACCAGGAGGACCGTATAAAAGGATAGATCCAAGCTGATCACCTTCAATAGCTCTTTTTAAGAGGCTCTTATCGCCAAGTATTTCTTCTTGCCCTAAGATATCAGCGATATTCTCCGGACGCATTCTGGCAGCTAAGGGAATTCTTGATGACTTTTTAGAATTTGAATAATCGTACGCAAATAAATCACTCATTAACATCACCTATAAAAGATTCTATCCCAGGCTTCAATATACTGCAATACAATAAAAAGAGGGATGGGCCTTTCGGTCCATCCCTCTTTTTTATTGTATTTGGTCAAGTGCCTTAGCAAGATTTGCTTTGGGCATAAAACCAACCATACGATTTACTTCTTTACCATCTTTAAAAAGAATGATCGTTGGTATGCTCATAACTCCAAATTCCTGTGCAGTCTTGCCGTTTTCATCAACATTCATTTTTCCTATTTTAGCCTTGCCTTGATAGTCATTAGCTAATTCTTCTATTACCGGGCCAATCATTTTACATGGTCCACACCATGAAGCCCAAAAATCGACCAATACCGATCCTTTTGCTTCAAGCACCTCTGTTTTAAAATTAGCATCTGTTATCACTACTACATTGTTTCCAGCCATAAACTATCTCCTCCTATTTGATAAATTTACACATCACTTCAGTTAAATCACTAACCATTTTGTCTTGGTCACATTTTCCCTGCTTCCAAAGTTCGCTCATACAATTGCGCATATGCATTTCAAATATAAGCACACCCGTTTTGGCAATGGCCGCTTTTACTGCCGAAACCTGGACCATTATGTCCATACAGCAACTTTCCTTTTCAAGCATCCTTTGCAAGCCGCGAACCTGGCCTTCAATTCTTTTGAGCCTTTTTAGCAGTGTTTCAACTGTTTCAATATTTTGTTCCAGTTTGCATACCCCCTATGGGTATCTTCTTGATTTGAATTTTACTTTATAATAACTATTTTGTCAATGGTTAAATATTCGTTCTATCGTTTTATATTGATATTTACTGATCCTCTGATTTTACAATGCTATTCACAATTTCAGCTGCGATATATAATCCCGCGACTGATGGAACATACGCAACGCTCCCCAAATGAGCAACATTTCCCAAAATAGTCGTATCCTGAGCCTTTTCAGTAGAAAATACTGTTTTTACACCACTGTGGATGCCCATGCTTTTCAATTTTTGACGCATCTTTCTAGCTAATGCGCACCCCATTGTCTGGCTTATGTCAGCAATTCTGATCAGCTTTGGGTCATAACGATTAGCCATTCCCATCGATGATATTATAGGTATTTCTCTGCTTCTGGCAGCCTGTATTATAGCCGCTTTACTATCCGAAGTATCGATTGCGTCTATGACATAATCATATCTTTCTTTAAAAATCCGGCGATATTTTCTTGGGCAACAAATTCCTGATGGGTCTCCAAAGCACAAAGTGGATTAATATCCAGCGCTCTTTCTCTGTATACCTCCGTCTTCGATCTTCCCACCGTTGAATGCAATGCTCCAATTTGACGATTGATGTTGCTTAGTGCTATATGATCATGATCGACCAGAACAAACATACCGATCCCTGAACGGCAGAGCGCTTCAAGACAATACGATCCAACTCCCCCTAAACCAAAAATCAGTACTCGCGCATTTTTCAGCATCTGCATTCCTTTGTCACCAAACATCCTTCGAATACGATCAAATTCTTCCATAAACCGCAGCTCCATTATATATATTTGGGCAAAAACAAACCCCACTGATGCCGTGGGGCCGTCGTTTTGAACCCGCGCTCGGCAGGTGGGTGCCTCCCGTGCGCTTTATGTGTCCTGTTTGCACAGGCTTGCAAGCCACGCACGGAGCCAAGCTCCCAATGTAAATGTGTTGGCTCAAAACATAACGGTCAAACACACGAACATCGCAGGGTAAACCTTGTTTTGACTTCATGTTAGCACAAGCACCTGCTTATTGCAAGAAAACTCAGTAGCAGCAATCATTTCGTCTGTTTTTTATCCCGCAATGTTTTTATATACAATTCCCTCAGCTGTTTTTCAGTAACAGCAGCATGAGCTTGACACATCAGGTCCATTGCGCTTTGGGTATTGGGGAATGCAATGACATCCCTGATCGTAGATCGTTTGATCATCAACATCACAAGACGATCTATCCCAAATGCAATTCCTCCATGAGGAGGAACGCCATATTCAAATGCATCAAGCAAATATCCAAACTTATCTTTGGCTTCTTGGTCGCTCATTCCAAGTTTATTAAACATCTGTTCCTGCAACCAGCGGCGATGTATCCTAATGCTTCCGCCACCTATTTCCACCCCATTTAATACCATATCATAAGCCATCGCCTTTACTTTTCCTGGATCCTTTTCCATATGTGCTATGTCTTCTTCTTTTGGCGAAGTGAATGGGTGGTGCATCGCAACCCATCGTTTTTCTTCCTCATCCCATTCAAATAATGGAAAATCTATTACCCATAAAAATTTGAAGTCATCTTCGTTTATCATACCCAATCTTTTACCTATTTCCAATCGCAAGTGACCCAGGGAAGCAGCAACGACCGGAGCTTGATCGGCAACAAGCAGGAGAAGATCACCTGTCTCTCCTTGCATTTTCGATATAATGCTTTCGATTTGTTCTTTATCGAAAAATTTGCTGATAGGCGATTTGATCCCATCTTCTGCCAGAATGAAATATGCCAGTCCCTTCGCTCCATAGATTGCGGCATATTTGGTCAATTCATCGATTTCTTTTCGGGAATATCCTGCGCAACCCTTTGCGTTTATCCCCTTGACCTTACCATTTGCTTTCAATACCTCATTGAAAACTTTGAACTCACTGTCTTGGGCTTCTGAAGTAAGATCAATCAATTCCATGCCAAAACGCAGATCAGGCTTATCAACCCCATATCGATCGATAGCTTCGTCGTAAGCCATACGTAAGAAAGGAGTCTTGATTTCCCTGTTTAAGGTTTTTTTAAATACATCCGCGATCATTTCTTCCATGATACACAAAATATCTTCTCTTTCAACGAAAGACATTTCAATGTCAAGCTGTGTGAATTCGGGCTGTCTGTCTGCTCTGAGATCTTCATCCCTGAAGCACCTTGCCAGCTGAAAATATTTGTCGATCCCAGAAACCATAAGCATCTGTTTGAATAACTGAGGAGATTGTGGCAAGCTGTAGAATTCTCCAGGATGCAATCTGCTGGGGACCAAAAAATCACGGGCACCTTCCGGTGTGCTTTTTATGAGCATCGGTGTCTCAACTTCAAGAAATCCCAGTTCATCCAAATAATCACGTACCGCTTTCACCGTTTTATGCCTCAAAATCAATCCTTGCTGCATTACCGGTCTGCGAAGATCCAAATAGCGGTATTTCAAGCGGAGCGTTTCTTCGACATCAATTTCATCGTTCAAATAAAAAGGAGGCGTTTTGGCCATACTTAGTATTCTTAACTCGTTCGCTTCTATTTCGATTTCTCCAGTTGTCATAGATGGATTATTTGTTCCAACCGGTCTAGGCCGTACTACACCAACAACTGCAATGACATATTCATTGCGTATTGATTCCGCTTTTTCGAAATATTCTGCGCCCATTATTGGGTCAAAAACAACCTGGACCAAGCCTTCTCTGTCTCTTAAATCAATGAATATAACGCCGCCATGGTCACGGCGGCGGTTGACCCAACCCATGAGAGTGACCTGATCTCCGGCGTGTTCGATGTTAAGTTTTCCACATAAATGTGTTCTCTTTATTCCTTTTATATTATCACTCACTGTTTTTATCCTCCCTTATCATCGAAAACAATGTTTCTTCCAGTTTATCAACGCTTATCTCATACTGTTCGCTGCATGCCATTTTTCTCAGCATAACGACGTTATCCTGTAACTCTTTATCTCCCAAGATCAAAACATATGGAGCATTCAACCTGGCTGCGTTCTTCATTTGTGCTTTCAGACTGCGTCCAAGATAATCTTTTTCCGCCGCGATTCCGTTCATTCTCATTCTATAAAGAATTCTAGCTCCTTCTATTTGGGCTTGTTCGCCCATTGTTGCAATATAAAGATCGCATCTTTCTCTTTGATCAACAGCAACACCCTGTAATTCCATTGTCGCCAAGACTCGTTCTACACCCATAGCATACCCTATACCTGGTAACGGAGGACCTCCGCATTGTTCGATCAAACCGTCGTACCTACCGCCGCCGCATATCGAAGACTGTGCTCCGATCCCTTCTGCAACAATTTCAAAAGCTGTCATTGTGTAATAGTCTAATCCTCTGACAAGTTTTGGATCCAAGCGATAACTAATTTTTAATTTATCCAGGTAGATCCTGAGCATGTTAAAGTGTTCTCTGCATGTTGGACATAAATAATCAACTATTGATGGTATACCTCCAATTATCTCCTGACAGTCTTTGCTTTTACAGTCAAGTATTCGCAATGGGTTCTTAACATACCTGTCCTGACATGTTTTACATAACCTTTCCTTTTGAGGAAGAAGCAGATTTCGTATTTTTTCAAGATATCTTGGTCGGCAAGCAGCACAGCCAACACTGTTTAGCTCGACTCTAAGATTTTTTAGTCCTAACCTAGAAAGAACATCCATAGCCATTAGGATCACTTCAGCATCTATCCCGGGATCCACTGTTCCAAAGACTTCTACTCCGAATTGATGAAATTGGCGGTATCTTCCCGCCTGAGGTCTATCATATCTAAACATCGGGCCCAAATAATATAGTTTTCTTGGTAAGATATCCGCAAACATTTTATTTTCCACAAATGCTCTTACGGTTGGAGCTGTTCCTTCCGGGCGCAAAGTGATGGATCTTTCTCCGCGATCAAGAAATGTGTACATCTCTTTCTCAACTATATCTGTTGTCTCTCCAACGCTCCGTATAAATAGTTCTGTATGTTCAAAAATAGGTGTGCGTATTTCTTCATACCCGTACAAATAAGAAACATATCGCACTTCTTTTTCCAAGGCCTGCCATTTTTCGATAGTTCCCGGAAGAATATCGTTTGTTCCTCGGGGCTTATTAATCAGCATTGCCTATCCTCCTTAAAATATAAATAAAACTCATCCCACTTATAAAACTGGGACGAGTCTGAGCCCGCGGTGCCACCCACATTAACGGCCAAGCCGTTCTGCTTTTCAGATATAACCGCTCTAACGGAGCAGGATCACATTGATGTATCCCGCCAGTTCCGAAGTGTCTTTCAACAACATTCTGAGTATTGGCTCTCAGTCAAGGCCAGTTTTCCTGTACACATAATATTGTTTACTATCTTCATCATAACCTTTTGGACATTATGGAACAAAAATAATTTTATACAATGCTTCTTATCTTGTCAACTTTCCTATTGATGATCTCAGATAAACGATTTTTATAATTTACTAAATCTTTTGGATTATAAATATTTTCAATGGCCGTATTCTTGTAGTCAATTATTTTGCTTCCTGCTCCAAGACCAAAACCAAGGATCGTCTGTTTCTCTTCGATCATCCGGATATTATATTTACATATTTTATCATCGAGAGCATATCCGACATTTTCACTATGAGCGAAGATGTCTTTCTGCCTATACAAATAATATGGTTTATATCCCGCCTCGAATAATTTATGCCTGGCTATCCCAGTCATTTCCTGTCCTTCATTCCAATCCGGCAAATCAATAGTATTTTTATTATAAACAGCCGCTCTTTTGATCGAGAATCCGTGAACGGTTATATTTTCAGGACCAAGAGCTATAGTTTTATTCATTGTATCCACTAGTATCTGTTTGTTTTCCCCAGGCAAACCTACGATAAGATCCATATTAACAACCGGTATACCAATTTTCCTTGCTTTTTTTACGCTTTTATACACATCACTAATAGTATGTTCCCGTCCAATAGATTTCAAGGTATCTTCGCACATAGTTTGAGGATTGATACTCAATCTTTGTACATTGTGCTGTCTCATTATTTCAAGTTTGTCCTGATCAATAGTTTCCGGACGTCCTCCTCGAGCGATATCTCACAATCGTCTTCTATCGGCAACTCTTTTTTTGCGCATTTAAATAAATCATCCAACTGTTTAGGACTGAGTACAGTAGGTGTACCTCCACCAATATAGAGATAGACGACCTGGTAATCCTTTTCTTTTAAAGCAAAGCTTGTTTCTGCTATTTCTCTTTTCAGGCTTTCAAGATAATCTGTTAAAAGGTTAGATCCACTTTTAATTTGGTAAGATGGGAAAGAACAATAATAACACCTGGTAGGACAAAAGGGAATGCCTATGTACACTCCTACTGCTCTTTTGTTTTTTTCTTCCCAAAGCATTCTCCTTTGGTAGGCCGCTATACCGCAAAGTAGTTCTGCTTTATCCTGGCGCAGGGCATAATCTCTTTGCAAGAGTACGGCTGTTTTTTCTTCAGAAAAATCCTGATCCATAAGTCGATGTGCGACCTTTGATGGCCGGACACCTGTTAATATTCCCCATGGACTAATTTCAAAAGAAGGGCAATCAAGAGTCCTCAAAACAGCCAATCTAAGCTCTCTTTTTTGTCGATTTTTTTCTTGCTCATTATGCTCTTTAGGTCCACATTCATAGCATCTCTCGTTACAGCGGTCCTTATAGCATACTTTGACCGTGATTTGATCTTTTTCTTCAGCATGATTTATTTCGATATATAAGTTACGGCCGGATCCTCCGAGTGATTTTGAGCAATCGATTGGACCAGTTTCTGTACTGCTGATTATATCTACTTTACGGAAATGCACTTTTAACAAATCATAAAGCGTGCTTGCATCTGTTGGATCCTTTGAATTAATAAATATCTTTTCCATTTTAATTCAGGAATGGGTTTTGTGTTTTTTCTAAACCAACTGATGTCTGAGGTCCGTGTCCGGGAAGTATTATGGTATTTTCATCCAAAACCATCAGTCTATTTTGAATAGCATTGATCAATGTATGATAATTTCCACCTGGTAAATCTGTACGTCCGATTGAATATCGGAAAATAGTATCTCCAGTGAAACATAGCTTCCCAGATAAAAGACATATGCCGCCCGGGCTGTGTCCGGGTGTGTGCAGAACAGTAAATTTATTTTTGCCTAATTCTAAAGTGTCTCCATCATTGAGTAAACGATCAGCAGGAGGTCTGTCTATACATTTTGTCATGTAGACAGACATATTTTTCTGAGGATCGGTAAGCATGGAAGCATCTTCCTTATGGATCAAAAGCTCAGCTCCGGTAGCTTCTTTAATGTATTGATTTGCACCTATATGGTCACCATGGCCATGCGTGTTTACTATGTATTTGACCTTAAGGGCATTTTTTTCGATCTCGGCAAATATTTTTTTACCCTCAGCCCCTGGGTCTATTACCATACTTTCTTTTGTTTCTTCATCATACACTACATAGCAATTTGCTTGTATCGGACCTAATGTTAGCATAATTACTTTCATTTTCATCCTCCTAAAAACTTTTTTTACTGTCCAATATGATCGTTACCGGTCCATCATTTTCAATGCTTACGAGCATATTTTCGCCAAAGCATCCTCTGGCAACCTTCAAGCCTTCTTGTTCTAAATTTTCTATATAGATTTCATAAAGCTTTTTAGCCAGATCCGGAGAGGCGGCAGATGAAAAGTCCGGTCTTCTGCCCTTGCGGCAATCCCCAAGCAGTGTGAATTGAGAAACTGCCAGGATTTCTCCTTGAATATCTTTTGCAGAGACACTCATTTTGTTTTCATCATTCTCGAATATTCTGAGATTTGCTGTTTTTGCAGCCAAGTATACTGCGTCCTGTTCTTGATCAGTTTTTTCTACACCTATAAATACGATCAATCCTCGTTTAATTTCTCCTGTAATCATTTCGTCGACTTCGACTTTCGCTTTCCGGACTCTTTGTAGCACAGCGCGCATCATATCCTCCTATTTTTGAGGGGTAACCCTGTATGCTTCAACGATCCCCTTCAGTTTTTTTATTTTATCGATGATATGATTAAGGTGACTGAGGCTGTCTATTTCTATTTTTAAATTGACCATGGCGTGATCTTTTTTTGTCGCTCGGGCTCTCACTGCATTGATTTGTATCTTCATATCAGCGATCGTATTCATTATGTCAGTTGTTAGCCGAGCACGATTTAAAGCGACTACCTCGATTTCAACCTGATAACTGCTCTGGTCACCTTCATCCCAAGATACGTCAACTATTCGGCCTTGTTCTTCTTGGATATGGTGAGCTGCATTAGGGCAGTCAATTCGATGGATCGATACTCCTCTTCCCCTTGTGATATAACCAATTATCGGATCACCTGGCAAAGGATTACAACAGTGTGAAAGACGAATCATTACATCATCTACTCCCCTGACATATACACCTTGCTGAGACTTACCGGATTGATGGGTTTTTTTAGTTTCCATTGCATAATCAGGAAATAATGAATCATGTTCTGTTTTTTTAATTTTCATTAGATCGTCTTTTAGCTTAGTTATGATTTGTAAAGGGCTTACACTTCCTTCTCCTATTGCTGCCAGCAAGTCATCAGCCCCATTCATGCTGAAGCGCTTAGCTATCTCATTCATTTTTTCGCTTTTCAATATCTCCGCGGCTTCTATTCCCTGTTTTTTTAATTCTTTCTCTAATGCCTCTTTTCCGCGATTAATGTTTTCATCGCGTTTTTCTTTCTTGAACCAGTGTCTTATCCTGTTTTTTGCTAATGATGTTTTTACTATTTTTAGCCAATCGAGGCTTGGTCCATTAGCTTGCTTGGATGTCAGAATATCAACTATATCACCGTTTTTCAATAGATATTCTAATGATACTATCCTCCCATTGACCTTAGCTCCTACACAACGATTCCCTATATCCGAATGGATCCTATAAGCGAAATCGATGGGTACTGAGCCGGCAGAAAGTTCTATTACATCGCCTTTAGGCGTAAATACGAACACAACATCTGCAAATACATCAATCTTTAATGTCTCCATAAATTCTTTAGTATCACGTACTTCGGTCTGCCATTCAAGGATTTGTCTTAACCAGGCCAATCTTTTTTCAAAGTCTTTGCCGACACCCTTAAGGCCTTCTTTGTATTTCCAGTGAGCAGCGATCCCATATTCTGCGGTCCTATGCATCTCCCAGGTGCGTATCTGGATCTCGAATGGCTCCGTGTCGTAACCCATTACTGTAGTATGCAAGGATTGATACATATTTGGTTTTGGCATTGCTATATAATCCTTGAATCTCCCGGCAAGAGGTTTCCAAAGGGTATGAACTATTCCCAGTGTCCCATAACAGTCTTTGACATTGTCAACGATTATTCTTACAGCAATTAAGTCAAATATCTCATTCAATTCAAGACTTTTATCAAGCATTTTTTTATATATGGAATAAAAATGTTTGGGACGGCCTTGTATGTCTGCTGATATGCCCATTTCTGAAAGTCTGGCTTTAAGTGTTTCAATAACATTTTGAATGAACTTTTCTCTTTCCTGGCGTTTCATTGAAATCTTTTCAGCCAAATCAAAATATTTTTCAGGTTCTAAATAACGAAATGCAAGATCTTCCAATTCCCATTTAAATGCAAATATCCCTAACCTATGAGCGAGCGGTGCGAATATTTCCATAGTTTCACGTGCTATATCTCTTTGTTTCTCAATGTTCTGATAATCCAGAGTTCGCATATTATGTAAACGATCAGCTAATTTTATAAGAATTACCCTGATATCTTTGGCCATTGCCAAAAACATTTTACGAAGATTTTCTACCTGCTGCTCTTCTTTATTGTGGAACTCTAATTTGCCAAGTTTTGTCACTCCGCTAACCAGATAAGCAGTTTCGACACCAAAATTCTTTTCTATATCAGCGATAGTAAAGGTTGTATCTTCAGCAACATCATGAAGAATAGCTGCAATGATCGTCGGTAGATCTAACTCAAGTTTGGCCAGCATATAAGCCACAGACTCCGGATGAGTTATATAAGGTTCACCGGATATCCGGAACTGCTCTTCATGAGCCTTAGATGCGAAAGCGTAAGCCTTTTCGACGATTTTTAATTCATCTTCTGAAAGGTATTTAGCTAAACGTTCTTGAAGGATTTCATACGTCATAAGGCTTCACCACCTTCAAAATCAACTATTTGCACACAATTACATTAACTATGTTCAAAGAGGAAATATCGGCCTGTTTATCCTGCTCAACATTTCTTCTGCATTCTCTTTGAATATTTCTTCGGAGAATGACGTGAACTCTTCAATTTCATCAAGTCCTTCAATGTATCTGACCGAATCCTTAAGATCGAGTTTGCCTGACGGTGGTGGCAGCAAATAAATATGTCGTTTATTTGACTCGACCTCTCTTCTGATCAGTCCTAATTCTTCTAAAATCCCCAAACCGGAAGACACAGATTGTTCATTAAATTTCAGCGCTCCTGCCTTATTTAATTCTTCTTTGATTTCATTATTTGTTAACAATAAAGGCTGGACAGATTTTTTATCACGCAAACAGCAGTAAAGCTTACCCAATACTTCTCTGTTTGGTGAATTCTCTTCAAGAATCATTCTGTTTAATTTTTTATCTTTTTCGCCAAATATGATATGTATAAACGCTTCTTCATTGTTACGACCTGCTCTTCCCGCAAGTTGATTAAATTCAGCCCGGGAAAAACTCATGTGATATAAAATGACATGTTTGATATCCGGTATGTCTATACCTTCACCAAAGGCGCTGGTGCTAACCATTATAAGTATCTCACTCTTTCTGAACATATCCTCAAGAGTTTTACGATGTTCGCTGCACAGGCCGCCATGGTAAAAAGCTGTCTGTTCATATAATGGCGGATAATATCTTCGGATATCTCGGGCAATAATATACGCTTGCTTTCGACTGTTAACATAGATAACTGTTTTTTCTCCGGATGATATTATATCCAATAAATACGCAAGCTTATCTCTTGTATTTCTTTTATCTTGTATCCTGATATTGTTTCTGATGTGCTTTTCAACAATTGTTGTTTGAGATTTTAATATATCCGTAATTCTTTTAGCTGTCTCCGTATCGGCTGTTGCTGTCACAGCTAATGCTAATGGCTCCCCTAAAGCTTTCCATGAATTTTCCAGCTTTCTGTAACCTGATCTTTTTCCCCGGGCAAGATGGTGTGCTTCATCCACTACAAAAAAACCTATTTTTTCAGCAATACAAACAAATTTTTCAATATGGAAACTTAAAAATTCAGGAGTTGTCAATACTATATCAATGTTTCCTCCAAGCATGCGTGTAAAGAATCCCTGGCGTTCCTCTTTATTCATAGAGCCATTGATCGCTTCAACAATCATGCCAAGTTCACCCAACTGTCTGCTCATTCTGTGCAGTTGATCATTCACCAGCGAACGCAGCGGATAAATGACAAGTGAAATTTTTCTACAGTACAAAGCAAAATATGCAGCCATACTCTGAAATATTGCTGTTTTGCCTCTGCCTGTGGCGAATATCGCCAGGGTGTTTTTATTTGATTTCAGATTTTCCATTGCTTCTATCTGTTTATCGTAATAATTATCTGCTCCGATAACAGCTAGTTTTATTTTCTCAAATAAGTCATCTGGAGCAAGTAATCTATATTTTTCCCTTTGTGATTTGATCATTTCGTTGTTTTCAGTATGGGACTTTTTTATTACCTGAATATTTACTCCCAAACTATTGATGGTTTGACCGGTTATTTTACTCACATAAGCTTCATATATTTCTTTTTTATCTAAACAGTTTGTTAACGCTGCCGCAAGTCTTGAGTTCAAATATCCGATGTTTTGGCCCTGCCAGTACACTCCTATAGCGTTATGATCATACTTGTTCTGAACTTCTCTGATCAATTCGACCTGATCTTTTTCTTTTATTTCTGCGATTATTTTTTGTCGATTGTCAAAAGTTACCCCGACCAGTTTTGTATAAAACTCATTTTTATCTATCAAGTCACGGTAAAGATTGTCCTCAAGCCAAACATTTCCTTCAAGGAAAAGCCTTTCCATGAAAGTCAAGGGGACAAAGGGATCATCAGCTTCCTGGGCCTTTTTGATATCAGCAACAACTAATTGCAGTCTTTTTTTTCCATAATATGAGTTTATCTCAGGGGTTATTGCAATGTCATATTTTTCTTCCGAAAATATTTCTTGGACATAATCTCCTTTCTTAAAAGCAATCGCGTCAAAGCAACTTGCTCCAGATGATATTCTTAACTTAAGGTGGTTTCCTTGTGCGCCAACTCTTTTACAGTCGGTGATTTTCTTTGATCTTAATACTAATATGGGGTAAGGATTATGATAACCGAAAGGGGCGAGCAATGCAATCTCCTGGACTAAAGCTGTATCCAACTCTTCTGCTTCAATTTCGAGATCCGCATTGAGTACAGGAGCGAAATCTTTTTCTGTTAACTCATTGCTAAGATCACAATTTAATTTTTCTTTAAGTTCACATATTTTTTCTGCTTTGATCGATATGCCTGCAGCTGCAGAATGTCCACCATAACTTATCAACAAATCACTGTGTTTTTCTAATGCTTTGTAGAGGTTGAATGCAGGTATGCTTCGGCCAGAGCCTTTTCCTAAACCGTTTTCCAAAGAAATAACTATCGAAGGCCTATTATATTTTTCCACCAATCGAGAAGCTATAATGCCAACAACACCTTGATGCCATTTTTCTTCTGCAATAACGATTATTTTGTCTTTTTCATGATCGAACTGCTCCTCAATAATTTTTTCTGCTCTTTCCATTATTTTATTTTCGATGATTTTTCTGTTACGGTTTTGGTTTTCAAAGTATATTGCTGTTTGATTCGCCCACTCTTCATCATTTGTTAAAAGCATTTCTACCGCAATATCCGCTTTGCCTAGCCTGCCACAGGCATTGATCCTGGGAGCAAGCTGATAGCTCACTTCTGCGCTGCCTATCTCTTTATCAGAAGCTCCGCTGGCGCTCATAAGCGCTTTTATGCCTTTTGCGGGAATGTTATTTATTACCTTTAGTCCTTCCTTGACAATTATCCTGTTTTCATTAGATAAGGGAACAATATCAGAAATCGTACCCAATGCGGCAAGAAATAAATAATAGCTGTCAAAGTCTCTATTATCATTTATTTTACTGATCTCTTGGATCAGTTTTAAAGCTACGCCAACACCAGCTAAGTGATACCACGGTTTTTTTTCATCAGAGAGCTTTGGATTTATGATTATCTCCGTGTCTGGAAGAATATCCGGTGGTTGATGATGATCAGTTATTATTATTTCCATTCCTAACCCTTTAGCATAGGATACTTCTTTAACACCTGTAATACCGCAATCAACTGTTATTATTATATCAACACCATCGTTTTTCGCTTTCAGTATCGCCTTTTGGTTGAGTCCATATCCTTCTTCAAGTCTTTCCGGAAGATAATAGTCAGTACATGCTCCTTGTCTTTTCAAATAATCATACAGCATTGCTGTTGCTGTTATCCCATCAACATCATAGTCACCGTATATTCTAATTTTTTGGGCCATTTTTATGGCTCTGATAATTCTTTGGGCTCCCTTCTCTATCCCAGGTATTTTTCTTGGATCATCAAGTTTTTCAATTCCATCGTATAATAGACCTTTAACCTTGGTAGATGTTAAGAAACCTCTTACAGCCAACAAACGCAAAAATGTTTCCGAAAAGTTTAGATTTTCTTTTAATTCTTCTATTTGGATATTATTCTTGGCGACTTTCCATATCTTTTTTTCTAGCATTGATGACTCCTTCTATCTTGACGCCTCTACAGAAAAAAGAGACTGCTGTCTCTCTTTCTTCAAAAACCATGATTTTTTGTTTCTATTTAGATAATTAAGATATCGTGCCGTTTGTTCCTTGCTCTTCACCGACGATTTCACCTTGGACCTTTCCCTTTACGGCTACTTCTTCACTTTGCAAAGGTGCAGGAATATCTTTTGGGCTGTTCTGTGTAGCAGCAAGCTGCTCTTCAAGTCGCTTGATTTGTTTTTCCATTTCTGCTTTACGGGCATTTTCCTGTCGAACCCTCATCCAAGCTCCGATTTGTTTGACTAAACTGAACAAATACAAAACAAGCGCTCCAACTGCAGCTGAACCGAGAATAACCAAAACCAGAGATATTGAAAAAGACCAGGCCAAAAATTGAATTACTACAGTTTCAGTATTCTGGATGGCAAAAACAGCTACTAAAAGAGCAAATACAAGGGCAGTAATCAAGTAAAACTGCATCACTCATCACCTCTTTAGAGATATTTATTCGCTCAATATCTCCTTAATCCTTCTGCCAGATACCAAAGAATAAGAGACCCGTGTTATGCAGATAATAACACAGGTCTCTTGATCGCAATAATATATTTTACTCTACACCCACCTTGCGATGTTCTTCTGTTTTAAATTCGTACCACAATGAGCTTGCAATGAATATTGATGAATAAGTTCCTATAAGCACGCCAAATATCAAAGCAATGGCAAATGTCTTCGTTGTATCTCCACCTAGGAAAAAGAGCGCTAATAAAACCGCTAGTACTGCAACTGAAGTGTTGATCGAACGGACTATGGTCTGTCTTATGCTCCGGTTTATCAAAACGTCCAGACTTTCCTTTTTCCTGTTTTTGACATTTTCGCGAATTCTATCAAATATTACGATCGTATCATTTATTGAATACCCAATAATTGTCAGCACTGCCGCAATAAAGATAGTATCAACTTCCAGACGCAATATAGAGAATATCCCAATTGTTATGAATACGTCATGTAATAAAGCCAATATTGCCGCGATCGCAAATTTAAATTCAAAACGAACAGTAATATATATTATTTGAAGTATTGAAGCAATCAACAAAGCCAGGAGTCCTGCTTTGCGTAATTCTCCACCAATCACAGGTCCAACCTTTTCACTTCGCAGAAGTTCGTATTCGCCTAATTCCTTTTGAAAAGAGTCATATACTTCCTCCAGTTTATCCTGTTCCATGTCGATCATTTTTATCGTAACACTTTCATCCGAGGATTCCTGAATTGTGCTATTTTGTAAAGAATGTTCTGCAAGGACCGCCCTGATCTTCTCCGAATCAACGCTCTGATCTGAAAATCTTATATGCAGCAAGGTCCCGCCCTTAAAATCTATCCCAAAGTTAAATCCTTGCAGCACAAGTGAAAATATACTTATAACGATAAGGATCGAAGAAATGATATACCATATTTTTCTCTTACCAATTATTTCCATCGTTCCGCCTCCTAGGCCCCAAATAGTTTGATATTTTTAATTATTTTTGAATCCGCAAGATTTTTTAACATAAACCTGGTAAAAGTTATGGCTGTGAACATACTGCTTAAAATCCCTATACTCAAAGTGACGGCAAATCCCTTTATCGTACCTGTGCCCAGATAGAATAGAACTGCTGCAACTATAAGCGTTGTAACATTAGAATCAAAAATAGTCCAAAATGCTCTGGTGAATCCTGAGTCTATTGCAGCCCGGATGCTTTTTCCATTCCTAAGCTCGTCTTTTAATCGCTCGTAAATTATTATGTTTGCATCAACGCACATTCCTATCGAGAGCAGGAAACCTGCTATCCCGGGCAAAGTCAATGTTGCATTTATACCAGCGAATATACCCAGTACGATCAGTGAATATAGAATAAGCGATATATTGGCGATCAAGCCGGCAGCACGGTACAAGAACAGCATGAAAATCATGATCGCAACTATTCCCCAGATCCCGGCGATCATGCTTTTATGTACCGAATCAGCTCCAAGTGTCGGGCCTACTGTCCTTTTTTCGATTATCTCAACTGGTACGGGCAGTGCTCCCGAGCGCAGAAGCAAGGCGATATTATGTGCTTCTTCAAGGTCAGCATATCCGGTTATCCTTGCACCATTACCAGTCGTGATAGGCTGAAGAACATATGGAGCTTGTAATACTTCATTATCCAGCATGATAGCGATTACCCGGCGTTGATCTCTTTCCCCGTTCACTTCAGGGTAAAGACTGACCAGCTGAGTTGTTATTTCCGCAAACTTTTTTGTTCCTTCATCGTTCAACTCCAAACCGACAAAGACTTCGCCTGTTTGGGCATCTTTGCCTTCGCGAGCATCTTTTAAATCTTTACCGGTCAGAATTACTGTACCGTCTGTGGTCTTAAACTCCAGTTGGGCTGTTTTTCCAATTATGCTGATTGCACTCTCCGGGTCTTCTATTCCGGGAAGCTCAATCAATATCCTATTTGATCCTTCTCTTTGTATTATTGGCTCAGCAACCCCAAGTTTATCTACCCTATTACGCATTATAGCGATGATTTGTCCCAGTTCCTCTTCTGTTACTTCTCCTTGGGCTTGAAGCCTGACCTGGACACCACCTCTGAGATCTAATCCTAAATTGATTTTCTCTTTTAATGGATTTACTGCCAGAATACCGGCAGCAATTATAAGAGCTGCAATCAGCACCAAAATGATGATTTTTCCGCGCCTCATCCTGTTTCTCCTCCTCGGAAATACCCACTTAATATGACTCCCACACCTGATTATTATATTATCGCCAATAATCCTTGTCAAATAAGCCTTATTCGATCATACTGCTTGATACAAGTAAAAAGGTGTATTGAAACCGTTGGTCTCTGTACACCTTGTTCAATAGGCTGAATGTGCCTTAAAGGCTTTATCAGATTAAATATTATTAATTATATCAGCTGCTTATCAAAAAGCTTTAAAAACTAGATTTTCTGTGCCTCTTCGATCGTTCCTCCATCTTTCACAGTGCCAACGGCGGAACGTTGGATCCTTATTTGGACATTCGGGCTTATCTCAAGAGTTATTTCGTTTTCACTTAATACTAATATTTTTCCATATATACCGCCTATTGTCACTACTTCCATTCCAATTTCCAAACTATCCAAAAGATCCATGCGCTGTTTTTTCTGCTTCTGCTGTGGTCTGATTATCATAAAGTACATCAGCGCAATAAGTACAACCAACCACAAAATACTATTCTGCATTTATCTTCCCCCTTCGGTATGCTAAGACTAGATAACATTATATCTTATTAGAATAATAATTACTATAAACTTCCTTCCTGAATTCCAATAAATAGTCACCTAAGATCGCTGCGCGAATATTATTCATGATATTGATCAAAAAGAATAGATTGTGTATAGTCGCTAGCCTTAACCCCAATATCTCGCCGGCGTTGAAAAGATGTCTGATATATGCTCTCGAGAAGTTTTTGCATGCATAGCACTCGCAATCTTGATCAAGCGGACCAAAGTCATTTTTATATTGAGCATTTCTAATAACCAATTTTCCATTTTTCGTAAATACCAAACCGTTTCGGGCAACTCTGGTAGGCAAAACACAATCGAACATATCTATTCCGCGGAATACCCCTTCTATCAAATAATCTGGAGAACCGACTCCCATCAAATAGCGAGGTTTATTCTCCGGTAAAAAGGGTACCGTGAAATCTAAAATTTCGTTCATGATTTCTTTAGGTTCACCAACACTTAACCCCCCTAATGCATAACCGGGAAAATCCATGCTAACCAAATCCTTGGCACTATTTGCACGCAAATCACTGTATACTGAGCCCTGTACTATAGCGAACAAAGCCTGATCCTCACGGGTATGCGCATTCAAGCATCTTTCAGCCCAACGAGTCGTCCTTTCCATTGCTTCTTTTGCATAAGTATATTTTTCCGGATAAGGCACACATTCATCAAATGTCATTGCAATGTCAGAGCCTAAGGCCTGTTCAATATCCATAACTTTTTCCGGGGTAAATAGATGTTTTGAACCATCTATATGTGAACGAAATTCTACACCCTCCTCCATGATCTTGCGCAATTCTCCAAGACTAAATACCTGGAATCCACCACTATCGGTGAGTATTGGCTTCGGCCAGGACATAAATCCATGTAGCCCTCCCGCATCTCGAATCAGTTCATGTCCGGGACGAAGGTATAAATGATATGTATTACTTAAAATAATTTTAGCGCCAATTTTTTCCAATTCTTCCGGAGACATAGCTTTAACGGTAGCCCTTGTCCCCACGGGCATGAAAACGGGAGTTTCTATATCTCCGTGCTTTGTTCGTATAATACCCACACGTCCATTAGACTCTTTGCTTTTTTTGATTATAGAAAATGATAATGCAGACAATTTTACCTCCTCAAAATTATATTATCAGCATGGCATCACCAAAGCTGAAAAAGCGGTACTCTTCCTTTATTGCCTCATTATAGGCTGCTAAAACAGTCTCCCTTCCGGCAAATGCCGATACTAACATCAGCAGAGTTGATTTTGGAAGATGGAAGTTCGTTATTATTCCATTTAATAATTTGAATTTAAAACCGGGGTATATAAAAATTTCTGTTGAACACTTTTGCGATATCACTTTGCCTGCAGAATATCCACTCTCAAGAGCCCTCGCCGAAGTCGTTCCCACAGCAATAATACGTCTTTTTTCCTTTAGCGCATCATTTATCTTATTGGCTGCTTCGATACCAATTTCATATTCTTCACTGTGCATTTTGTGCGCTTTGATATCTTCTGTTTTTACAGGTTTAAATGTTCCCAGGCCTATGTGGAGAAGTATTTCTGTCCACTCAATTCCTTTATCGAGCAATTCATCTATTATCTCTTTAGTAAAATGCATACCGGCAGTCGGAGCTGCCGCTGAGCCAGGATTACTCGCATATACAGTTTGGTACCTTGTTGGATCTTCGATTCCCTTATTGATATATGGAGGTAAAGGCACCTTACCTAAAGATGTTAGTACTTCTTCGAATATCCCAGGATAGGAAAACTCAAGAATTTTTTCACCTGTATCCGTAGTTTCTAAAACTTTTGCTGTGAGCATTTCCGGTTTAAAAACTATTTCCTGGCCCACTTTCAATCTTTTCCCAGGTCTGACCATTGCTTCCCATTTGTTATTGCTCAATCTCCTCAGAAGCAGCACTTCTATATGTGCTCCAGTATTTTTTTTGTATCCAAATAACCTTGCCGGGATCACCTTTGTATTATTTGATATCAATAAATCTCCCTGCTTAAAGTATTTGATTATATTATAAAAATAATCATGCTCTATCTTTCCTGATTCGCGATGCAATACTAAGAGTCTAGATTGCTCGCGATTTGCCAAAGGTTCCTGAGCTATCAATCTTTTTGGCAACTGATAATCGAAGTCGGTTAGTTTCATCATAACATCCTTATTGTTTGTTAATTTTATACACACAATTTTACAGTAAGTCTTCCATCATAGTAATTTTGATTATAAAAGTGTTCAATTATTTCTCTGTAACCTTTACCAGACAAAGCCATTCCCCTGGCACCCCATTGACTCATACCAAGTCCATGTCCATAGCCTTTACCAATAAATATGACCTTGGAATACTTCTTAGGTACCTTTTGAAGAGCGCTCCCGGATAAAACGTAGTACTCCGGAGAACTCCCATTTAATCCCTCGATTGTCCCGTCAACGGTGATCGCTTTTATATCAATTGCTTGACTTATAGTTGTGACGCTGTTATAAGCGTCTAATATACTGATTTCTGAATCAAATTGCACCTTGAATAGTAGCTGCGCAGACCTAAAACTGACCGGATACGATCTCGGAAAAGCTTTTGATGCTTCCCCCTATGCCTACAAAGTCGAGTTGAGTGACCCTCCCGGATTTTGTTTCCTGACCTAGGGATTGTCTGGTTTCCGGATCAATGGCATATCTTTGTGTTCGTATATCAGCAATATCACCCACTTCCACCTTTTCCTGAGGATTATTCGAATTCCACTGCCGTATGTGTTCGTTCAATTCACTTTTGGTGAAACTTTTTTCCCATTGATATGAAATCGCGGGCCATTCACCGCTTTGCTGCACTTCTAGTGCATGTTTATCTTCAGGTGTATACATCGGCCTAATGTATGGAAGATCCGCATACCAGACATTTTCAGAACTTTCCGTATATCCCCCTGAATTAGAATGAAAGAATGCCTGGATCACTTCATCATCATAATAAACTGCCAAGCCTTTTGTTTCATCCACAGCTTGTCTAACAGACGATCCTCCTGCTATTTCGGATTCGTACCCTCCGTAAACCTGCCATTGCTGTGTTATACCAACATCGTAGTAAAGCTGAGGATTTTGTTTGTAATAGATGGCATAAGTACGGGATACTACTGCTTGGGCTTTATATGCCTCAATATGTGCTCCTGTTCCCATTTCGGAAATCACTACACTGTACAAATATTGTTCCAGGTCAACTACATTTATAAAATGTAATACGCCGTTGACATTTGTGATCAAAAGACTTCCGCGGTAGCTTTTATCTTTGTATCTAAAAAGGCTTAGCTGATCATCATTTTTGGGGCGAAGCAGAACCATAGAACTCGAAAGTCCTTCAATAACTGCAGTATTGCTCGATAGCTGGATATTCTGACTGCCTACAGGAATGACTCGCCAGGTTCCGGATGCGTTTCCAGAACCGATCGTTTTTTGGGTCAGATAATCAATAAGCTCAAACTCACCTTGGCTGATCGTAAACTCACCCGATGCAACATTTAGTGCAAGCGCCACCCTAAGTTGATTTTGCGCACATATGTATTGTGCATTTGTCGATTTTACATGTAATAAAAGGCTTACGCTAAGTAAAAATATGACTGCATACAAAAAAATACGCAAACTCTTCTTCTTTTTGTCCATTATTCTCCTCATTCCGAATCGTAAATTCATCGACGGATAAAAATACTCAACAATATTGAAAGAATCAAGCTTAATGCTAATGAGGTCATCAAAGGAAAATAGAAAGTCACATTACCCTTACGAAATAAAAAATCTCCAGGCAATTTCCCCAATGGAAAATTATTATTGACGAAAAGCATCAATATGCCAGCAAAACAAATCAATGCTCCAATAATGATCAGTGTTTTAGCTAAAAAAATATAATCATGCATAACTCATGCTCTCCCTGAATTTGCGTAACGATCAAACTCACTGTATATACATCCGCAATACTGCTGACGATACATATCCATTTCCTTAGATATTCGAACAGCTTCTCGATACCCCGGACGAAAGTCTTCATAATAAAAGTTTATGCCTAGTTCCCTTCCGATGTTTTTACCTGTTTCAGCTATCATATTATGTTTCTGCCTGGGACTGACCAAAAGCGTAGAGGTGAACGCTGCACAATTTTCCTCTATGGCTTTAAGAGCAGTTTTACGCAGCCTCATTTCATAACAATGTCGACAGCGTTCTTTTTCAACGAAGCAGCTTCTGCGCAGGAATTTTTCAAAATCGTAACTTTCTTCGTAAAAACAATCTAAATCTATTCCAGCAGCATATTCAGTCAAAACTTCTTGTCTTTTTTTATATTCAAGATATGGATGGATATTAGGGTTATAAAAATAGCCAAGGACCTCATGAGCATCCTGACGAAGTTTTTTCACAGGGTAAATGCTGCAGGGCCCGCAACAGATATGCAGCATTATCTTCAATATTATCACCTCTTACCACAAAGACTGTTCCTGTTCTTTTTTATCATATTTGATATTCAAGTGTTTATATCCCAGGCGAGTTACAACTCTGCCTCTTGGAGTACGCTGTAAAAATCCCAATTGCAGCAGATATGGTTCATAAACATCTTCTATCGTCGTGCTATCTTCACTTATCGATGCCGCGATAGTTTCCAACCCTACAGGTCCGCCTTCGTACTTATCGATGATTGCACTCAGCATTTTTCGATCAGTCTCATCCAACCCCAAATCGTCGATCTCCAATAATTGAAGAGATTCTTCTGAAGTTAAAGCAGAAATCGCGGATTCCCCTTTGACCTGAGCAAAATCACGCACTCTTTTAAGCAAACGATTAGCCACTCGTGGTGTTCCGCGTGAACGTTTTCCTATTTCCACTGCTCCTTCCGAAGCGATTTGGACTTTCAGGATATGTGCCGCCCGCTTTATTATTGTTACAAGATCTTCCTGTTTATAAAAGTCCAGTCTGCTCACCACACCAAATCTATCTCTCAAAGGTGCGCTTAAACTGCCTATTTTTGTTGTTGCTCCAACAAGAGTAAAATGAGGCAAATCAAGTCTTATCGACCTTGCGCTAGGACCCTTGCCAATTATAATATCAAGCGAAAAATCTTCCATAGCCGGATATAACACCTCTTCAACCACACGGTTTAATCGATGTATTTCATCGATGAATAGAACGTCTCCCGGTTGAAGATTTGTTAATATTGCAGCTAAATCACCTGGACGTTCAATTGCTGGTCCTGAGGTAGCACGGATCTGTGTTTCCATTTCGGCAGCGATTATATTGGCAAGTGTTGTTTTACCCAGTCCCGGCGGACCATAAAGCAGCACATGATCCAAAGCTTCATTTCGCTGCTTCGCTGCAGCAATGAATACAGCTAAATTTTCTTTGATCTTATCTTGTCCTACATAATCTTTCAAACGGCTTGGCCGAAGTTTTTGCTCCTCTGTTTCCTCTTCGTCAAGCAATGGTGATACGATTCTTTCTTCCGGCATGGGAAACCTCCGTAGATTAGTATTTAGCTAATTTTTTCAATGCTTCTCGCAACAATTCTTCAGCAGTATGCTTTTTTTCTGCTCTGTCCGGGTAGGGCACAGCCTTGTCTGCCTCTGTACGGCTATATCCCAATGCTATCAATCCGGCTATTGCTTCGCCTCTAGCACCATATTCCGGATCACTACCCACAGCGAATATTGCTGCCGGATCCTCTTGCTTCACTATTTTGTCTTTAAGTTCCAGGATGATTCTTTCCGCGGTCTTCTTGCCAACACCTGGTACAGTTTTTAGTATTTCAACTTGTGCACTTACAATCACTTTTTTCAGTTCTATGGCTTTTAGTTTTGATAATATGGTGATCGCCAACTTGGGACCTATACCTGAAACTGAAATCATCATTAAAAATAGTTCTCTTTCTTCCGGTTCCCCAAATCCATATATGTTCCATTCATCTTCGCGAATGTGCAGGTATGTATAGAGCATTATTTCTTTGCCCGTCTCGGGGAGCTTTTCAAATGAAAAGGCAGATATATTAAGGCGTACACCTACTCCGCCTGCCCTTATTACCACATAAGCGGGGTTTTTATTAATGAGCTCACCTTGAATATACTCAATCAAAACAGCACCTCACCTCAAATTTATCGATCAAAACGAAAATAGTTTGCATGACAGATGCTTATGGCTAAAGCGTCTGCAGCATCATCAGGCTTTGCGATCTCTTTCATGTCCATTATTGCCTTGACCATAAACTGGACCTGTTTTTTATCTGCTCTTCCGTAGCCAACAACTGCTTGTTTGACCTGAAGGGGAGTATATTCAAAAGTTCGTACACCTTTAAGCTCCGCCGCTAAAATGATCACGCCTCTGGATTGTCCAACGGAAAGAGCTGTTTTCGTATTTTTGTTAAAAAACAGTTCTTCGATCGCTATGTGTTCCGGCTTGAATCTGTCGATCAATTCGTTGATCCCTTCAAATACCTCTAATAATCTTAGATTCGCGGGTATATCTTTTTCTGTTCTAATAACGCCATATTCAAGCAGAGTCAGTCTGTTATTTTCTTTATTGATCAATCCATAACCTGTTATAGCCGTTCCCGGATCGATCCCCATTATAATCATCATACACCTCATAAACAAAATATCTCCTGTTATTTCTCCGCAAGCTAAAGATTATCCTGCAATTTCAACGGACAAAGCAAGCTCTGTTAAAAGTGCTTGCTCTGTCTTATAAATCAATATTTTATTGTACTCAGCGAAATACTCAACTCGATCCATGATCCTAGTTTAGAACTATAACTGATACTCCATCAGGGATAATGGTTATTTTTGACGAATCTTTTTTCAAGATATCCTCTGCGAGCTTGATTGCGCTAGTTATATCCGGAGACCAAATCATATGCATCTTTTCAACCATTTCTCGCGGAGCATCAGTGACCATAATTACCTTGTGTTTGATCAATATACGTGATAATATTTGAGACTCCCATTGGTCAGGGACAGTTTGATCAGCTGGCCTGCAAATTATTTCATCCATGACCTCCTGGGGATCCTTTGCTTTGGCCATCGTTTCATAGAAAGCCTCTCCTCCATGTCCTTGATTGCATGACGATACCGCAATGATCACACCGCCGGGCTTGCATGTCCCTTCTGCCGAAGCCATTCCTTTTACTGTTTGATATATATTTTGATCCAGTGGATATCCACCATTTGTAATAATGACGATATCTGCCGGAATAGCTTTCACTCCGGCCAATTCGCGCACAAACTCACACCCTTTGCGGTGCGCGTCATTATAATGTCCGGCAAAAGCCTCGATCACTTTTTTCTCAGCATCGATAACCACATTAAGAATGAATGCCAATTTTGCCTCTTTTGCCGCATATATCATAACTTTATGTATTGGGTTCCCATCAATTATACCTGCTCGTGCGTACTCACTTGCAATAAACTCAGCGCAGTGGTTAGCCATTACAGTATCCTTGCTCGCAATGCCTGGAAGAACACTTTTTCTTCCTCCGGAAAACCCTGCAAACATGTGTGGTTCGATAAACCCTTCCGCTAATAATAAATCTGCCTGCAGCGCAAGTTTATTTATCTTCAATTCACCGCCGGAAGGTAATTTTCCAATATTCACTGTATCCTCAGCGCAAAAACCATTATGTACAATAATATTTTCGCGTTCAAATATTTCTTTACCGTATTTGGAACGAAGTTCATCAGCAGTGGTCGGACGATGATATCCGGTAGCCACCAATATAGTGATTTCAGCATGCGGATTGCCCGCGCGAATCTCATCTAAAAGAACCGGCATCGTGACATGGCTGGGTACCGGCCGAGTATGATCACTTGAGATTATCACTATATTTTTTTTGCCCTTTGCCAACTCACGCAAGGTCGGAGAATTAATAGGATTCGTCAAGGCCTTCTTTACAATTTCAGTTTCAGTACCAGTTTTTTTGTAATGATGAGCCTTTGATACCAAGATACCAGCGATCTTTTCATTCGGCAATTCAAGCACCAGATTCTCTCTGCCATATGGTAGTTCTAAATTGACCATAATTGACCTCCTTACTTTTATTTGATCTGCTCTATCAATTCTTCGGAAATCTCCAGGTTTGTATAAGTATTCTGCACATCATCATGTTCTTCCAATAATTCCATTAAACGAAGCAACTGCCTGGCTAGATCGATTTCCATTACTTCAGAAATCGTATCTGGAATCATTGTGATCTCTGCATCAGTTATGTTTATACCTGTATTTTGAAGTGCGCTTTTTAAATTTTCAAAATTTTCCGGGCCTACGGTTATTTCGTATGTTCCGTCTGTCTGCCTTTCTATATCTTCTGCTCCAGCCTCAAGCGCAGCAAGAATCAATCCATCCTCATCAATGTCTAAACCATCGCTGTCTACCATTATTATGCCCTTTTCTTTGAACATCCAGCTTACACAACCGGTTTCACCCAGATTACCACCATATTTAGAAAATAAATGGCGGATCTCGCCTGCCGTCCTGTTTCTGTTATCTGTTAGCGCTGCAGCCATAATTGCCACTCCACGGGCCCGTATCCTTCATAGGTCAGCTCTTCAAAAGCGTTTCCATCTTGGCCCCCAGCTCCTTTTTGGATAGCACGCAATATATTTTCATTGGGTAGATTTTCCTCTTTAGCTTTCTGGATAGCTATTTTCAATCTAAAGTTCGTCTCTGGATTAGCTCCCCCCGCTTTAGCAGCGACAAGTATCTCTCTGCCCAGTTTGGTAAATATCTTCCCTTTGGCAGCATCCTGTCTGCCTTTGCGATGCTTTATATTAGCCCACTTTGAATGGCCGGACATGATATTCCTCCTTGATAGTTCCTTTTATTCCAAAACAAATACCTTCACAGGACGTACTCCCCATATCAATGCTTCCTCACGCGTATCAAAAAACAAATCTATACGATTGTTTTTGATAGCCCCTCCAATATCTAAGGCAGTAGCGTAACCATATCCGTCGATATACAATCTTGTCCCTAAAGGAATTATTTTCGGATCGACCGCAACTGTGCCGTGAGCAGGCCAGGTATCAGTGTGAGTCATATTTCCCGTATGCGTGTATCCTGTCGCTTTCATCTCGAACATTTCTTTGAATTTTAATGTGTCTCCACTACGAGAAACCGTCTTCAGCGATCCCAATGCCATGATCTGTTTTATAGGCTCTCTTATTATCAACCTTTCGATTAGGGTACGATCAACTTCACTGTCATTTTCAAATATTGCTTCATAAGTAAATCTTTCAAGTCCGGTTTTGCCCTTTTGGATTATGCGCTGTTCACCTTGATAAAGAGTTTCGTCCTTGATCGTCTCAAGCTTATAAGCGATCGGCTGTTCCTCAAAAGATGACTTCTTTCTTACCCTTATAACATTTATACTGTCTTCACAAGGCTGGTTTGCCTGCGGTACTGTTCGATCGTTATCTCCGAGCATTATTCCATTTTCACGCAGAACATCTCCGGTAATTCTGTTGAAAGTCCATGCTTTCATATTCTTATTATCGACAAATATATCAACTTCACGAGGCCTTTCGATAATTATTTCCATACCATCATTTAATTTTTCGATCAGTGACGGATATATCCTGTCCTCTCATTATACTCAATACTGTATTCATCAAGCAATTCCTGAACATAATGCAATGATGTTTGAAATACTTTCTTTTCTCCATTATCAACTACAGTGATTTCTTTTTTTATTTTGCGAAAAATATATTATACCTATAATAAAACAAAGCATAACAGATATGATAATCATCTTGTTTTTACTCAACATAAAATTCCACCTCACACACGCCAAAATGACCTGCCGGTTTGAACTCAACAGGTCACTTGATTATATTTTTTACTTTATCGTTCTTTTTTTGTACAATTCTATCTGTGTTTTCAGCTCCGAAACAGCCTGATTATATTTCTCGTTAAATACCTGTAGCTGTTTATCATCTTTCTTTTCTATATATTCTACCAAATGCACATAAGTCGAGGCTAATTTCCCTATAGATTCCGAAAGTTTCTTCTCGCCTAACTCATTTACTTTTACACCCATTTCCGAAATTTGGCCCCACAAAGACCTTGCAAGTTTTACATCCTTATTGTTTATCGCCTGTTGTGTCATTTCTGTGGCCTTATCCAGAGCTTTATTGATCAGTTCCGGATTATTGGCTTTTTCCATATTGCATCCCGTTAAAGCTACTAATACCAGGATTGCTGCAATCAGCAATGCCGTTTTTTCATTTTCACACTCCCCATTTTTATTGATGTTGGCTTTTATGAAAAGAGAGACAAATTATTTAATTCTACCAAAAATCAAATACTCCTCTATTTTGCATACTATATACTAAATGTTCTTAATAGGCAAATATATTTCAAAAATAGTCCCCTGTCCAACACTAGAACTTACGATTATTTTTCCGCTGTGATTACTTATTATCATACTGCACACACTTAAACCCAACCCAGTTCCATTTTTCTTTGTGGTATAGAAGGGATCAAAAATCTTTTCTTTTTGGTCATCGGTCATGCCTGATCCAGTATCTTCGACACAAAAACAAATATTCTCCTGATCTTTTTTTGTATAAATACACACCCTTTTGATCGGGCATTGCTGTACCGCATCTACAGAATTAAGAACAATGTTGACCAGAACTTGCTTGATTTGATCATGATCACATAATGTTTCAGGGATAGAATCATCCAAATTCAATTCGACCCGTGCATAATTACTAATACATTGGGCCTCAAGAATCATACTACAATCACGGATTATCTCGTTTATATTGTTCAGCGTAAGCCTTGGCTCCGCGGGACGTGCATATTGCAAGAAACCATTTAGCAAATCATTCATGTGATCGATTTCTTTATTTATTTCAGCAAAATATTTGTCTTTGCTGTTTTCCGAACCACTGTATTCTTTATTATGCAAAAGGTAAACATACCCCTTTATAGTAGTAAGTGGATTCCTGACCTCGTGCGCTATGCCGGCAGCCATCTGCCCGACAGCGGCTAATTTTTCACGCTCCTGAATTTTTCGTCTTTCATCCTGCATTTTTCTTTCGACTTCCATAGAGGAATTTACTAATAATCCTAGTATCCAAATGAAGCTTACCAGTACAAAGATACTGTCTATTTCAAATGTTCCCAGTAAAAACGCATTGACCATCAAGACGATTGTAGTAACTGCTGCTGTGATGATCGTATAAATCATGCTATATCTCAAAGCCATTATCACTGTGGGTAGAACTATTATTATCTGAAGTGTTGAATCGTTCGTTTGGGCTAATAATCTAGCTGCAACGTACAGATATAGAAATCTCAAAATCAATTCGAAGTATGATGGTCTTATCCCTTTTCCGCTATAATATAGGACTATACTGTATATCAATGCGATAGCTATATCCAATACCAATGGACTGTAATAACCTAGTTCGCTCGGAACAGGCTGATACATTTTTATTACCAGGATACAAAGATAGGCGATATATACATATTCAACCAAAAAGCTAAACTGCCGGATTTTATTGAAAGAATATTTTCCTTTGAATAAATCCAAAAATATTTCCTCTTTTCTAGAGCAGACATTATACATCATATTACAGTATATGCCATTTTTTAGCAAAGGAATACTCTTGAATTGTACCTTAAGATACAATAAAACCCCGCTTGTTGGCGGAGGTTTTATTGTATATCCTGGCAGCGACATACTCTTCCGGGTTAATAAACCGAGTACCATCTGCGCAGAAGGGCTTAACTGCCGTGTTCGGGATGGGAACGGGTGTGACCCCTTCGCTATAGCCACCAGGAATCGATATATTCTCTCAAAACTCCACAGAGCAAACAGCAAGATCGTTTTAGGAATATTTAAAGGTCAAGCCCTCGACCTATTAGTACCGGTCAGCTCAATCCATTGCTGAACTTACACTCCCGGCCTATCTACCTGATGTTCTTTCAGGGGCCTTACTCCTTTTCAGGATGGGAAATCTCATCTTGAGGTGGGCTTCGCGCTTAGATGCTTTCAGCGCTTATCCCTTCCAGACTTAGCTACCCAGCTATGCCTCTGGCGAGACAACTGGTACACCAGCGGTCTGTCCAACCCGGTCCTCTCGTACTAGGGTCAGCTCCTCTCAAATTTCCTCCGCCTGCGATGGATAGGGACCGAACTGTCTCACGACGTTCTGAACCCAGCTCACGTACCGCTTTAATGGGCGAACAGCCCAACCCTTGGAACCTACTACAGCTCCAGGATGCGATGAGCCGACATCGAGGTGCCAAACCTCCCCGTCGATGTGAACTCTTGGGGGAGATAAGCCTGTTATCCCCAGGGTAGCTTTTATCCGTTGAGCGATGGCCCTTCCATTCGGTACCACCGGATCACTAAGCCCGACTTTCGTCCCTGCTCCACTTGTTGGTGTCACAGTCAAGCTCCCTTTTGCCTTTACACTCTACGCGCGATTTCCGTCCGCGCTGAGGAAACCTTGGGGCGCCTCCGTTACTCTTTAGGAGGCGACCGCCCCAGTCAAACTGCCCACCTGACACTGTCCCCATTCCCGATTCAGGGAACCAGGTTAGAACTTCAGCACATCAAGAGTGGTATCCCAACGTTGGCTCCACGACACCTGGCGGCATCGCTTCCAAGCCTCCCACCTATCCTGTACATGATCTGCCAAAATCCAATATCAGGCTACAGTAAAGCTCCATGGGGTCTTTCTGTCCTATCGCAGGTAACCGGCATCTTCACCGGTATTACAATTTCACCGAGTCCCTCGTTGAGACAGTGCCCAGATCGTTACGCCTTTCGTGCGGGTCGGAACTTACCCGACAAGGAATTTCGCTACCTTAGGACCGTTATAGTTACGGCCGCCGTTTACTGGGGCTTCAGTTCAAAGCTTCGCCCTTGCGGACTAACCTCTCCCCTTAACCTTCCAGCACCGGGCAGGCGTCAGCACTTATACGTCAACTTTCGTTTTTGCAAGCACCTGTGTTTTTGTTAAACAGTCGCCTGGGCCTCTTCTCTGCGACCTCGATCTCTCGAGGCACCCCTTCTCCCGAAGTTACGGGGTCATTTTGCCGAGTTCCTTAACGAGGGTTTTCTCGCGCGCCTGAGGTTTCTCACCCCACCTACCTGTGTCGGTTTGCGGTACGGGCGCCCCTGAACTCGTTAGCAGCTTTTCTCGACAGTATAGGGTCATTCGCTTCGGTACTTGGTTTCCCTCCCCATCACGTCTCGGGCTCACGTACGGTGGATTTGCCTCCCGTACACCCTGCTCGCTTGGACGCACTCTTCCAGTCGTGCGCTCGAACTACCTTCCTGTGTCCCTGCTTCACTTGTAACGCTCAGTTGCGGTACCGGAATCTCAACCGGTCTTCCATCACCTACGCCTTTCGGCCTCGGCTTAGGTCCCGACTTACCCTGGGTGGACGACCCTTCCCCAGGAAACCTTAGGTTTTCGGCGGGCAGGATTCTCACCTGCCTTTTCGTTTACTCATACTGGCATTCTCTCTTGTATCCTCTCCACCACCCCTCTCAGGATGACTTCTATGATGATACAATGCTCCCCTACCCCGCTAAGTTTCCTTAGCAGCCAAAGCTTCGGTGGCAGACTTTAGCCCCGGTACATTTTCGGCGCAGAACCCCTGGACCAGTGAGCTATTACGCACTCTTTAAATGGTGGCTGCTTCTAAGCCAACATCCTGGTTGTCTCTGCGATCCCACTTCCTTTACCACTTAGTCTGCACTTTGGGACCTTTGCTGTTGGTCTGGGCTTTTTCCCTCTCGACTATGAATCTTAGCACCCACAGTCTGACTCCCAGGTATCAATCAACGGCATTCGGAGTTTGAGAAGGTTCGGTAATCCGTGAAGACCCCTAGCCTATTCAGTGCTCTACCTCCGTTGATCTTGTCCCTGAGGCTAGCCCTAAAGCTATTTCGAGGAGTACCAGCTATCTCCGGGTTCGATTGGCATTTCACCCCTACCCACACCTCATCCACCGCCTTTTCAACGACGGTTGGTTCGGGCCTCCACTCAATTTTACTTGAGCTTCACCCTGGACATGGGTAGATCACCCGGTTTCGGGTCTGCGACAACAAACTATTTCGCCCTGTTCAGACTCGCTTTCGCTTCGGCTCCGGCCTTACCGCCTTAACCTCGCTTGCTGCCGCAACTCGCCAGTTCATTCTACAAAAGGCACACCATCACCCCATTGCTGAGGCTCTGATTGCTTGTAAGCATACGGTTTCAGGTTCTCTTTCACTCCCCTCCCGGGGTGCTTTTCACCTTTCCCTCACGGTACTATGCGCTATCGGTCGCTAAGGAGTATTTAGCCTTACGAGATGGTCCTCGCTGATTCCCACGGGATTCCTCGTGCCCCGTGGTACTTGGGATACTCACCTTGTTCCTTCGGCCTTCGCCTACGGGATCTTTACCCTCTTCGATGGGCCTTTCCAGACCGCTTCGACTGGCCTTTGTCTCAATTCCGTGAGTCCCGCTACCCCTTTTTGCTTTCGCTTCAAGGTTTAGGCTCTTCCCTCTTCGCTCGCCGCTACTACGGGAATCGATTCTTTCTTTCTCTTCCTCCGGGTACTTAGATGTTTCAGTTCTCCGGGTTTACCTCATGCAACTATCTTTTCATTGCATGATGACGGGATCTTCTCCCGCCGGGTTGCCCCATTCGGATATCTACGGGTCAACGCCTGCTTGCGGCTCACCGTAGCTTTTCGCAGCTTGCCACGTCCTTCTTCGTCTCTTAGCGCCTAGGCATCCGCCGTATGCCCTTATTAGCTTGACCTTTTGTCTGACTCGTATTCCAAGTCAGCTCTTTCCTGCTTCTTTTCCTGCTGTTTCTTCTCTGTGTAGTTTTCAAAGAACATTTCAGTCACTGCCATAATGACTTGCGCAGTCACTGAAAACTAAACAGTTGTTAAGGAGAAGTTCGTCTGTTCTCTTTTGTCCCTGAAACCATGCCGCGTCTGCCTCTCTTTTGAGACACTGCCGGCCGGCTTTTCGACCTCGGTCGCGCTCTTTCTTAAAAAAGCTTCGCTCCCTAGAAAGGAGGTGATCCAGCCGCACCTTCCGATACGGCTACCTTGTTACGACTTCACCCCAATCATCGGCCCCACCTTCGACGGCTTGCTCCTTACGGTTGCTCCACCGGCTTCGGGTGTTGTCAACTTTCGTGGTGTGACGGGCGGTGTGTACAAGGCCCGGGAACGTATTCACCGCGGCATGCTGATCCGCGATTACTAGCGATTCCGACTTCATACAGGCGAGTTGCAGCCTGCAATCCGAACTGAGACCTGCTTTTTGGGATTGGCTCCGCCTCGCGGCTTCGCTACCCTTTGTACAGGCCATTGTAGCACGTGTGTAGCCCAGGACATAAAGGGCATGATGATTTGACGTCATCCCCACCTTCCTCCGGTTTGTCACCGGCAGTCTCCTTAGAGTGCCCATCCGTAATGCTGGCAACTAAGAATAAGGGTTGCGCTCGTTGCGGGACTTAACCCAACATCTCACGACACGAGCTGACGACAACCATGCACCACCTGTCTCCCTGTCGGTCCGAAAACCAAATGCACAATCTCTTGCGCTGTCAGGGGATGTCAAGCCCTGGTAAGGTTCTTCGCGTTGCGTCGAATTAAACCACATGCTCCACCGCTTGTGCGGGCCCCCGTCAATTCCTTTGAGTTTCAACCTTGCGGCCGTACTCCCCAGGCGGGGTACTTATTGTGTTAACTCCGGCACAGAAGGGGTCGATACCTCCTACACCTAGTACCCATCGTTTACGGCGTGGACTACCAGGGTATCTAATCCTGTTCGCTCCCCACGCTTTCGCGCCTCAGCGTCAGTTACAGTCCAGGCAGCCGCCTTCGCCACTGGTGTTCCTCCTAATATCTACGCATTTCACCGCTACACTAGGAATTCCACTTTCCTCTCCTGTACTCAAGAATTACAGTTTTAAGTGCAATCGTAAAGTTAAGCCCTACGTTTTCACACCTAACTTATAACCCCGCCTACGCGCCCTTTACGCCCAGTAATTCCGGACAACGCTTGCCCCCTACGTATTACCGCGGCTGCTGGCACGTAGTTAGCCGTGGCTTCCTCCTTTGGTACCGTCACTTGCTTCTTCCCATAAGACAGGGCTTTACAACCCGAAGGCCTTCTTC
>JAXGPE010000008.1:0-58011 GCA_040767105.1 Peptococcaceae bacterium | reverse complement strand
GAAGGAGTTGCTTTGGTAAGAGATTGTCAAAATCAATTGGATAAAGTAGCTGAAAGAATAAAGATATTAGCCGAAGATGGCAGGCCAATAGAAACATTTAAGAAAGATGAAGAATAAATATGGATATAAACCTAAAGATATATTTAAAAGAAAAGCAAATATTGATAGACAAGGCTCTTGATTTCCATTTGCCACCGCAAGATAAGTATCCACCATTGATACACAAAGCAATGAGATACAGCATTTTTGCTGGAGGCAAAAGGCTTAGACCTGTTCTATGTATGGCCGCGGCAGAAGCCATGGGAGGAGAGGCGGAAAAGCTTTTACCTGTAGCATGTGCACTGGAAATGATCCATACATATTCATTGATACATGATGACCTTCCTGCGATGGATGATGATACTTATCGCCGTGGTAAGCTTACAAATCATAAAGTCTTTGGGGAGGGTGCGGCCATTCTAGCTGGCGATGCACTATTAACAATTGCCTTTGAAACTTTAGCTGAATTTGGCCTAACACTAAAATCTGTCCAGAGAAGGAAACTTATCAGTGTAGTGCTTGATATATCAAAAGCCGCAGGATCTTTGGGTATGATCGGAGGACAAATAGCAGATCTTGGATCTGAGGGAGTAGTGATAGATCCGGACGAATTAAAATATATCCATATGCAAAAAACAGGGGCATTGTTCAAGGCAGCTATTCGTGCAGGAGCTATTCTTTCAGGAGCTTCAGCAAAAGAACTTAAGGCTATAACTATTTATGCGGAAAATTTTGGACTTGCTTTTCAAATAACAGACGACATATTAGACATTGTCGGTGATTCGACAAAGACAGGAAAATCAACAGGAAGTGATGTGCGTAATAAAAAAGCAACTTATCCTTCATTATATGGATTGGAACAGTCGCAGCAAATGGCTGCAAAGGCTGTCGGATCTGCAATTGAGGCTCTAGGCGAAATGCCCGGAGATATAGAGGCTTTGAAGGCATTGGCTCAATACTTGTTAGTTAGAGAGTCCTAACTGAACTGATAAGCGGAGGTCGAATTTATGCACGAGTTTTTTGTTGGTATATGGTCGAATCAGGTTCTTAAGGCTGCATTGTTTGCATGGCTTACTGCGCAAATATTAAAAGTGTTGATCCACATAGGCACGTACGGGAAGTTGGATTTAACAAGGCTTTTAGGTGCTGGAGGTATGCCAAGCTCACACACGGCTTTTGTCGTTGCTCTTGCCACTAATGTTGGTATCAGCTCAGGATGGGATTCAATTTTTTTTGCAATCTCGGCGGTTTTTGCCGGAGTGGTGATGCATGATGCTGCCGGAGTTCGCCGAGCGACTGGACAACAGGCGGAGGTTTTAAATAAAATCATCATTGATATTTATAATAAAGAAAAATTCAAACCGGAAAAATTAAAAGAGCTTATAGGGCATTCGCCTTTGGAGATACTTGCTGGATCAGTTATCGGGATATTTTTTGGTTTGATCATTAAATAGGTAAACAATCTATATTATGGCAGGTGATTGTTGTGGGGATATTGGATAGAGTTAATGACCCGCAAGATCTTAAACAAATTGATATTAAAGATTTGCCGCTTTTAGCAGGCGAAATTCGCGAATTCATTTTAAATAATGTTTCCTCCAGTGGTGGTCATCTTGCTCCAAGTTTAGGAGTTGTAGAGCTTACCATTGCTTTGCATTACGTATATGATTCAGGCCTTGATAAAATTATTTGGGATGTTGGGCACCAGTCATATGCGCACAAAATACTTACAGGAAGGAAAGAACAATTCGCAACTTTACGTAAGTTTCAAGGTTTATCAGGATTTCCTAAAACGGAGGAAAGCATTCATGATGCATTCAATACCGGACACAGCAGCACTTCAATATCAGCAGCTCTTGGATATGCATTAGCAAGGGATTTGCTGGAAGAAAACTCCTGTGTGGCTGCAGTTATAGGTGATGGCGCACTAACAGGAGGACAGGCTTTTGAAGCATTGAATCAGGCCGGACATGAAGGAATCAATATGCTGGTAGTTCTGAATGACAATGAAATGTCCATTGCCGAAAATGTTGGCGCGATGTCTTCATATCTTAGCAGACTAAGATCGGATCCAATGTACGCCAAGCGAAAGAAAGATCTGGAGTATTTATTCAATAAAATACCTTCAATAGGCCCAAGTTTTATCCGGACAGTTGAAAGAGTTAAGGATAGTCTTAAATATTTGATCGTTCCGGGGATCCTTTTTGAAGAACTTGGATTCACATATCTTGGACCTATAGATGGTCATAATATACCTGAATTGATCAGGATGCTTTTAAAAGCAAGGACATATAAGGGCCCTGTTCTGCTCCATGTTTTGACACAAAAAGGCAGAGGTTATGAGCCTGCGGAAAAAAATCCAACACTTTTTCATGGAGTCGGGCCGTTTGATTTAAAAACTGGAGAAGTATATAAGAATAATGGCAGACCTACATATACGGAAGTATTTGGAAACACTCTTGCTGATTTGGCAGATGAAGATCCAAGAATTGTTGCGTTGTCAGCAGCAATGCCCGAAGGCACGGGATTAAATAAATTCGGAGCAAGGCATCCTCGAAAATTTATCGATGTTGGTATAGCAGAACAGAATGCTGTTACTCTTGCCGCAGCCATGTCTATGAGAGGATTCCGCCCGGTGGTAGCCATTTACTCAACGTTTTTGCAAAGAGCCTATGATCAAATAGTGCATGATGTTTGCCTTCAGCGTGCGCCTGTTCTTTTTGCCGTTGATAGAGCTGGTATTGTTGGAGAAGATGGCCCAACGCATCATGGGGTTTTTGATTATTCTTATCTCAGACATATTCCACAAATATCGATTATTGCTCCAAAAGATGAAAATGAATTAAAAGATATGATTTTTACTTCGCTTAGACACGATGGACCTGTAGCTCTGCGCTATCCGAGAGGAATAGCTGTCGGAGTGGAATTGAGCCCTACTTACGAATTACTGCCATGGGGAAAGGCCGAAGTATTATCCGAGGGCGACGATGTTTTGATCATAGCCGTAGGTTCTATGGTTTATCCGGCTTTAGAGACTGGGAAAATATTGAAAGAACATAACATATCTACAACCGTTATCAATGGCAGATTTATTAAACCCCTTGATGCCGAATTGATACTATCTATGTCAAAAAAACATAGTTTGTTTGTAACAATGGAAGAAAATGCGCTGGCTGGAGGATTTGGCAGTGCGGTTTTGGAATTATTGGCAGATAACGACTTGATACAAAACAAATTCATTAGTATAGGGTTACCAGATGAATTCATTACTCACGGGGCGACGAAGATCCTAAAGGAAAATATGGGCTTGGATCCGGTCAATATGGCTAAAAAAATAATGAAAAAATATTTTACTGGACAAAAGGAGACAAAGTGATCAGAAAGGATAGAATTGACCAAATCTTGGTTGAAAGGGGCTTAGTCGCCAGTCGTGAAAAAGGCAGAGCGCTTATAATGGCTGGTCAGGTTTATGTCAACAAATTATTGGTCGATAAACCAGGAACAAAGGTATTATTAGATGATCACATCGAAATCAAAGGCAAAATCTCACCATATGTAAGTCGCGGAGGCATAAAGCTTGAAAAAGGCTTAAGGGAATTTGATATAGTTTTAAAAGACAAGATAGTTATAGATATCGGTGCCTCAACGGGAGGATTCACGCAATGCGCGCTTCTTCAAGGAGCCAGCAGAGTATACGCTGTGGACGTTGGATATGGCCAGCTTGACTGGAGTTTGCGCCAGGACGAAAGGGTAATATGTTTGGAAAGAACAAATGCTCGCTACCTGACAACAGAAAAAATTCCTGAAATGGTCGATGTAATTACAATCGATGCATCTTTTATTTCTTTAAGCAAAATATTTCCGACAATAAAAAATTTTTTGAAAGAAGATGGAATAATTATCGCTTTGATCAAACCTCAGTTTGAAGCCGGGCGCGAAAAGGTTGGCAAAAAAGGAGTAGTCAAAGAAATTGGAGTACATATAGATGTTTTGAATAGAATAATTGCTGAGGCTTGGGAAAATGGCCTAAAGGCAGTTGGATTAACTTATTCACCTATAAAAGGTCCCGAAGGCAACATCGAATTTATTTTGTGTTTAAAGAATAATAAAGAACTCGAGGATAAAATTAATATTGATACGATAAAAGAAGTAACAGCAAGAGCTCATGAATCTCTTTGAATTAAGAGGAGAAAACACAGCCCTGTCGAAAACTATGACAGCAGGCTTATTGGAGGCTTATTTGCATAAAGCTTATAAACACGGAGGAAATAAATGCTTACTAAAATAGGGCTTATCGTCAACACCGGAAAAAAACAACCTATCCAACTGGGAAAAGATCTTTTGCATTGGTGCGAATCCAGAGGCATCAGTGTTTATACAACAGCGGAAGATGGATCTATATTAGGTGCTGATAAAAACTGTATAACAGAAGATATAGGTAAAAACGTTGACTGTATCGTAACACTCGGAGGTGACGGAACAATTCTCAGGGCGGCAAGGATTACTGCAGCCTCAGAAGTGCCTATTTTGGGTGTCAATCTTGGAGTACTAGGATTTTTAACAGAAATTGAGGTCCCTGAAATATATGATGCAATGGATAAATTGGTGAGGGAAGAATACTATCTTGAAAACAGGATGATGCTGGATGGATGCTTGAAAAATAAAAGGAATCAGACAAATTTTATCGGATTAAATGACTTTGTAGTCAAAGGGCCGCTGGCACGACTGATCATTGTCGATGTGTTTGTAAATGAACAATATGTTACAACTTATAACGGTGATGGAATAATAATATCCTCACCAACGGGATCCACAGCATATTCGCTATCTGCTGGTGGTCCAATAATTCATCCGGAGGTCGAAGCAATAATCATAACCCCGATATGCCCACATACTCTGCATGCCAGACCGCTGGTGATACCTTCAGAAAAAGTTGTCAGGATCAGGATAAAAAAAGCTCATGCTGATTCAATGATGACGATCGACGGACAGCAAGTTTATACTGTGGAAAAAAATGATGAGATATATATTTCTGCTTCACAAAAACAAACTCGCTTGGTACGTATCAAGAATCGTAATTTTTTCGAGATACTGCAAGAGAAAATGAAAACGGAGGGCAGAATAAGCTATGAATAGCCTGATTAAGGCTGTTGATATGGCTCGTAGATTGCTTGAACAAATAATCATGCCTGGAGATCGAGTCATAGATGCCACAATGGGTAATGGATCAGATACATTATTTTTGGCTGAACAAGTTGGGCCAAATGGTATGGTATACGCGTTTGATATACAAGAAGATGCATTATTATATACTAAAGGCTTGTTGGAAAAACACAATTGCCTGGCTCAAGTTAAATTAATAAATGATAATCATGATAGGATAGATTTATATGTTCGAGAGAAAATAAAGGCGGCTACTTTCAATTTAGGATATTTGCCTGGTGGTAATAAGAAAATAACAACCCAAAAAAAATCAACAATAGATGCCTGGGAAAAATGCATGAAAATAATATGCCCTGGCGGGGCAGTTTGCGCTACCGCTTATCCTGGACATGCCGGGGGAGAAGACGAAGCCGCTGAAGCTGAAAGAATGTTTTCGGTACTTCCCTCAAATGAATGGCTTACTTATTGCTGGAAAAGACTGAATCAGACCAACAAGGCTCCTTACCTTCTATTTGCTCAGAGACTGGCGAAAAAAGGAGGAATCGACTCTTGAAAATAATCAGACAAAAGAAAATAGTCGAACTTATCAGTGCAAAAGATATAAAAACACAGGAAGAATTAGCTGAAGCCTTAGTCAAAGAAGGTTTTCAAGTTACACAAGCCACAGTATCGAGAGATATCAAAGAATTGCGATTGATCAAAATCAGCAACGGCGAAAATTCATATAAGTACGGTTTGCCGAAAGAAAATGAATTAAGTCTGAATGAAGAAAAAATCTCTCGGTTAATGAAAGAAATGGTTAGAAACATCAAAACAAGTGAGAATATCGTTGTTCTGCATACTTATCCGGGCAATGCTCAAACTGTTGCTTCGCTTGTTGATGGGGCTAAATGGCCTGAGGTTGTTGGGACTGTTGCCGGAGATGATACTGTAATATTGATCATCAATAGAAAAAGGGAAAAAAGGTTATCGCCGGAAATAACAAAGATTATTCAAAGACTCAATAGCATGATGAAATAGGGTGTCAAGATGCTTAAGAGATTATTGATCAAAAATTTTGCATTGATAGATGAACTCACGGTAGAATTTACCGGCTCTTTAAATGTGCTGACAGGTGAGACAGGCGCTGGAAAATCTATCGTCATTGATGCGGTGGCTCTTCTATTGGGCGGAAGAGCTCAAAGTGATTATATACGTCATGGTTCAGAAAAAAGTTATATCGAGGGATCTTTTTATTTGAATGAAAAACATCAGGTTTTTGAATATCTCAAGGAGATCGGAGTTGATCACGAAGAGGGTCTTATCATCCTAACCAGAGAAATATCTACAGAAGGTAAAAATGTTGCTCGGATAAATGGTAGAACTTTAACTCTTGGACAATATAGAAAGGCGGGCATCCAAATAGTTGATATCCATGGCCAACACGACCACCAAGCATTGCTTCAGGTCGATTACCATTTGGATATTCTGGACAAATTGGGTGAATTGGAACACTCTGTACTGGTGCAAAATTTCAGCAACGAATATTATGAATGGCAAAATATAAAGAAAAAGCTAAATGCTTTTTCTGGAAAAGAAGAAGAGAGATTACGAAATATTGATTTTTTCAAATATCAGCTACAGGAAATCAACCGAGCAAAATTGCAGCCAGGCGAAGAAGAAGAAGAATTAAAAAAGGAAGCATCGATCCATGCAAATGCTGAAAAAATCGCAAATTCATTACAAAATGCATATCAAAACCTATATGGCGGAGAAGCTTCATCTCCTGCCAGCGAGGCACTTGGACAGGCTGTATCATCGCTTGAAGATGCATTAAAATACGATGATGACATAGCTGTATTTATTGAAAAAATTCAACCCACCCAATACATAATAGAAGAAGTATCCACTGAGATAAGAAACTATGTAGAAAACATCGAATTTTCTCCCCAAAGATTGGAGCAGATCGAAAAAAGACTGCAGCTGATAAGTGATCTGAAAAAAAAGTATGGCAACAGTATCCAGGAAATCATTCAATACGCTATTAAAGCTGAAGCAGAACTTGATATACTTGAAACAAGCTTTGAGCAGACTGCTGAGTTAAAAAGAACAGAAGAAATTATTTACGAGAAATTGACTACCAAAGCTCAGAAGCTTTCAAAAAAGCGTCTGGAACTATCAATCGAATTAGAAAGAAAAGTCAAAGAGCAGTTGAAGGAATTATCTATGCCTGATGTAGATTTCAAGGTTAAGTTTACGGAAACGAGCTTGTCACAATCAGGTTCGGACAGTGTTGAATTTTTGATTTCTCCTAATAAAGGAGAGATTCTCATGCCGGTGGCAAAAATTTCATCCGGGGGAGAACTATCAAGAATAATGCTTTCTATTAAAACGATCCTTGCTGATAAGGATGGAATAGGAACATTGATATTTGATGAGATAGATTCAGGAGTTGGAGGCAAATCAGCCCAAAAATTAGCTGAAAAACTAAAGAGGATAAGCTGTAGTCAACAGGTAATTTGTGTAACTCACTCAGCAATCATTGCATCGGTTGGAGACGAACATATACTGGTCTATAAAACGGAGACAGAGGGCAGAACGATAACAAAGCTCAAATATCTGTCCGACGAAGAAAGGATCGAAGAGTTGACCAGGATGATAGGTGGAGAAAATTCAACCGAAGAATTAAAAAAACATGCTTCTCAAATGATCATGAACAGACAGGACTAGAGCCTGTCTGTTTGTTTGAAAAAATAGAAAAATATGGTAAAATATATGGGTAAACAGGTAAATATAGAAAACTATATTGAAGCGATATAAGGAGGATAGAAATGTACGACCCGATAAAACTATTGATCGCAGATGACAATCGTGGATTAGTAGGTATTCTTAGTGAGTACTTCGAACACCAGAAGGATATCATATTGGTTGGAAAAGCCTTCAATGGTCTGGAAGCGATTGAGCTCATAAGAGAAAAAGGTCCTGATGTCGTTGTTTTAGATATCATCATGCCCCAATTAGACGGGATAGGAGTATTAGAAAAAATAAAGGAGCAAGATTTGCATAAACCTAAGATAATAATGCTGACTGCTTTTGGACAGGAATATATTACACAAAAGGCGATTGAATTGGGCGCGGACTATTTTCTACTAAAACCTTTTGATTATGATACGCTTGGTAACAGAATAAGACAATTCTACGCTGAAGAATCTTTATCAACAAATTATAGTACCGAAACCTATCCTTATAGAAATAGGCAGAAGGAAAGAAATATCCTTGACGTAGAAGTGACTGGCATAATCCAACAAATGGGTGTACCTGCTCATATAAAAGGTTACCAGTATTTGCGTGAAGCGATCATAATGGTGATAAATGATATAGAGCTTTTAGGTGCAGTTACAAAGTTATTATATCCAGAACTTGCGCAGCGTTATAAAACGACTCCCAGCAGAGTGGAACGCGCCATAAGACATGCAATCGAGCTTGCTTTTGATCGAGGAGATGTAGAGATTATTAACCGCTTTTTTGGATATACGATCAATCTGCAAAAAGGCAAACCGACAAAGTCGGAGTTTATAGCTTTGATCGCAGATAAAATCAGACTTGGAAGGAAAGATACAGATGTCGATTAAGAGTACCCGAGCAGATTTAAAAGAAAAATTTATTAAAACTATTTACGAGGTATCAGGTAAACATATAACTTTTCGTCAGGATGAGGTAAGACTTGACAATGGAATTATTTCATATCGCGATGTTGTTGAGCATCCCGGAGCAGTCGTAATAGTGGCTGTAAATCCACAAAAAGAGCTCTTGATGGTAAAGCAGTACCGATATGCTATTCAACAAGAATCTCTCGAGCTTCCAGCCGGAAAACTTGAACCCGGTGAAGAGCCTCTTCAAACTGCACAAAGGGAGCTTGAGGAGGAAACTGGATATAAAGCTATGAAATGGTCAGCATTATGTTCGTTTTATACTACTCCTGGGTTTACGAATGAGATCATACATTTGTTTATGGCTGAGGAGCTTGTACAAACTAAGATAATGCCTGATCCGGATGAAATTATTGAGAATTATACAGTTGATCTGGGAAAATTGTATAAAAGTATAGTTGAAGGTAAAATATATGATGCAAAAACAATAATTGGGATATTTTACGCTTTGGAGAAGTGCGGTCTATTGATACCGGAGGGATCCTGATGCAAAAATTGATGGATTTGTATATTGATTACTTAAGAGTTGAAAAAGGCTACGCTCAAAACACGATCAAGGCTTATCAAACTGATTTAAAATTGTTCAAGGCGGAGATGGAAAAAAGGTGCATTCAATCTCCCGAACAAATCTCTAAGGATGATTTGGCAAAGTATATATACTTATTAAAAAAACGTGGACTCACAGCAGCAACAATTGCAAGAAAAATAGCCCCTTTGAAAGGCATGTTCCGTTTCGCTTGTATAGAGGGGATATTTGATATAGATCCCTCTGTAAATATTGATACTCCCCAAATGAAACCATTATTACCGAAGGTTTTGTCAAATGAAGAAATCTCTTTATTGTTGGAAGATCCCAAGGGAGAAAATCCTATTGATTTTCGTAATAAGGCAATGTTTGAACTGCTTTATGCATCAGGGATGCGCGTATCAGAAATGGTAAATCTTGATCTGCAGCACCTTGATCTTGGTATGTTCAGTGTGCGTTGTACTGGAAAAGGCGATAAGGAAAGGATAATACCGTTGGGCAAACACGCTGTTTATTGGTTGGGGAAATATCTTGACCAAGCCAGAGATAAGCTTCTTTTCAAAGAAAATACAAATGCAGTTTTCTTAAATAACCGCGGGCAGAGGATCAGCAGACAAGGATTTTGGAAGATTCTTAAAAAACATGCACTCTCAAAAAATATCAAAAAATCTTTTAGCCCGCATACATTAAGACATTCTTTTGCCACACATCTGCTGACTAACGGAGCTGATCTAAGGTCTGTCCAGGAATTATTGGGCCATGCTGATATAAGCACTACACAGATATATACACATCTAACTAAAAGCAAACTCAAAGAAATATTCGAAAAAACTCATCCTAGAGCATGATTTAGAAAGGAGATAAAAATGAAGAGAGTTTTACTAGTTGTTATCGACAGTGTTGGAGTTGGAGAACTCCCCGATGCTGCTCTTTATGGAGATGAAGGTTGTAATACAATGGCTAGTATTATAAAAGCCGTTCCTGAAATAAATATACCTAATCTTATAGGCTGTGGTTTAGAGCATATTTTGTATCCTGAGAAAGATCTTCGACCTTGTTACATTCCCGGAGCTTACGGTAAAATGGCTGAAAGATCAAAGGGCAAAGACACGACGACTGGCCATTGGGAAATGGCCGGTATAATAACTGATAAACCGATGCCCACATTTCCCGATGGTTTCCCAGATGAATTTATAGAGAAATTCGAAAAACGTATCAAACGCAAAATACTTGGCAATAAAAGGGCATCTGGAACTTTAATAATTGAAGAGCTTGGAAGCTTACATATGAATACGGGATATCCCATTGTCTATACATCGGCTGACAGCGTATTTCAAATTGCTGCTCACGAAGAGATAATCCCACTTGCTGAACTGTATCGTATTTGTCAAATCGCCAGAGAAATGCTTGAGGGTCCTATGGCAGTCGGTAGAGTTATTGCCAGACCATTTACCGGTAAGCCGGGAAGCTTCAAAAGGACCTCCAATCGTCATGATTTTTCACTGAAGCCACCACAAAAGACAATACTGGATAAGATGAAAGAAGCAGGTCATGAAGTAATCGGGATCGGTAAAATTAATGATATATTCTCTGGAGAAGGTCTGACAAAAAGCATACCATCCATAAGCAATGCTGAAGGATATGAAAAAACCATCGAAGCCTGGGAAAGCTTAAGTGTAGGAATGGTGTTCGTTAATTTGGTCGATTTCGATTCACTGTATGGACATCGAAATGATATTAAAGGCTACGCACAGGCTTTGGAAGAATTTGATAAGTATTTGCCCGAATTTATCAGGAGAATCAAGGGTGAAAATGATTATCTGATAATCACTGCAGACCACGGAAATGATCCTTCAACTCCAAGCACCGACCATAGCAGAGAATTCGTTCCATTGTTTGTTTTTAATCCGCTGATATCACCGGGAACTGTTCTTGGGACTCGTGATACATTCGCAGACATTGCAGCAACTATTGCCGATATATTCGAAATTGGTTATGAATTCCCTGGAAAAAGTTTTTTAGATGAACTAAAGAGGGGGCTCAAAAATGAGAGCGGTAGATTTGATTGTAAAAAAACGAGAAGGAAAGGCATTGAATCCGGATGAACTTGATTTTTTGATACAGGGCTTTGTTAGAGGTGAAATACCAGATTATCAAATGTCTGCATTTTGTATGGCGGTCTATTTTAAGAACATGATAGAGGATGAGATAATAAAGTGCACAGAATTAATGGCCAAGTCCGGAGATATGTTGGATTTATCTTCAATAGACGGGATAAAAGCCGATAAACACAGTACCGGAGGAATAGGTGATACAACAACACTTATATTGGCGCCCTTGCTTGCCTCCTCCGGAATAAAAGTGGCTAAAATGTCTGGACGAGCATTGGGATATACTGGAGGAACAATAGACAAACTTGAAAGTATCCCTGGTATGCAAACTAATATCGGTAAGGACAGCTTCCTGAGACAAGTCAGAGAAATTGGGATCGCCGTTGCCGCACAAAGTGAAAACATGGTCCCCGCAGATAAAAAATTATATACTTTACGTGATGTTACCGGAACGATCGAATCAATACCATTGATCGCGAGCAGTATAATGAGCAAAAAAATTGCCTGCGGTTCAGAAATAATAGCCTTGGATGTTAAAGTCGGCAGCGGGGCATTTATGAAAACAATTGAAACAGCGAAAGAATTATCGCAGATAATGGTGCAGATAGGAAACAAAATGCACAGGAAAATAATTGCGGTAGTTTCCGATATGAATCAACCCCTTGGAATGTCTATAGGAAATTCTTTGGAAGTCAGCGAAGCTATTCAGGTCTTACGCGGAGAAAAAAAGGGGCGTCTGCTTGAACTTGTCAATATTTTAGGAACACAAATATTACTAGCTGCAGACAAAGCAAAGACAATTGAAGAAGCATCACAAATCCTTCGCGATAATCTTGAAAAAAAACAAGCCCTGCGAAAAATGGCCGAAATGATAAAAGCTCAAAATGGCGATGAACGTGTTCTTGAAGATCTATCCTTGTTACCGCAGGCTAAATACAAGATGTCAATAAGAGCAGAAAAAGATGGACATTTTATAATTTCAGATACTGAACTTTTAGGAAAAATTGCAATGCTCCTGGGTGCCGGAAGAGAACACAAAAATTCTCAAATTGACCTAAGTGTTGGAATAAAGATAATGACTGAAAACATTTCTTGGGTAAAAGAAGGGGAGATAATTATAGAAATACATTATAACGACGAAAAAAAGCTCAAAAATGTGCTCCCCGAAATCAAAAAAGCTTACTATATTTCCGAAAACAAGATTTCACAAAATCCTTTAATATATGGTATTTATTCATGACAACAAAAGTTCTGCTTCACGGAAGGGACAGCATTTTATTGAGCGCGGTCTTAAAAAACTTTGCAGTAGATCATTCTGTGATCAGAAGTATTAAAGATACCCTAAAAGGATCTGATTTGACCAATGCTGTTTTCCAAAGCAATTGCCCGGCTATTGCTTTGACTAAATGCCTGTATTCAAAATTTTATGATGATAAGAACGGTTTAATATTTATCACAGATATACCGCAAAAATGTATAAAAAACTATCTAACAAAAAAAGAAGCTGAACGAAAGCAATGTTTTATAGGGACTAGCATTGATTCAGCATCAAAGAAATCACTTTCAAATCCAAGAGTATTTGAAAAAAAAATCACTCGTCGAGAGCTTTATAAGGCAGCTTGGTTGGCTTATGAAAAAGCCCCTTTCTTTGATGCACTTGAAAAAACAGCCCAATATTTAAGACCCAGGGAAAAGCACAGCGGCACAACAGAAAAAGTACTTGAGACTGGTTTTACAGCGATCAATGATGCATTAACGAGCGATGAGATCATCGAAGCTTACGGGCTCGCCCGTCAAAAGCTTCTACATATACCAAAAAAGAAAGTCGATTTCTTGCTTTCGATAGGTTTGGTCGGAGAACCATGCCTGATTTTCAATGAATATATTGGCAAGGAAATAGAGACAATGTTATCTGTATGCGAAATTGAAGTAAAGCATGGATATAGCCACAAGAATTTTTTACATAATATTTATTTTGAACCTATACCAAGTGTTTTAAAACCACGAAGAAGCATGGCTAAAAGGATCCCTAGGGATGTCGATGGGCTGATCTTATTTAAAACGGCTTACTGTTTAGAAAAAGAACAAAGAAATAAAACAATAATATCACAAGCGGAGAAATCAAAAATCCCTTTACTGGTACTTGAAATCAAAAACTTAAACAGTATCGAAAATCAGTTCGATTTAATCAAGGACTACTGCCTGCATTTGAGGTTGAAAAGGTCGATTCTTGACCCTAAAAAAACATTATGCTAGAATTGTACAATAGTCTGTCATGAAAGCTTAGAGCACAAAGGACGGGAGAGATGTTTATAATGAAGCTGCACGGTACGATGGAGATTAATGCTAAAGGACATTTAAGCATTGGAGGATTTGATACTGCAGAGCTTGCCAGTATATATAAAACACCTCTTTATGTCATGGATGAGCAACATATTCGTGATATTTGCCGTAAATATCGTGATGCTTTTGGAAAGCACGAAAATACAGAGGTGATCTACGCTAGCAAAGCTTTTTTGAATATGGCCATGGTCAAGATCATTCAACAGGAGAAGCTTGGGTTGGATGTCGTCTCGGCGGGCGAACTATATACAGCATTGGAAGCTGGATTCCCTGCAGATAAAATCTATTTCCACGGAAACAATAAATCACGTGAAGAAATTATACTCGGAATAAACAAAAAGATCGGAAGATTTGTTGCAGATAACCTTTATGAACTTGAATTGCTCAACGAGGAAGCCAAAAAAGCAAATTCCAAAATAAAAATACTCTTACGTATACAACCAGGAATCGAAGCACATACCCATGAGTATATCAAGACGGGGCAAATCGACTCGAAATTTGGATTAGCGATCGCTACCGGGCAGGCAATGGAAGCGGTAAAAAAGGCAATTGAATGCGAAAATCTTGAACTTAAAGGTATTCACTGCCATATCGGCTCACAAATTTTCGAGATAGAATCTTTCCGACACGCAGCAGAGGTCATGATGAACTTTATCAGGTCAGTCAAAGATGAGACCGGAATCAAGCTTATGGAATTAAATCTTGGAGGAGGATTCGGGATTTACTATAAGGACGGTGATGTACCAGCATCTATAGAAGGTTTCGCTGACATCATCATGGGCACTGTTAAGGAAAAAGCTCGTAAATATGGATTGATTGTACCGAAGGTGATCGTTGAGCCAGGAAGATCGATCGTCGGAACTGCTGGGACAACATTATATACTATAGGATCGATCAAACATATTCCTGGAGTCCGTACTTATGTTGCTGTTGACGGCGGCATGGCCGATAATCCTCGCCCGGCGCTTTACCAGGCAGTTTACGAGGCTATGTTAGCTAACAAAGCTACGGAAAAATCGTCTGAAAAGGTATCCATCACCGGAAAGTGCTGTGAGTCGGGTGATATGCTGATTTGGGACATTATGCTTCCTGCGGTTGAGTCAGGAGATATTCTTGCAGTTTCAAGCACAGGGGCCTATAATTACTCAATGTCTAGTAATTACAATAGATTACCCAGACCTGCAGTGGTTTTGGTTTGTGATGGACAGGCTGATGTGATTGTCAAACGTGAAACTTACGAAGACATAATACGTAATGATCAGTTGCCCAGCCGGTTGGGCTAAAATTCATATGTTTCGAATAGAAGCAGATCAGACTGCTTCTCTTCTTTATTTGGAGGCCTTATGATTGAGGAAAATGATTTATATAAAACAATTAGAAAAATAATCAAAGAAATGAATGAACCCCCACTGATCTTTCTCGTTGGGGGAAAAGTCAGAGATGAGTACACAGGCAAGAATTCAAATGACTTCGACTTTATGATCGACGGAGAAATGGATGGATTCGTTTCAAGGTTTGCTGATGCTGTTGGAAGCATTCCAAGGCGTAACAAAAAACTAATGACAGCTACATTCAGTACTGAATGGGGACAAGTGGATTTTGCCCGCTCCCGCAAGGAGAAGTACTCCTTACCGGGTTCCTTGCCGAAAGTCGAAATGTCTAAATGGATGGATGATTTAAAAAGAAGAGATTTTACCATGAATGCTATGGCGATACCCTTAGTCTACGATGGATGGGGTGACCTTCAAGATCCTTTTAATGGCGTAGGTGATATTGAAAAACGTTTGATTCGTATGCTGCACGCCAATAGTTTCCGGGATGATCCGACCAGGATATTAAGAGCTTTAAGGTATAAAACGAGATTGGGGTTTTCTATAGAAGAGAACACTAAGATTGAGCTCTGCAGAGGATGGAAATATCTGTCTAATGTATCCCCGGCCCGCAGGTTAAAGGAATGGAAACTTATTTGTCAAGAAGAAGAAGTGCCTTCTATACTCCAGGACATTTTTTATTTTGGTGGCTGGAGGTCTTTTTTTTCAAATATTCCTTATAGAAACATGATTGATGCTGCAGGGATCATAAATGATATCGGCAAACATTATGGTAGATTCCGCAAGTGGATTTATTTATTGTTGGAAATACTTAATAAATCACCAGAAAATTTACAGACTATTTCAGTATATTGGGGACTGTCTGTGAAAGAAAAAAAAGAACTTTCGGAAACAATATTTCTTGCGCTGAAATTTTCTGAGAAAAAAATCAATTACAGGGCAGCGGCATATTATGCTAAAAGATTGCCTCTGGAAGGACTTATTTATCTTAGTCACCTGCCGGAGTTCCCATTTATAAGCTGGCAAGAATTCAGAAAATGTATAGACGATTTCAAAATGCCGATCAATGGCAATGATTTATTAGAACTCGGTTATGTACAGGGAAGAGAAATACATGAAAAACTTGAAATACTGAAAAAATTATATATTGAGGGGATTTTCAATACCAAACAAGAAGGGCTTATACTTCTTAATAAAAATGAAACCGGAGAAAATCAGCATGGATTTTATTAGTATTGTTATTAGTATACCAGCGGTTTTGATAGCTATCACCGCTCACGAATTTGCCCATGGCCTGGCGGCTCATTTGCTTGGGGATCCTACTCCTTCGAGAGAAGGCAGACTCTCCTTGAATCCATTGGCACATCTTGATCCATTAGGCACACTGATGTTATTGGTCGCCCATTTCGGATGGGCTAAACCGGTACAGATCAACCCTAATTATTTTAAAGGCAATAGGCAACGTGGATTATTTATTGTCAGCGTGGCAGGCCCGGCATCTAATATGATTCTTGCTCTGCTGACTGCAATAATATACAATTTATTTGATGTGCCGATGTATTTAGCATTATTCTTGTTTTTACTTGTTAGTATCAATATTTATTTAGCTCTGTTTAATCTTATTCCGGTTCCACCTTTGGATGGGTCGAAGATTTTACTCGGGTTGCTTCCCTACAAAACTCATCAGTACATTTATCGGATCGAACCTTACGGACCTATAATATTAATAATATTGATTTTGACGAATATTACCGGCAGGGTACTAATGCCAGTTGCCGGCGCTATAATATCGGGCATATTTTATTTGGGAAGCTTTATTGCAAATGCAGGAGGTTTGATATGAGCAAGGGTGTTGTATTCAGTGGAATGCGTCCAACAGGGAAGCTCCATATCGGTCATTTGAGTGTATTGGATAATTGGATAGATCTGCAAAAGGAATATCGCTGTTATTTCAGCATAGTAGATTGGCACGCATTGACCACTGCTTTTGAGAATACATCAAATATGCAAGAAAATATTCGCATGATGCTTCTGGATTGGTTGGGAGCCGGACTGGATTTTGAAAAAAGTCCCCTGTTTATCCAGTCGCAGGTTAAGGAACATGCAGAATTACATTTGTTGTTTTCAATGACCATTCCTGTTTCATGGCTGGAAAGAGTGCCAACGTACAAAGACCAGATACAACAGTTCAAATTGCAGTCAAAGGATGTCGCGACGTATGGTTTTTTAGGTTATCCTGTTCTTATGGCGGCAGATATACTTGTTTATCGGGCTGACACTGTACCTGTTGGAGAAGATCAACTCGCTCATCTTGAATTATGCCGTGAACTGGCTAGAAGGTTTAATTACTTATATAAAAGCGACATATTCCCGGAACCCAAAGCGAAATTAGCTCAAATACCTCTGCTCCCGGGAGTTGACGGAAGAAAGATGAGCAAGAGTTACAACAATGATATACCTATTGGGGCAACCAAAAAGGAAATCCAGGAAAAGGTGCAGATGATGATCACTGACCCTGCCAGGATAAAGAAAAATGACCCTGGTAATCCGGATATCTGTGTGGTGAATACTTACCAGAGCATTTACAATAAAAAAGAAATAGATGAAATCAGATATAATTGCCGTGCAGGAAATATCGGATGTGTTATGTGTAAAAAAAGACTTGCCGAAGTCCTGGACGAAATTCTTGATCCGCTCCGTGAAAGAAGAGAATACTATGAAAAAAGACCAGATTTACTCTGTGAGATACTTGAAACAGGAGCAAAAAATGCACGTGAAGAAGCAATAAAGACATTATCGCTGGTGAGAGATGTAATGAATATAGCGGTAAAGTGGTGAGATGATGTCTTATCAGGTAATTCTGCCTGTTTTTGAGGGACCAATGGATCTATTGCTTCATCTTTTGGAAAAAAATGAAGTAGATATATACGATATACCAATAGCCGATATAACTCAGCAATATCTTGAATACATGGACCAGGCTGAGGAATCTGATCTAGAACTTACCAGCGAATTTTTGCTTATGGCATGCACTTTGCTGGCGATCAAAGCAAAAATGCTGTTACCCAGGAATAAGCCAATCCCTGAAGATATGCTAGAGATCGATCCGCGCGCTGAATTGGTTGAGAAACTTATTGAGTACAGAATATACAGAGATATGGCCGAAAATTTCAAAGAAAGAGAGCATATACAATCCAGGATATTTTATCGGGAAATCAAGGAAGATGACCTGATAAAACAATTTCCAATAACTAACCCGCTCGCAAATGTCACATTAACTGATTTGATAGGCGCTTACAGCAAGGTGTTGCGCAAAATAGATAAAAGAAAAGAAGTTTTTTCAATTTCCCGCGAAGAAATTACGATCAAAGATAAAATGGATAGTATATTAAACAAACTACATCGTGCTCCAGCCGGTCTCGTATTCGAGAGATTGTTTTATTCCGCGGCAGATCGCAAAGAATTGATCATCACCTTCCTGGCATTGCTTGAATTGAGCAGAAGAGGAACAGTTATAATGAGGCAAAGCAGCCTTTTCGCTGATATACTAATTTTTTTAAAAGAAAAAAAGGGGGACTAATCCTTGCCCACCCTGTTTTCGAAAGAGGTAAAAAGCATAATTGAATCGTTATTGTTTGTATCTGCGGAGCCTTTGTCTACAAGACAGATAGCGTCCGTTCTTGATATTGAAGAACAAGATGCCGAGGGATTCCTCAAGGAAATCAAAGCCGATTGTGAAAAAGAAGAGCATGGATACTGTTTGTCCGAAATAGGAGGAGGTTATATATTTACTACACGTCCAGAACATGCAGAATATATCGAAAAAATAGTAAGAAACAGATTAAACACATTGTCACAAGCGGCATTAGAAACTATTGCCATAATATCATATCAACAGCCAATCACAAAAAGTGAAATAGAGGAAATGCGTGGAGTAAAGTGTGATAGCGCGATAAATACTTTGCTCGACCGTGGACTTATTGAGGAGGCGGGTAGAAAGGATACGCCTGGACGACCGATAATATATCAGACAACCTCGGAGTTTCTAAAATATATGGGATTGAAGTCGTTGGAAGAACTTCCCGAAATAAGTAATATGTCAAAAGCAGGAGAACAAGACTAGAAGAGAGAGTACGATGACAAAAAAAGTTATCATTACAGTATTATTAAAATATATGATTCTGCCAGTTATCTTCGTAACAGTAATCGAATCGATAAATTCTGGCAGTTTTGTTTTATATTGCCAATGGGTGCTTTCTTCGCCACTTAGCTTCTTCAGAGCCTGGGTTTCAGTATCTCTTATATTTGGGATGCTATCGATAATGCCCGAAAAATGGTTTGCGCAAATCATTAATATTCTATTTGTTTTATTTATAATAATTACAGGAATTAGCAGACTAAAATTTGCTCAGCGCGGTGAACCACTGCTTCCTTTGGATCTTTTGCTCAGCAAAGAGGCCATTAATATAGCGGCATATTTCGATAATCTTCCATCGGCAGTGCCTGTGATATTTTTAGTTGGCGCATTACTATTTGTAGATATAATTGTTGTACGTAGATTTTCAATGAAAATGGCTAAAAAGAGTGGATATCGCTTTATGATATTTTCGATCATATTGTTTATTGGATTATTTTATACAGGCAGCCTGACTCCAGATATAAAAAACAGTATTACAAAAACGATTTGGGATCAAAGTACTTACTACCAAAAACATGGATTTGTTCTTGGAACACTTGCTAATCTTCAAAATATTAGTATTTATAAGCCAGATGAATATTCAAAAATAAAAATCGATAAAATTTGCACTGACACAAATAATCAGCAAAATAGTAATCAGATTATAAATAATAGTATGGAGCCTAATATTATTATTATCATGAGTGAAGCCTTTTGGGACCCTACTATCATGGATAAGCTAACCTTGCCGGACGAGTTGATAAAAAATTTCAAATTAATTTATAATGAGTATACATCTGGGACAGTCGTGGTTCCTGTTTTCGGCGGAGGAACAGTAAATACAGAATTCGAATTACTGACAGGATGCTCTTCGAGACTTGTTTTTAGCGGAGGATCTGCTTATTCGCTGTTTCCCAAAGAACCAGTAGAATCAATGATATCTGTTCTAAAAAAACAAGCGTACGAATGTACAGCTATTCATCCATACCACAGCTGGTTTTATAAAAGGGATGCTGTATATAATAGACTGGGTTTTCACAGCTTTATAAATGAAAAAGACATGTCTGGAGCCGAAAGGTTTGGTGAGTTTATTGCCGACAGAGAGGTTTTTAAAATAATCTTAGATAAAGTTATATCTACATCTCAAAAGGATTTTGTTTTTGCTGTGACAATGCAGAATCACGGACCATATGCTCTTGCAGAAGAAAAAGCACTGACAGAAAAAAACATTTCAAATAAAGATGCGGATTATTTTCCGCTCAGCGAAGAAGCAAGCAGTATTCTAGAAGCTTATATAGATAAGATCAATGAATCTGATAAAGCACTACAAGAACTTATAAAGAAATTTAAACAGATTCAGGAACCTACGTTGATATTGTATTTAGGAGACCATCTACCATTGCTGGGTGATAATCAAAAGGTGTATAAAGAGGCTTCTTATATTAATGTAGTTGATGAATATGAAAAGCACATAAGAGCATATGGTGTACCATTTATCATTTGGGATAATTATCTTCACGAACGCGAAAAGAACCTGCTTTTTTCAGCCAATATGCTTTCTGCATATCTTGGCAACCTGGCAGGAATAAAGGACACTGCAATAACAAAATACTTGGATGGACTTATGTCCAAAGGGGAAAGAGTATTCCCGGACGATATTATTATTAATAATAGGATAGAAGCAAGAGAAATGCTGCTTGATTATAAATTAATGCAATATGATGTTCTTTTTGGGGAAAGATATTGTCAGATCATAAATGATTAATGGAGGAGCAATGTGGAAAGGATTCAAAAATATTTATCCAGAGCAGGAATAGCTTCAAGGCGCGAAGCGGAAAAGATGGTCCTTGAAGGAAGAGTTAAAGTAAATGAAATAATTATCCGTGAGATGGGTCATCAGATCGATCCCAATAGGGATCGCATAAAACTGGACGATAAGCTTATATCTATATATGAAAAAAAGATTTACATAATGCTGAACAAGCCAAAGGGAGTTATTACTTCAATGGCAGATCCACAAGGCAGAAAAAAGGTAGTAGATTTGCTTTGCGGAGTAAAAGAAAGAGTCTATCCTGTAGGCAGGCTGGATTATGCGACCGAGGGACTTTTGCTTTTGACTAATGATGGAGATTTGGCATATCATATGATGCACCCGAAATTTAAAGTAGAAAAGATTTATCAGGCAAAGGTTGAAGGAAGGATAACTTCTGAGGCATTGAATGTTTTGCGTAATGGAGTGCTGCTTGAAGATGGGATGACATTACCCGCAAAGGTCCGAAAAATTGGAAATAAAGAAGATAACTGCATCGAGATAGTTATCAGGGAAGGTAAAAAGAGACAAGTTCGTAGAATGTTTGCGAAAATCGGTTGCCCTGTAATTGAATTGAAGCGTATTGGGCTTGGGCCATTGAAATTGGGCAGATTAGCTTCAGGAAAGCATCGAGAGCTTACTAAAAAAGAAATTGTTGATTTAAAACTTGAGTGTATGGGGCGTAATAGTTGTAAGTAAACAAACCCTAAGATATAATGTAGTATGATAAAAAAGCGTTACTGGAGATGAGTTTCGATGAACTATGGATCCAAAAAAATAGCATATGCCGCTATTAAAATGGCATTATCAGAAAGCAGAGAAGAAGAAATCAAGTTAAAACATGATTATCTTGAATTAGGCATTAAAACCGCTGCTGTAGATGTTGGCGGCGAATTTGTCGTGTCTATAAAAAAAATGCTTGAAAGGGCACTCGTAGCTGCTAAGAGAGAAAATGTGATCAAAGATAATCATTGGGATGAAGGTGCTGTTGCCGGAGCTACAAGAGAGGCGATCGCCATGATCATGCCTAAGGCAATGGGTTTGAATGTTGGAGGCAAAATAGGTATAGCCAGACAAAATGATCATATAAGTGTTGCTGTGTTTTTGGGTGTCGGACTGCTTCATTTGGACGAGGTTGCTATAGGCTTGGGGCATAGAGCATCTCCTGTTTACGAGGAGAGTTGAGCAATGCGTATATACGGAATTAGAGGAGCTACAACAGTTAATGAGAATAATGCGATGTCGATACTTGAGCAGACAAAAAAGTTACTAGAAAAAATCATTAACGAAAACAATTTGACAGAAGATAGTGTCGTCAGCGTATTATTTTCGACCACGCCTGATTTAACGGCAGAATTTCCAGCTAAAGCTTGTCGCATGATAGGTTGGAATAATACTGCCTTATTCGGTTGTGTTGAGGCAGATATTAACGAAGGTATAAGATTATGCATTAGAGTGCTGATCCACGCTTATCTGCCAACAAAAAATAATGTGAGACATATATATTTAAATAATGCAGCCATTTTGAGGCCTGAATGGTCAGGAACATCTGACTTAATATAACTGAAAGGATTGAGCAGATATTCAAATAGCTATAGATGGTCCGGCTGGTGCTGGTAAAAGCACCGTGGCAAAAATGCTGGCAGCCAAACTTGGGTTCGCTTATATAGATACAGGAGCAATGTACAGAGCTGTGACACTTGCTGCAATCAAAAAGAATATTCCTTTGGGGTCAGCTGATCAAATTGCGGAATTGGCATGTTCTTTACTGCTTGAGTTTAAAAAAGATGATAAAAACATAAACTATATTTTTTGTGATGGGGAAAATGTATCAGAAGAAATTCGAAGTCAAGAAGTAACTAAAAAAGTATCAGAGGTTTCGGCCCATCGTGCGTTGAGGCAGGTCATGGTCATGAAACAGCAAAAGCTTGCTGAGGAAAATGATGTAATAATGGATGGAAGGGATATTGGAACTGTGGTTTTACCGCAAGCCGAGTGTAAAATATTCTTAACTGCGGCACACAAGGAGAGAGCCCAAAGAAGATTTAAGGAGCTTATGAGCAAAGGATATCAAGGCGAGTTTGACGATGTATTTATTGAAATGGGCATAAGGGACCAGCAAGATATTTATCGAGAGGATGGGCCGTTGATACCTGCTGAAGATGCTGTGATCATTGATACGACTGGCTTAAAGACGGAGGAAGTTGTTCTGCATATTTGCCGAATTTGTAGATGTTGAAGGGAAGAAGATGATGATATATCGAATAGCACGTGCTATTGTGGCAATATTCATAAAGCTTTTTAATAAATGGGAGATAATCGGCAGCGAACATGTTCCTAAATCGGGACCTACAGTATTCGTTGCGAATCATATATCGAATTGGGATCCCCCGGCGCTTGCCTGTTCAGTGAAAAGAACAATTCATTTCATGGCAAAAGAGGAGCTTTTCAAAATCCCTGTTCTCGGTACTTTGCTCACTCTTTTCCGGTGTTATCCTGTAAAAAGAGGTAGCGCTGATCGCAATGCTTTGCGCACATCATGGAAATATCTTGAAAATGGTCAAGCCTTGGGGATTTTCCCTGAAGGCAAGAGAAGCAAAACAGGAGAAATGCAGCCATTTGAGCAGGGGGCTGCACTGATAGCAATAAAAGGAAAGGCTACTATAGTTCCAGTTGGATTGAAGGGGACAAGCAAAGCATTCCCTGCCTCATTAAGGGGGAACATATGCGTAATATTTGGTGAACCTTTATATTATCCGGAGCTATTTTCTGTTAAACTTCATGGCGAAGATATTGAGCGTGTAAATAATGAAATCGTTGAAAACATCAAAAAGTTAATAGATGGGGAAAAGACAGGTGAAGTTATTTGAAGATATATGTTGCTAAAGAAGCAGGTTTTTGTCCCGGGGTCAAAAGAGCCATAAAAATAGCCGAAGATGAGTTGTTAAAAGGTCCCGCTTGGTCGATAGGTCCGCTTATACATAATGAACAGGAAATCGAAAGATTAAGCAAAAAAGGGCTTATCACTGAACAAGAAAATATTGTGCATAAACCCAAAGAGACGAACGATGTAATAATAATCCGATCTCATGGGATAGGATCATATAAACAAGAAGCCTTGATCAGCAATGGATGGAGGATAGTAGATGCTACCTGCCCTTTTGTAAGAAAGGCTCAGGAAATAGCCCACAAGTCTATGGTTGAGGGATATCAGATAATTATTTTAGGAGATAGTGATCATCCTGAGGTTAAGGGTATTAATGAGTGGACAGATAACAGAGCGATTGTTGTATCAGGGGAAAGCGATTTTCAAGATTTAGTTATTGAAAATAAAGTGGCTGTTTTATCGCAAACCACTGAAAAAGAGTATAAATTCCAGAAATTAGTTGAATATATTAAAACTCAAGCTACAGAAGTCAAAGTTTATGATACTATTTGCCAGGCCAGCAAAAATAGACAGAATTCCGCGAAAGAAGTAGCGGAAAAAGCCGAGATAATGTTGATTATTGGCGGCAGAAATAGTTCTAATACAAATAAACTGTACGAATTGTGCAGATCAATAAATAATAACAGTTATTTAATAGAAAAAGCCGATGAAATAGAACCCTCATGGCTCTTGAATAAAAATAGTGTTGGCATAACTGCTGGGGCATCTACCCCCGCATGGATAATCGAGGAGGTAATTATGAGCATTGAAGAAAAAGACGTACAAGATTCACAGCCTGAGCAAGAATTCGCCGAAATGATTCTCGATTTTAAAAGCTGTCGGAGGGGGGACATTGTAAGAGGTACTGTTATCAAGGTAACTCCCGATGAAGTAATGCTGGATATCGGCGGAAAATCAGAGGGGATAATCCCATTAAATGAATTAAGCTTCAGACGGGTAGACCCGCGGGAATTTACCAGTGTAGGGCAGGAACTGGTAGCCGAGGTGATCAAAGAGGATAAGGAAGGCAATATTCTTCTATCGCACAAGAGAGCAATAAATGAAATATATATCGATCAAATCGAAAAGGCTAAGGAACTGGGAAGTATAATCTGTGCTTCTGTAATAGAGGTTGTGAAAAGCGGATTACTCGTGGATCTTGGTATTAGAGGTTTTGTGCCTGCTTCTCAAGTGGATAGATCATATGTTGAAGATTTACAAAAGTATTTAGGACAAAACCTGCGTATGAAGGTTCTTGAGTTTGATCGTCGGACCAAAAAGGCAGTGCTTTCTCAGCGTGTAGTCCTCGAAGAAGAACATAAAAATAAACTTGAGGAACTTTGGAGCAAACTTTCTGAAGGGCAGGTCTACCTTGGAAAAGTTGTTCGGCTGACAGATTTTGGTGCTTTCGTTGATATTGGAGGTGCGGACGGCCTTTTACATCTTTCCGAGATGTCTTGGGGACGTACTGATAAGCCATCTGATATTGTGTCCGTTGGTGATGAAATTGAAGTCAGCATAATTAAAATCGATCCAACAAAAAGAAAGATAGCGCTTAGCATGAAAGCTCTTTCAAAAGATCCATGGGATAAAGCTGATGAAAAATATCAAGTCGGTTTGACAGTGAAAGGAAAAGTTGCTCGAATCGCTCCTTTTGGAGCATTTGTCGAGATAGAGCCTGGACTTGATGGTTTGGTTCATATATCGCAGTTGTCTTCTTTAAGAGTTAAAAAAGTTGAAGATGTTTTACAGATAGGACAAATCATTGACGTAAGAGTTTTAGATATTGACCCCACAAAAAAAAGGATGAGCCTCAGCATGAAGGAATCGGATGAAATTGAAACCGAAAAAATCTCTGAAGAAGCTTCTGAGATGATAAATATTGAATAATATTTTGAGCTGGCAGGTGCCAGCTCTTGCTTTGATTCCGAAGGAGGGGAGCTTTATGGGCAAAAAAAGAGAGGAAAGAAAACATGCGCATATAAAGTATGCCGCTAATATGGAAGAAGGCCCTTTGCCGTCAGGATGGGATGACATATTCTTGGTACACCAAGCTTTATTAAAAAATGATATTAATGAAATATCCACAGAAGTTAAAATGTTTGGGAAAATACTGAAACAGCCTTTAATAATAAACGCTATGACCGGAGGCGCTCCTGGTTTGGAAAAGTTCAATGCTTCGTTGGCCAGGATAGCTAATGAAGCAGGAATTGCTATGGCAGTCGGTTCACAAGCTTCCGGATTAAAAAACCGCGAGCTGCAATATACATATGATACTGTGCGTAAATTCAATCCAAATGGATTGATTATGGCTAACGTCAGTGCATTATCCAACGCTGAAGATGCAGTTGAAGCAATAAAAATGATTGGGGCCGATGCATTACAGATACATTTAAACGGAGCACAGGAGCTAATAATGACCGAAGGTGATAGAAATTTCAAAGGGATGGCTGAAAATATAAAAAGGATCGTTGAAACTGTTGAGGTCCCCTGTGTTGCAAAAGAAGTCGGATTTGGAATTTCAAAAGAGACAGCTCAAAAATTATATGATATAGGTATTGATTATATTGATGTTAGTGGAGCTGGCGGAACAAATTTTGCTGCGATTGAACTTTCTCGTCGCCCCCAAAATCAGGCTATGGATTATATGCGCTTTTGGGGAATAACTGCGGTGTGTTCTTTGCTTGAGGTTCGTTCGTTGGGCTTGCCAATCGGTATTATTTCATCCGGAGGAATAACAAATGCAATTGATCTGATAAAAGCATTAAGTCTTGGCGCTAAAGCTGGAGCGATTGCCGGAGAATTTTTGAAAACTCTTGTCCACAAAGGAGAAGAAAAGCTTTTAACAAAAATTATCAATATGCAGGAGGAACTAAGTATCATAATGATGATGCTAGGGTGTGAAAGGGTTTCTGAAATAAGCAATGTTCCAAAAGTATTAGCCGGATTCACAAAAACTTGGTGTGATCAAAGGAATATAAGTCATACGATATAAGAGTATAGCCTGAATTTGAGGGGGGAATATACTTGGAACTCAAATTACGGAATGCAATTATCTGTTTGAAGTTGGGAGACCTTACTGCACAGGATACAGAAGCAATAGTTAATGCCGCTAATCCCGGATTGATGGGCGGAGGAGGAGTAGATGGAGCCATTCATCGTGGAGGTGGCGCACAAATACTATCAGAATGCAAAAGAATCATCAATAGGATACATCGCCTTGAGCCGGGCAAAGCAGTTATAACAACAGGAGGACAGCTTAGAGCGAAGAATGTTATCCACACTGTTGGGCCTATTTGGAGGGGCGGCGGAGAAAGAGAAGCAGATGTGCTTGCAGCCGCTTATTTTAACAGTCTTGAGATCGCTCGAAATAACGGCATAAAAACGATTTCTTTCCCATCTATAAGCACTGGAGCTTATGGGTATCCGCTTGATCTTGCAGCGCATGTAGCTCTTAAGACTGTTTATGAATATCTTTTTGCACATGATCATTTTGATGAAATCAGGTTCGTGCTGTTCAATGAAGCCAGCCTGAAAGTATACACTGAAGAATTGCTCAAGGAAGAATATCTTTCTGATAGCAGGAGAGATGGTTCATGAATAGAAAAATTTTGATCCGAGATATGTTTGAGGATGATTATTTACAGGCAAGAGAGTTATGGGAAAAAACAGAAGGTATAATTCTAACTGAGGCTGATGATCGGGATAGAATAAAACGATTATTGTATTCGTATCCTGGAATGTGTTTTGTTGCCGAAAAAGATTCCCGGCTGATTGGGACTATTTTGTGCGGGCATGACACCCGCAGAGCCTTCTTGTATCATTTAGCTGTCGATATCAGATTTCGGAGAATGGGTGTAGGAAAAAAATTGGTTGAAAACAGCTTAAACATGATCAATGAAGCAGAAATCGAGAAGATTCACGTTTTTGTTGTAAATAATAATCTTTCTGCCCAAGCATTTTGGACAAAAATAGGATGGGAATTAAGAAAGGATATATATGTGTTTTCAAAAAAAATATAAGGGCAAGTGGATAGATCTTTCAAAACCAATTTGTGACGGAATGAAAACATATATCGGAGATCCGGCTGTGTCGATTGAGACAATAAAGAATTATGGTGTCGAAGGATATACTTTGAGCAGAGTGTCTTTTGGGACCCATACTGGTACCCACGTTGATGCCCCGGCTCATATGAAAACCGATGGGAAGACATTGGACGAAATCCCAATTGAGAAGTTCCTTGGTCCTGTTGTGGTTGTAGATAACACTACTGATTTACCATTAGGGAAAGGATTAATATTTAAAAACAAAATTTCAATAAGAGATTATGCCAAAATATTCGCTGCAAAGCCACCTTTTGTAGCTGGTGAAATGACGGAAGCACTGGAAAAGAAGTTGTTGGATAGTGATATAATTACTTACACCGATTTGATCAATGTTGAATTGATCCCTACTGGAAAAGAACATATGTTCTATGGATTGCCCATGAGACTACAGGGATGCGAAGCTTCTCCGGTGAGAGCAGTCGTATTTATACAGGAAGGTGAAGAGGATGGCAAAAAATCGATGGCAATTTAATTTTGGTATCGTGCTGCTTGTATTGGCTTTTGTTCTATACTCAATTGTCTACGCATTCTACCATGATCCGGCGACAATGATTCAATACATATTGACGGACTTAGATTTTTTACCATTGGAAGTATTATTTGTATCATTGATACTACATCGAATGATCGCTCAGCGCGAGAAAGTAAAAATGTTAAAAAAACTCAATATGGTCATAGGTGCTTTTTATAGTGAGGTTGGCACAGGACTGATGAAAAAAATGATCCCTGCTGATCTGGATCTTGCTGATCTCGGTCATAGCCTTTATATCGGATATGATTGGCAGGATGCTGATTTTAAGAGGGCAGCAATCATTATAGAACAATATGAATACACATTGGATATAGATGAGTCTGGAGTTATGGAGATTAAAGAATATTTACTCGCAAAAAGGAACTTCATGCTTAGGTTGCTTGAAAACCCCAATCTACTTGAACATGATTCATTTACAGAGCTTTTATGGAGTGTTTTCCATCTAACCGATGAACTTGGAGCTAGAAGCAAAATAGAAAGAGAAGCAGAGACTGATTTTAAGCATTTGATTTCTGATTTGCAGCGAGTATACCGATTGCTGGCTCTTGAGTGGATAGCATATATGCAGCACTTGAAAAATGATTATCCTTACCTGTATTCTTTTGCAGTACGCACTAATCCATTTAATCCTGAGATAAGTGCAGAGTTTAAAATAAAAGAAATTGTAAACGAACCGTCAAGCAAAAACAAATAAACAAAAACAAGGGGTACATAATGAAAATTGATATGCATTTACACACGAATGCTTCTGATGGAACGTGGGATCCTCAAGAGCTTCTTGACGAAATAAAGAAGAACAAGGTCGATGTTTTTGCTGTTACTGATCATGATACAGTAGAAAATATTACGGCTACTGCAGAGCTTGCGCAAGAAATGAATAAAAAGCTGATCAAGGGAGTTGAGATATCAGCGACATATGCGAACAAGCTTTATCATGTACTGGCATATGGTATAGATACGACAAATAAAAGCTTAAGCGAATTGATGGAAAACAACAGAAGATTAATGCAGGAAAAAGATGAAGAAAGTATTATGGCTATGATAAATAATGGATGGGATATTGATTTCCAAGATTTTCTTGAATATAAAAATGATCCAGGCAAGGGTGGCTGGAAGGCTTTGAATTTTTTGATCGATAAAGGTATTTGTAAAAATACGACTGATTTTTTTGATAACGTTTTTACTGAGTTCAATAAGATGACATATCCGGAATTTGCTCCTCCTCAGGAAGTTATTTCAAAAATAGTTGCGGCAGGGGGTGTACCGATCCTTGCTCATCCGGGCCTAAATCTTTTTGATACTGAGGAGATCGTTGATCTGCTTGACCTTTTCTATGAATTTGGGATCCAAGGGATCGAGGTTTTTCATCCTCAGCATAGTGATAATATAACAAAAACGTGTTATCAGTGGACAAACGCTAACAAGGTCCAGCGAACCGGAGGGTCGGATTGTCACGGGACATTTATTTCGTACCGAAGGATAGGATTACCTCGATTTAGCTACGAAGATCTATATATCAACAAGATACTAGATAAATTATATTAGTTGACAAAAGTTGAAGAAGAATATATCATCTTATTGTTAAGCAAATAACCTTAACAAGGAGCGAGCCATGGATGAGTTAGCCCGAAGGGCTCTTTTGTTTGATTTTTACAGTTCTCTTCTTACAGAAAAGCAACGCGAAATATATGATTTATATTACCTCCAAGATCTTTCCCTGGGTGAAATAGCAGAAATACAAAAAGTCTCTCGTCCGGCGGTTTATGACTTGATACACAGAACTGAAGAAATACTTAATAAATATGAAGAAAAGTTGCTCTTGGTAAAGAAATATCATATAACAAAAAGAACTATTCAAGATCTAAGGATGTTATTGAAAGATATCTCCATAACTCATCCTCAAACTAAAATAGAGTCCGAAATTCTAATCGATGAACTAGAAGATTGCTGGTAGGTGAATCATATGGCTTTTGAGGGATTGGCTGCAAAACTGCAAAATGCATTTAAGAATTTGCGTGGCAAAGGGAAGTTGAACGCTGCGGACGTAGAACAGAGCTTGCGGGAAGTTAGGGTAGCATTGCTGGAAGCTGATGTCAATTACAAGGTTGTAAAGGATTTTATTAACAAAATCAAAGAGCGTGCCGTTGGGAAAGAGGTTCTCGAAAGCTTAACGCCAGTTCAACAGGTTATTAAGATAGTTAATGAAGAATTAACACAGCTTATGGGAGGATCGAACAGCAGGATAAATATTGCTTCAAAACCGCCAACCGTAATAATGGTAGTGGGATTGCAAGGTTCAGGAAAGACTACTACAAGTGGAAAACTTGCCAGACTGCTAAAAAAGCAAGGCAGAAAGCCATTACTAGTAGCCTGCGATATTTACCGCCCGGCAGCAATAAAACAATTGCAAACGATTGGCGATCAACTGGAAATTTCAGTATTTACGATGGGTCAAAACCAAAACCCAGTGGATATTGCGAAAGCGGCCCATAAATATTCGGAAAATCAAGGATATGATACATTAATTCTTGATACTGCCGGACGTTTGCATATAGATGAGAAATTGATGGAAGAATTAGCTGATATTAAAGAGAATTGCAGACCTCATGAGATACTTCTGGTGGTCGATGCTATGACCGGTCAAGACGCTGTGAACGTTGCTCAGTCTTTCAATGATAAGCTGGGATTGGATGGAATAGTTCTGACCAAACTTGATGGTGATTCAAGAGGTGGTGCCGCTCTTTCGGTAAAAGCAGTGACCGGTAAGCCAATTAAATTTGCGGGTATCGGAGAAAAGATGGATGCTCTAGAGCCTTTTCACCCTGAACGTATGTCTTCCAGGATATTGGGTATGGGTGACGTGCTGACGTTGATTGAAAAAGCTCAGTCTAGTATTGATGCCCAGAAAGCAGCGGAATTTGAAAAAAAGCTTCGCAAAAATGAATTTACTCTTGAAGATTTTTTGGATCAACTTCAACAGATGAAGAAAATGGGACCAATCGGACAATTGATGGATATGATTCCGGGCATGGGAAAGTTCAAGGAATTAAAAGATACTCAACTGGATGAAAAGGATGTCAAAAGAACCGAAGCGATCGTCTTATCAATGACAAAAGAAGAGAGAAGAAAACCTGAGATATTAAATGGAAGTCGCCGAAAAAGAATTGCTCAAGGTAGTGGAACGAGCGTTCAGGAAGTAAACAAACTCTTGAAACAGTTCGAGCAAACTCACAAGATGATGAAGCAGTTTTCTTCAATGCAGCAGGGTGTCAGCGGCGGTAAAAAGAGCAGTATTAAATTTCCTTTTGGTATTTAGCCGAGCAACTTCGGTTGATGCATATATAAATATACAAGGAGGTGAAAATATGGCAACACGTATCAGACTTAAAAGAATCGGTACAAAAAAAGTACCTTTTTATCGCTTGGTTGTAGCTGATTCACGTTCACCAAGGGATGGAAGATTTATCGAAGAGATTGGTTATTATGATCCGACAAAAAATCCTGCAGAGATCAAGGTTAATGAAGAAAGGGCTTTGCACTGGATGAAAAATGGTGCGCAGCCTTCAGAAACTGTAAAGTCTCTGCTTAATAAAATCGGTGTTATCGCAAAATTGAGCGAATAACAGCATTGGGGGTTGGACATGTGAAAAATCTGGTAAGAGTCCTGGCCATAGCCTTGGTTGACCACCCGGAGGCTGTTAGTGTTACAGAACGTGAAGATGATTATGCTGTATATATCGAATTGCGGGTCGCTCCGGATGATATGGGCAAAGTAATAGGAAAACAGGGTAGGATTGCCAAGGCCATCCGCGCAGTTGTAAAGGCCGCGGCTGCTCGCGAAGGGATCAAAAAAGTGATAGTAGACATCACTCAATAGAGAGGCCAGAGCCTCTCTATTTTTTGAAAGGAGTTAAATATAATGATCGTTGAAAGAAAGATAAAGATAAAAACGATTGTCACAGAAAAATTCAAAATTGATATTGAAAACAGTATAAATGAAAATATTAAACAAATTGATGAAGAAATGAATTATTTGGATCAGCGTTATAAGAAAATAATAACTGAATTGACGATCAAAGCTTCCCCTCAGGTCCAATCTATAAGAGAACAACTCGAATGGGAAAAAAAGAAACGAGATGAAGTAAAAGTAGGTCTGCTTGATCAAGCGAAGAAATTAAAAGATTTAGTGATCGGATCGGAAATATTGCAAGGAGAAACAACCGGACCTGTAGACGTGGAGAAAGGTGCTTGCTGGGAAACGCTCAACAATTCCGAAATCGTTCTTAAAGACGGAATAGTTGTAGAAATCAGATAATGAGAGGTATCAAAATTGACTCGCTATATCAAAGTGGGACAAATCATTAATACACATGGTCATAAAGGCGAACTCAAAATTTATCCGCTAACTGATAACATTGAGCGCTTTTATGACTTGCAGCGTGTGTTTATTAATAGGGAAGAAAATTATATACCATATACGATTTGCAGTGTAAGAAAACATAATAACATGGTGCTGCTCTTTTTGGATGAAGTGCCAGATATGAACACAGCGGAAAAGCTCCAAGGTTTATATCTTGAAATACCTGAAAATGAACTTGAACCGTTACCTGAAGGTCAGTACTATATTTACCAGCTTATTGGGATGCCTGTTTACGAAAATGAACGTTATTTGGGCATATTGAAAGATATAATAAGAACAGGGAGCAATGATGTTTATATAGTTGAAGATTCGGCTCGCCCGAAACCCTTGCTTATTCCGGCTTTGAAAAGTGTTGTCAGTAAAATTGATTTTGAAAATGGCAAAATATTTGTCAAGCTTTTACCGGGATTGGAAGATTAAAGGAAGTGAAATGATGGATATTTACGTGTTCACATTGTTTCCAGAAATGTTCAAGGGTGTGCTGGAAAACAGCATGCTAAAAATTGCTCGTGAGAAGAGTTCTCTTAATATCCATTTGATAAACTTTCGTGAATTTTCAATGATGAAGCATAAAAATGTCGATGATTCTCCCTATGGCGGAGGAGCGGGAATGCTTCTTAAGCCGGATCCAATTTATAGTGCAGTTGAGAGCATATATCCTGGGGAGGGGAAAAATCGTATTGATGACTCCCCAGGGTAAAGAAATACGATCAAAATATGAATATATTAGCAAAAGAAGATAGGCTTGCTATAATCTGCGGACATTATGAGGGCTACGATGAGAGAATTCGGATGTTGGCTGATAATGAAATATCGATCGGTGATTATATACTGACCGGAGGAGAAATCCCGGCAATGGTAATAATTGATTCTGTAGCCCGCTTAATACCCGGTGTATTAGGAGAAGCAGAATCTTCGATCCATGATTCTTATACAAATGGACTTCTCGAATATCCACAATATACTCGTCCAAGAAACTTTCGGGGCATGGAGGTACCTGAAGTGCTAATTTCAGGGAATCACAAACAAATCGAACGATGGAGGAGAAAGGAATCGCTGCGAAAAACTATGCTTCGTCGTCCTGAACTTCTTGAAAAAATTGATTTTAACAAGGAAGACAAGGTGATTATTGAAGAAATCAAGATCGAGGAGAAAATTACTAATGACTAACCGAGTGTTTTTGGGTTTGGTCCATTATCCGGTATACAATAAAAATATGGAATTGGTGACTACCTCAGTCACCAATCTTGATATACATGATATTGCGCGTTGTGCCATGACATATGGTTTGCTTAAGTACTATATCATTCATCCTGCCCAAACGCAGCAAAGGCTTATCAATGAAATTATCGATCATTGGCAGAGTGGTTATGGTGCAATATATAATCCTGATCGTAAAACAGCTCTTGATTTGGTTGATTTGCAGCCAACTATAGAGAAGGTTCGAGAAAAAATTCTCGGTGAGTATCCAGGAACTTTATTCACTATTGCTACTGATGCCAGAATATATCCCAATACTGTAAGTTATAAAAAGATGCGTGAAATGATTCATACAAGTGAACAGAAAAATTATCTTTTGCTTTTTGGGACGGGTTGGGGGATGGCAAAAGATGCAATAGCTGAGGCGGACATTATACTTGAACCAATATATGGAGTTGGTGATTATAATCATTTATCCGTACGAAGTGCTGTTGCAATAATCTTAGACAGACTTTTAGGGGATAAATAATTTAATGCATTGCTAAATACATTTATTTTGTGTATAATATCATACAGCTGTGCTTGTTAAAGCCAGTTGCAACAGGGTGGTCCGATGTCCTGACAAATGAGCAGGATAAGAACACCTGATAGGAAGGGAGGTTTTTATCATGGATATTGTAAAAGCAATCGAGACAGAACAAATGCGCCAGGATATCCCTGAATTCAGACCTGGAGATACTGTGCGAATCAACGTAAAAGTTGTTGAGGGGACCAGAGAAAGGATCCAGGCATTTGAAGGTATTGTTATTAAGCGTAAAGGCAGCGGTTTAAATGAAACATTTACCGTTCGACGTATATCTTCCGGGGTCGGAGTAGAACGTTGTTTTCCAGTGCATTCACCGAGGCTGGAAAGCATTAAGGTCATGCGCAAAGGTCGAGCACGCCGCGCAAAATTGTACTATTTGCGTAAGAGGACTGGCAAGGCTGCGACTAGGATCAAGGAAAGAAACGACTAAAAAGCAAATCCTGCCTGCATGAAGGCAAACTCAAAGGGACTGACAGATCAGTCCCTTTTGTTATATCATAAGGATGATAGGGGGCGGTATTTTGATACAATGGTTTCCCGGCCACATGGCAAAAACAAGGCGTTTGATCATTGATAGTATAAAACATTCTGATATCGTAATTGAAACTGCTGATGCAAGATTACCTCAAAGCAGCCGAAATCCAATATTTGATGAATTGATAGGTGCAAAGAAAAGGTTGTTGGTACTAACTAAAGAGGATTTGGCGGATAAAAAATTCACGGATCCATGGGTAAAATATTATACTTCAAATAATATTAAAACGATAGCTGTTAATGTATTAAAACAAAACGCAAGAGGAAAAATACTTAACGCTATTCGTCTTGAAGCCGAGCCTGTGATTGTTAAGAGACGTAATCGAGGTATTATTAATAATACGATTAGAGTTATGGTTGTCGGTATCCCGAATGTCGGCAAATCAACATTAATAAATCTATTATCACAAAAAGGTGTAGCAGCGACCGGTGATAAACCAGGAGTAACGAAGGGCAAACAGTGGATAAGACTAGAAAATGACATTGATTTATTAGACATGCCAGGTATGTTGTGGCCAAAATTTGAAAATCAGGAGATCGGATTCAAGCTTGCTTCATGCGGAGCTATCAGCGACAATGTGGTCGATCTACAAGAGCTCTCGATTTGGTTGATCGACTGGATGATAATGAACTATTCCGGCAGCCTAAAGTGTCGTTATGGAGCCAGTGAAGACCAAAAACCAGAAGAGATACTCCGGGAAATAAGCAAACGCCGAGGATTCCTGCTTCGAGGAGGAGTTATTGATACATACAAAGGTGCTGTAATGTTATTAGATGAGTTTCGTGCCGGTATTATTGCGAGCGTTACTATGGACGAACTACCAAAAGAGTCAAACCTCACAAGCAAGGCGGAGATTGATGATGGAGAATGAACTATGTTTAGATAAACTCACACTGGAACAAATAGAAAATAAATATCTTGAGGCGAAGATTGAAGAGAAGAGTAAAATCATATCCTATCTTGAAAATAGTCTAAAAAAAGGCGAGAAAAAGTTAGCCGAAAAATATCTTAAAATATATAATAAAGAAATTGCTGAAATAAATCGTCTGGAGAAAATGTGGAGTTATGAGAAAGAATTGCAAAAAAATAAGAATATCTATATTGGAGGAATTGATGAGGTCGGGCGCGGACCTCTTGCCGGACCAGTTGTTGCAGCTTGCGTGATCCTTCCGCCGAAATTGTTTATTCCTGGATTGAACGATTCAAAAAAACTCAGTATCTCTATAAGAGAGAAACTAAATAAAACAATAAAAAATGAGGCTATAGCCTGGAACCTTGGAATAATTGAGAATGATGAGATAGACGCTGTAAACATCTTGCAGGCAACAATAAAAGCGATGCAGGAGTCTTTGGAAAAAATATCTCCGCAACCGGATCATTTATTGATCGATGCATTGAAAATAAACACAAGTATCCCTCAAAAATCGATAATCCATGGAGATAGCCTATCAGCATCGATCGCAGCCGCATCGATATTGGCAAAAACTTTTCGTGATGGGCTGATGAAGGAATTGATAATATATACCCACAATATGGATTTTCTGAAAATAAGGGTTATGGTACGGCAAAGCATATTAAAGCATTGATCGAACACGGCCCCTGTCCTATCCACAGAAGGAGCTTTATTAAAGGGCTGCTGAGAGGTACCAGGTTTGAATTACGCTGATCGTAATAAGTTAGGCAAAAAAGCGGAGGATAGAGCCGCTCCATACTACATTGAAATGGGATATCTAATACTGAAGCGCAATTATCGTTTGCAAAATGGAGAAATAGATATAATTGCTAAAGGTTTAGATGAAATAGTCTTTGTAGAAGTTAGAAGCCGGACAGGAGTTGAGCTTGGGTCGCCATCAGAGACGATCGACAGGAGAAAAAATAATGCGTATACGTAAAACTGCTGTAAGATATTTATATGAAGCAGCTCAATCCTCGATGGTTTGCAGATTTGATTTTATTGGCGTGATATTTAATGATCTTGGACAAATCATTAATATTAAACATATCCCAGAAGCATTCTAAATGTTTGAAATTAAAGATTAAATTGGAGAAGAACAATGAAGTGGTATGATAAGATTGTAAAATGCTGATATACAAGGTGGTGATAGCAAATGATCCGCGCACTCTATATTGGTCAAAACAGAGAAGTGGGCAATATAATTTCCTGGCCGGAAATTGAAGAATGGTTTAAGAAAAAAACATATATATTATGGCTGGACCTTGTTGATCCGCAGCAAAATGATTACGAAAAACTTATGCAAATATTTGAAATAAATGAAACAATTTCAAAAGAAACTAGAGAAAGCGAATCAAATTCTCAAATTAAGGAGTACGCTGAGTGCCTTTATATCTGTACTCATTATTGGCAGCCCCAAAATCCTAAAAATTTGCCCGAGATATATTTTTTACTATTAGAACAAACAGTTATAACTATCAGAAATAGTCATTTTCCTGAATTGGATATTTACTGGAGCAACTTAGCTCACCGCATATTTGATGGACCGGTCACGGAAGAAATTATAGTATATAATGTTTTGGATGCTGCCGCTGATTCATTCCAAAATGAAATAGATTTAATGGAAGCGAGGATCGAAGACCTTGAAGAGCAGATAATTATGGATGATATCGAAGGAGTGTTGAACGAAATCACTCAAATAAGAAGAAAGCTTATCGACTCAAGGAGACAATTAAGCATCGAGGCAAAGATCACTAATAAACTTCTCCATCCTGATCTGGACTATTTCGCGAAAAGAGACCGGTCATATTTGTTGGACATAAACGAACGGTACGAACGCGTTTTGAAGCTTGCTGAAAATAACAAAGAAAGACTTGGATCCCTGCTTGATATGTATCTATCGGTCCTTTCAAACCGGGCAAATATCACTTCATCGCGACAAAATATCATTATGCAGCGATTGACAGTTATTACAGCAATTTTCCTGCCTTTAACTTTGATTGCAGGTGTTTATGGAATGAATTTTATTTATATGCCAGAGTTGAATATTCATTATGGATATTTTATTGTTTTAGGATCAATGACAGTTATCGGGATAGGATTGTACATATATTTTAAACGAATTGGCTGGATTGATTGAACACTCAGTAGTGAAGCGCACCTCACAATTCTTACTCATGAGGCGCATTTTTTATAGTTAAAATTGTCAAAATATGTAATAATAACCATATATAAACAATAGCGATCTACGGAGGAATATATGCTAATTAAAGTTTTGAGTTGCACAATAAAAGGAATGGAGCCGTTTTTGGTTGAAGTTGAAGTGTATGTTGGGAAAGGATTACCCGGCATGGATATTATAGGGCTGCCTGATTTGTCTTTGCGTGAAAGCAAAGATAGAGTTAAATATGCATTAAAGAACTCTCGATTTGAATTCCCGCCAAGAAAGATAATAATCAATTTGGCTCCGGCAAGTATAAAAAAAGCAGGGCCGGGATTTGATTTGGCCATTGCAGTCGGAATACTTGTTGCTACAGGTCAAATCAAAGTCGAAAATATTGGCAGGTATGTTTTTGTTGGGGAACTTTCCTTTGACGGAAAGGTCAAAAGTATACCAGGAATTTTACCGATGTCGAAATATTTGGCGTCAATTAACGAAAATAATGAAAAAATCCTTGTTATTTCGGAAGAAAACAAGGAAGAAGCAAGCTTGGGTACGGCGAATGCTTTTGTAGTGGGAAGCTTGATTTCATTGCAAAAAAAATTCAATAACGAGGAGAAAATAGTTTTTGTCAAAAAGCAAGACATAAAAGATCAAATGGAAAGATTGTCTGAAGATTTAAATGATTTTAAGGAAGTAAAAGGACAAAATAATGCTAAAAGAGGTTTGGAAATTGCTGCTGCTGGCGGGCATAATCTTCTAATGACAGGTGTTCCTGGTTCGGGGAAGAGTATGCTGGCAAAATGTCTGCCTGGAATAATGCCGCCGCTCACAAGCGCAGAGGCGCTTGAAACAAGCAGTATATACAGCATTGCAGGATTGTTAGAACCACAAAGACCAATTATAACCACTCGGCCATTTCGCAGTCCCCATCATACCGCATCATTGGCAAGTATTGTCGGAGGGGGAGTTAATCCAAAACCCGGTGAACTGACACTAGCGACAAACGGAGTCTTATTTATGGATGAGATGTCAGAGTTCAGAAGAGATGTTTTGGAAGGAATGAGACAACCGCTAGAAAATCGATGTGTGACTCTGACTAGAAACTTGCTGACAGTGACATACCCTGCCAAATTTCAGCTTATTGGGGCAGCTAACCCCTGCTATTGCGGATATTTTGGTGATCCTCAGCAAAAATGCATATGTACCCAGTATCAAATAGACCGTTATCGCGGGAAAATATCCGGCCCATTATTGGATAGAATCGATATTCATATTGATGTCCCCAGACTTTCCTATGAGGAGATTGGATCGGAGAGTAAAGCTGAAGCATCTGCACTTATCAGAGCAAGGGTCGCTGAGGCAAGGGAAACACAGAATATGCGATTCGCGGAAGAAAGTGGTATTGAATGTAATGCCTTTATGTCGGCAAGGGAGGTTCAGAAGTATTGTATTCTTGACAATAAGGGCAAAATGTTGTTAAAAAAGGTATTTCAAACATTCAATCTTAGTGGCAGATCCTACGAAAGGATCCTGAAAATATCCCGCACTATAGCTGATTTAGATCGAAGCACGCAAATTAATGCCGAACATGTCGCTGAAGCCATTAATTTCCGCTGTTTTGACAGATGATAAAAAGCTGTTATCATTAAAATATACAATAGAGAGAGGTGATGCATATGGAAAAAAGCTTAATAAAAATATATTTAGAATTATGTCACCCGTCAGCAAAGGCACCTTGCTACGCAAGAGAGGGTGATGCCGGAATGGATATATGTGCTGTGGAAGATCAACTTGTTTCAGCCGGTTCGACTGTTGTCTTACGTACGGGCTTAAAAGCAGCTATCCCGAAGGGATATGAATTACAAATCAGGCCCCGCAGCGGTTTATCTTTGAAGACAGGCTTGAGATTACCCAACAGTCCAGGCACGATCGATTCTGGTTATAGAGATGAAATTGGAGTAATTATTCATAATACTTCCCCTGACAAGGATTATTGGATCAATAAGGGTGATAGGATCGCACAGATGGTCCTTAAGAGAGTGCCTCAGGTAAAATGGGAAATAGTTGATGCGATATCCGAGATAGGAGAAAACCGTGGAGGAGGATTTGGATCTAGTGGAAGATAATTTTTACAATGATCACAATAACTTTTCCAGTTTAGCCAGAGTTTCCGAAAAGTCAGCCAATGCTTCTTCCACAGGTAAAGGAGTAGACATATCAACGCCAGCTTGCTGAAGCAGTTTTATAGGGAAATCAGAGCCACCCTTAGAAATAAAATCAAGATAATTATCCAATGCATCCGGTTTACCGCTGATGATTCTTTTTGCCAAGGCGATCGCAGCCGAAATACCAGTTGCATATTGATAAACATAAAATGAATTGTAAAAATGAGGGATACGCGCCCACTCATAAAGCAACTCATCATCAAACTCAAAATCTATGCCATGATATATTTCATAAGTGTTTCTATATGTTTCACATAATTTATCGGGCGTAACAGGAATATCATCAGCTACCATTTGATGCATCTGTGATTCAAAATCTGCGAAAAAAGTTTGCCGATAAAGGGTTGATCGAACGTTGTCAAGGTGCATGCTAAGCAAATAAGCCTCCTCTTTGGGAGAGGATGTTTTTTCGAGTAAATACCTATATAGTAAATATTCATTTACAGTTGAGGTCACTTCTGCGGTAAATATGACATAATCAGAGTTGATATAGGGTTGAGATAAATTGCTGTAATAGCTGTGCATAACATGACCGAGTTCGTGAGCCATTGTAAAAAGATCTTCGAGTGTTCCGCTAAAGTTTAGCAGAGCGTAGGGATGATACCCATAAACACCGTTGGCATAAGCACCGGAAACTTTTTTATTATTTGGATAGACATCTATCCAGCGTTCAGAAAAAGCCCGCTCAAGTGTCAAACGGTAGTCGTTTCCCAAAATACTCAAAGCATCCAGCACAATAGATTTAGCTTCTTCAAATGTATAGTTTCTTTCGATATTTGGGACCAAGGGCACAAAAAGATCATAAAAATGAAGACTTTTGTAACCCAGAAGAGTCTTTCTAAAAGCAAAATAGCGCTGCAAATTATTAGCGTTAGCACGGACAGTGGCTACAAGGGTGTCGTAAACTTGCTCCGGCACGTGATTATTTTCGAGAAACATTTTTCGCGCAGAGGAATATTTTCTTGCATTCGCTACATAACTACGGTATTTTAGATTTCCATATGCGGCAGAAGTTATAGAATTGATATGAGCACCGTAAGTGCCAAGTAGTCCCTTGAAATAACTTCTCCTATATTCTCTATCGTATGAAGATAAGGCTTTTCGGTAATCGCTTTCACTGACAAGAGTATCTTCATTTTTTTCGTTTTTTATTATGGGAAAACGGATGTCATTTATTGTAAGGTCATCAAATATTTTTCGAAAAGATGATCCCAATGAACCCATACAAGTCAAAATTTCTTCTTCACTTGTACTGAGGATATGTTCCTTTTGCATGAAAAGTTTTTCAAACATAAATGTGTAAATTTTCAGAGAAGGTTCTTCATTCAAAAAAGATTTAAATTCATTTTCACCGATTGTTAGCAATTCAGGATCATAAAATGAGAGCTTCGTGCCGATTTTTGTTAAAAGATTATCAATTCGTTCATAGTTTTGTTTGTTAGAAGAATTGCTCATATCAACATCAAAGGACATACGGGCGTAGCTGGCTGCACGCTCGACCTCCATACCTAATTCATCCATATAGCATAGGGCATTGTAAAGATTTGATGCAGAAACAGTTATTTTTCCTTTGAGTTGGGCCAGAGTATCAGCAAGCTGCTCTATCTTTTTTAATGATGATTCCCATTCACTTTGGGAACTATATAGAACAGACAGATCCCACTTTGAGTCATTCGCAATATCTTCTCTGTTTAACATTTCCATTCACTCCTTTAAGATGACCATATATGGATTGATTATACCATGCAAAAGAGGATTGAGCATTTTGCCGCTATATCCTTGACGCTATAGTAGCTATGCCGCATAATATGTCCTATAAGTTCGGGGGATGAAAACATGAACAAAGCTGTAATTGCCGAGACAATTCCGAAATCTATCGCTGAAGAGATCGGACTTGAGAAAAATGATATGATAATCAAAATTAACGAAAAGACAGTCGAGGATCTGATCCAGTTCCAGTTTGAATGGGCTGGAGAAGAAGTTAGTCTTCATGTCAAAAAAAATAGTGGGGGCGAAGAGCTTTACATTATAGAAAAGGATTATGACGAACCGCTTGGAGCAATTTTTACTCAGGCAGTATTCGACAAAGTGTTATTGTGCCAGAACAAATGTTCCTTTTGCTTTGTAGATCAGCTGCCAAGGGGCATGAGACCCAGTTTATATATAAAGGATGATGATTATCGGCTTTCATTTTTACAGGGAAGTTATATTACCTTAACAAACCTGACTGATGCAGAAATCAAGCGTATAATACAATACAAATTATCGCCGCTTTACATATCGGTGCATACCACGGTATTGGAATTAAGAGCAGCGCTTTTGGAAAATCCAAAAGCAAAAGATATTTTATTTCAAATGAAAAAAATGTCTGACGAGGGCATCAAATTTCATACTCAGGTAGTGCTTTGTCCTGGAATCAACGATGGCAATGCTTTGGAAAAAACATACCAGGATCTTTGTGCTATTGGGGGTGTGATAAGTATTGCCTTGGTGCCTGTTGGGTTGACTTCATACAGAAAGAAGCTTACTACGTTGCGCTCCTTCAAAAAAGAAGAAGCACAAAATATTATTGCCTGGGCTGAAAAAAAACAAAATGAGAATATACTGAAAAATAAAAAAGTGTTGATTTGGCCTGCAGATGAATTTTACATCATAGCCGAAAAAATACCTCCTTCTGAAAGTGTTTATGAGGATTTCCCTCAGCTGGAGAATGGGGTGGGAATGATCAGACAATTTTGGGCCGAATGTGATAGAATAAGTCTACCAAAAGCCTTGCCCCAAAAGAGAGAAATAGTATGTATAACAGGAAATTCTGGTAAATATGTATTGTACAAGCTGATAGAAAAACTGAACAAAGTAAAAAATTGCAGCATTGAATTAAAAACAATCGAAAATTCTTTTTTCGGTCCACAGGTGACTGTTGTCGGTCTGTTGACCGGCAAATGTCTTTTGGAGGGTCTCAATGGCGTTGCAGCTGGGAAAGATGTACTAATCCCTGATGTGATGACTCGAGGTGTTAAGGATACTTTTCTCGACGGCATGGAAATCAATGAAGTTGCCGAGAAGTTAAAGGCAAATATAATTGTGGTCCCTGCCTCTGCGAGTGGAATAGTAAAAGAAATAACAAGTAATTAAGGATGGTGTGCTGATGAGCAAACCAATAGTAGCAATAGTAGGAAAACCGAATGTAGGTAAATCGACCTTGTTTAATCGAATCATTGGCGGAAGAACTGCTATAGTCGAAGATACACCAGGAGTGACTCGAGATAGGATATATCGCGATTCTTCATGGCTTGACAGAAAGTTTACACTGATCGATACAGGTGGAATAGACCAGATAAACGCTTCGGACAATATAACACTCCAAGTAAAAAAACAAGCCGAGCTTGCTATCCTTGAGGCAGATGTTATAATATTCGTCATTGACGGAAGAGCTGGCATAACAGCCGAAGACCAAGATATATCAGATCTATTGAGAAGGACCAGCAAACCGGTCCTATTAGCCATAAATAAAATAGAGGATTTCAGCAAAATGGATGAGTTATATGAATATTATTCACTTGGATTAGGAGAATATGTTCCTATATCAGCGGAACACGGTTTAAATATTGGGGATCTTTTGGACAAATTAATTGAACATTTTGACCCGCCAGAAGAAGATTTAGACGATCCCGACACAATAAAAATTGCAGTTGTTGGAAGGCCAAATGTCGGAAAATCATCACTTGTTAATGTATTATTGGGTGAAGAAAGAGTTATTGTTAGTAATATTCCAGGCACAACACGCGATGCGATTGACAGTCCATTCGAAAGAGATGGACAGAAGTATATACTTATAGATACAGCGGGCATGCGCCGCCGTGGCAACATTGACATAAGCACAGAAAGATACAGTGTGATAAGAGCATTAAGAGCAGTGGATCGATGTGATGTAGCTCTTCTAGTCCTTGATGGAAAAGAAGGAGTGACCGAACAAGACAAGAAGGTCGCTGGATATATACATGAATCAGGCAAAGGTTGTGTTATAGTCGTAAACAAATGGGACTTGGTAGAAAAAGATGACAAGACATTGCATAGATATGAAAAAAACTTGCGTATGGAGCTTGGTTTTATGCAATATGCACCGACTGCTTTCGTTTCGGCATTAACAAAACAAAGAGTACAAAAGATAGTGGAGTTAGTGAAATTTGTCGCCGAGCAACAATCACATCGCATTAATACAAGTGTTTTGAACGAGGTCATAAGTGATGCTGTCAGCGCTGTGCCCCCGCCCACAGATAAGGGCAGAAAACTGAAAATATTATATTCCACACAAGCGGGCATTAAACCACCTCATTTTGTGCTTTTCGTAAATGATCCAGAGTTGATGCATTTTTCATATCAACGACATATTGAAAATATTGTTCGAAAAAACTTTGGTTTTGAAGGTACTCCGATACGTTTTACGATTAAAAGAAGAGAAGGATAAAGGAGCAGGAGATCGGTGAAAGAGACATTCTCAACTATCCTTGTTGGATACATATTAGGGTCGATATCTTTTGGTATATTGACCGGAAAGTTTCTTAAGGGGATAGATATTAGAAAATATGGCAGCGGTAACGCCGGGGTAACAAATGTTTATAGAACGCTTGGAAAGGTTCCAGCTATTTTTGTTTTAGCCGGTGATCTGCTGAAAGGTATAATTGCTGCAGAAATCGGTTTACATCTGGGAGGAATAAATCTTGGAATGGTTGGTGGATTCGCTGCAGTTGTCGGACATATATATCCTCTTTTTTTTGGTTTCAGAGGAGGGAAAGGCTCAGCCACAGGATTTGGAGCGGCTTTGGTATTAGCCCCGGATATAATGCTTATTGCCGGATTTACCTTCATAATGACTGTCATCTTAACAAGGTATGTTTCACTAGGCTCCATCTTGGGCGGAGTGGTAAGCATAATCTTTGTGTTTGTTTGGCATAAACCTTTTCCGATGCAAATATTTATTGTCTTTTTGTCTTTATTTGTAATTTATCGTCATCGAACAAATCTTGTCAGATTATATCGTGGAGAAGAAAACAAAATCAAGTTTAATTCGAAATAGGGGGGTCCGAAGAAATGTCGAAGGTTGCCATTTTAGGCACAGGTAGCTGGGGAACAGCTTTGGCGATGTTATTAGCAAAAAAAAATATTAAAGTGAATTTATGGGGCAGAGATAGTAAAAAAATTGCTGCTATGCAAGAAAATCAAGAAAATAGGTATTATCTTCCAGGAATATTATTTCCTCCTAATATTGTGCTTACTGATGACTTGAATGAAGCTCTGAGAGAAGTTGATATTGTCGTTCTTTCTTTGCCTTCACATACTATTAGAAATATTTGTCAAACTATCCGTCCGCTTATTAAAAAAGATATGATCATTGTTAATACAGCTAAAGGAATAGAATTAGAAACATTAAAAAGATTGAGCGAAGTAATAGATGAAGAAACATCGGGCTTGGGAACACATACTGCGGTCCTATCAGGTCCAAGCCATGCGGAGGAAGTTGCTCGTGGCATGCCAACGGCTGTCGTTATCGGCGCTCGAAAAAGAGTATGCGCGGAGACAATACAGGATGTCTTTATGTCACCACGATTCCGTGTTTATACAAATCCTGATTTGGTTGGCATAGAGCTTGGCGCTGCCCTAAAAAATGCGATCGCCTTAGGAACCGGGATTGCAGAAGGACTTGGTTTTGGAGATAACTCCAAAGCTGCTTTCATTACAAGAGGAGCCTCTGAAATCGCTACTCTCGGTTCTGCCGCAGGTGCTAATATCAGAACATTTGCCGGGCTCACAGGTATCGGTGATTTGATTGTAACTTGTACAAGCATGCACAGCCGAAATCGTCGCGCGGGAATATTGATCGGCAAAGGGAAAACAATGGAAGAAGCAGTCAAAGATGTAGGAATGATTGTTGAGGGTGTTCGCGCAACCAAGGCGGCGGTCGCTTTAAGTACGAAGTATGGAATATCGATGCCCATATGTGCTGAGACATATCGTGTCTTATTTGAAAACAAAAAGCCGGAAGATGCCGTAGTAGACCTGATGATGAGGCCTAAAAAGCATGAAGTTGAAGAAGTGGCGATTAAGGGAATGCTGTTTACTGCTGATGCAGATTGGTAAGCTAGTTGCTTGCTATTTAAATTAGCGAGTGTTATAATGTCTCTCATATGAGGAAAAACATCCGCGACTGAAGGACATGGAGTGATATATAAGATGGAATCGGTGCGCAGCAAACAATACTACATTGTAAGCGAGGAAATATTACCTGAGGCAATACTAAAAACTGCACAAGCAAAAGAAATCCTTACGCGCAGAGAAGCCTTGACGATAAATGAAGCGGTGGAAAAAGCCGGATTGAGTCGAAGCGCTTACTACAAATATAGAGAGGGTATATTTCCTTTTTTCCAGGCAAGTAAAGAAAGAATAGTAACATTATCTTTGATTTTAGAACATCGTCCGGGCATTTTATCAGATGTACTTAACACCGTCGCTGATCAAAAAGGAAATATATTAACTATAAACCAGGGGATACCTTTACAAGGAACAGCTGTTGTTACTTTGAGCATCGACACTCACGATGCCTCAGGAGATATGGAAGAATTGATCAGCAGACTTAAGGAAATAAAGGGAGTTAAAAAGGTCGAAATCGTTGTACAAAGCTAGGAGGCTCAGTTATGAAAGAAATCAATGTGGCAATATTAGGATTTGGCACAGTAGGACAAGGAACGGCAAAGATTATCATTGATAATGCCTCTCAATGGATGAAGAAATGCGGAGCAGATATAAAAATAAGAAAAGTACTGGTAAGAAACCTGAATCAAAAAAGAATGGTTGATCTCCCTCCCGGCACTTTGACAGATAAATGGGAGGATATTATTGCAGATAGAGATATACAGGTTGTGATCGAGGTCATGGGAGGTATAGAACCTGCTAAAAAATACATAATAGAAGCTATAAGCAAAGGCAAGAATATAATTACCGCAAATAAAGATTTGTTGGCAGATCATGGCGAAGAAATATTTAACGCGGCGAATCAATATGGTGTAGATGTATATTTTGAAGCTAGTGTTGCAGGAGGCATACCCATAATCATGCCTCTTAAAAAAAGCCTTGCCGCTAATAATATCCTTCAGGTAATGGGCATAGTAAATGGTACAACCAATTATATCTTGACCAAAATGTCCAAAGAAAAAATGAGTTACGATGAGGCATTAAAAAGGGCTCAGGAGCTAGGTTATGCAGAAGCTGACCCCGCTGCAGACGTAGGAGGCTATGATGCAGCTAGAAAAATCGCGATTTTAGCCTCGATCGCTTTTCATACTAGAGTTAAACTTAATGATGTTTTTATCGAGGGGATAACCAATTTGACTGCAAGAGATATCCAATTTGCTCAGGAATTAGGTTATGCCGTCAAACTTCTTGGTATTGCTCGTGAGAACCAAGGAAAAATTGAAGTAAGAGTTCATCCTGCACTGATTTCCGCAAACCATCCATTGGCAAATGTAAATGACTCCTTTAACGCTGTGTTTGTTCAGGGTGACGCGGTAGGGGAAACGATGTTTTTTGGCAGAGGAGCAGGTCAAATGCCGACAGCGAGCTCTGTAGCGGGAGATTTAGTCTCAATCGCTAATAATATAAGGAATAATTCAACCGGTCAACTTGGCTGTACATGTTATGAACATAAGGAGATCCTGTCAATACTTGAAATAAATACAAAATACTATTTGCGGCTTTATGTTATTGACCGCCCTGGAGTGTTGGCTTCAATAGCAGGTGTCTTTGGAGAAAACGGTGTCAGCCTTGCTTCTGTTCTGCAAAAAAACAGCAGTCCGGATAATATAGCTGAATTAGTAGTTATAACTCATGCCGTAAAAGAAAGAGATATCCAGAACGCTCTGGAAACAATTAGAAATATGCCTATAACAAAGTCTATTGGCAATTTGATCAGGGTCGAGGAGAATTGATATAGTATGCTGAAAGTTAAAGTGCCAGCTACCTCAGCAAATCTCGGCCCGGGATTTGACAACGTGGGTATGGCTTTGAAGCTTTATAATGAATTCTATTTTGTAGAAAAGCGAAACGCTTTAATTCCTAATGAGGCAAAGATGCTAGGGAAAAACAGCTTATGCCACCAAGCTATAAATAATTTGTCTAAAATAACATCTGTAAGAGCTCCTGAAATGGAAATTTATATCAAACCCAATAGTCCCAAAGCACGAGGACTTGGGAGCAGCGCAACATTAACTGTGGCCGGACTTGCCGCGGGGAACGAGCTTTTGGATACTAAAATCAGTATTGATGAATTACTTTCCATAGCAACAGACCTTGAAGGGCATCCGGATAATGTTGTGCCGGCATTCCTTGGCGGATTGGCAATTTGTATCTTATCAGGCGGAAAGATAAGATATCTGAAATTCATGCCTAAGGAGCATTTGAAAGTAGTCGTCGCGGTGCCGGATTTCGAATTAAAAACATCAATGTCACGAAAAGTATTGCCAGAGGAGGTAAGGCATCGAGATGCCGCCCAAAATACCGGCCGTTTCGGCTTATTTGTAGCGGCAATTCTGACGGGGAAATATGAACATTTGTCATTTGCGATGGAGGACCTCTTACATCAGCCATATAGAATGCAATTGGTCCCGGGAATGAAAAATGTCATGGATGCAGCATTACGGTCAGGAGCGCACGGCAGTTGTTTGAGCGGAGCAGGTCCGGCAATTTTAGCTCTTTGTAGTAAGGATGCAGAGATAGTTGGCGATTCAATGAAAGTTGCTTGGGATATTTTTGGATTAAAATCAAAAATATATATATTAGATATTGAGAAAAACGGGGTCTGTGTATCGCCCGAATCACCTTGACACACTATGAACAGGAAGTTATAATAACATTTGTGGTCATCGGGGCGTAGCTCAGTTTGGTTTAGAGCGCCACCTTGGGGTGGTGGAGGCCGCTGGTTCGAATCCAGTCGCTCCGACCAGTTGAAAGTTAAAAGGGCCTGAAACGTAAGCTTTCAGGCTTTTTCTTATTAGAAAGATGCAGTATATTATTGAGAAATGCTGATTTCCAGTTAAAGGGGTGACAATATGCATTGGGGCAAGATAATTGCTTATGAAGGTATCTATCCGGAAATTGCTGATGATGTTTTTATAGCTCCGGGTTCGTTCGTGATAGGAAAAGTTAAAATTGGCAAGTCTGCCAGCATATGGTACAACGCAGTTATAAGAGGAGACAATGATTCTATTACAATAGGTGAATTATCAAACATTCAGGACAATGCAGTTATACATGTTAACAGAGAACAGCCTGTTAGTATTGGACAGCAAGTATTGATTGGCCATTCCTGCGTATTACATGCCTGTATGGTTGAAGATTTTACCCTTATTGGAATGAGAGCTGTTATCATGGATCAAGCAATAATTGGTCGAGGAAGTATAATCGGAGCAGGTACTCTTATATTACCAAAAACGGTTATTCCACCATATTCTGTGGTTGCGGGATCGCCAGGTAAAATTATCAAGACGATTGATGAAGCAACAGCAGTTGAAGCGAGAACAAAACAAAACATGCGCTATAGTTCACTTGCCCAGAATCATATCAAAGCGCTTAAAAGCAAATAAACACTTGCCAATTAACTCTTTGGCCTGTATAATAACATTGTTGTCCTTGCGGGAGTAATTGCAGAAGAAGTCTTTGCCGAGAATAAAGATTATAAAATACTGAAGACCCGGCAGAGTATTAATACTCATTTACTTGACCGGTGGAACATAATTTGTTAATATATAATTCGCCACGTCAGAACGGGGCATAGCGCAGTTTGGTAGCGCACCTGGTTTGGGACCAGGGGGTCGGGGGTTCGAATCCCTCTGCCCCGACCAATTAGAACAATTTAACATGGCCCGGTGGTCAAGCGGTTAAGACACGGCCCTTTCAAGGCTGTAACACGGGTTCGATTCCCGTCCGGGTCACCATTTAACAAAACCTTAACTTAATATATACGGAGCTGTGGTGTAGTGGCCTAACATGCCTGCCTGTCACGCAGGAGATCGCGAGTTCGACTCTCGTCAGCTCCGCCATTTTAATTTAATACGCCGACGTAGCTCAATTGGCAGAGCAGCTGACTTGTAATCAGCAGGTTGCGGGTTCGAGTCCCATCGTCGGCTCCATGAAATTATGGAGGGATTCCCGAGTCGGCCAAAGGGGGCAGACTGTAAATCTGCTGGCTATGCCTTCGAAGGTTCGAATCCTTCTCCCTCCACCATACTGGGGCGTAGCCAAGTTGGTAAGGCAACGGACTTTGACTCCGTCATGCGTTGGTTCGAGTCCAGCCGCCCCAGCCAATCTACAAAAATAGTTAACCTATTTTATATGCGGTCGTGGCGGAATTGGCAGACGCGCTAGATTCAGGTTCTAGTGGTCGCAAGGCTGTGGAGGTTCAAGTCCTCTCGACCGCACCAATAAATAAGATGACCACTCGAAAGGGTGGTTTTTGACATTCCATGACAAAATGATCCTCAATATAAGAAACATGTAAAATAATAAGAAATATGTAAAATAGTTTACAGACATTTGTATCAATAAGATATATTAATTAGCTATAAAATTAAATAGTGACCATATAAAACAAAAAGGAGGATCAACAAATGAAGGCTATGGTAATAAGGAAATACGGCGGTCCAGAGGTATTTGAAAAAGTAGAGATGGAAATACCTATTATCAAGCCTGATCATGTCTTGGTAAAAGTTGCTGCAAGCAGTATAAACCCATTGGAGACAAGGATACGCGCAGGACTTGCGCCAGCCTTCGCTCCGACTTTTCCTGCCATTTTAAACTCGGATTTTTCCGGGGAGATCGTAAAAGTTGGCTTAAACATAAAAAATTGGAATATTGGCGAAGAAGTCATTGGAAGTGCGGGAGGAATCGGACATTATCAGGGAGCATTGGCTGAGTATATTCTTGTAGACGCAGCGTTTATTGCGCGTAAGCCTCAAAACATTACCCATGCTAAAGCCGCACTTTATCCTTTGGTTACCATTACAGCTTGGGAGGCATTACTTGAGAATACAATTATTGAGACTGAAGAAAAAATATTGATCTATGGAGCAGCCGGCGCAGTGGGATCTATGGCTGTTCAACTAGCTAAATTACAAGGTGCGAGGGTATACGGTGCTGTAAAATCGGCTAGACAGGCTGAAACTGCACTTAGCTTAGGGGCAGATCATACTATTCTTGTGGACGAAGAAAGCGTTCAGATGTCGGTCGATAAACATACTCAAGGGGAAGGCTTTGCGACTGTTTTTGATACGATCGGCGGGAACAATTTACTAAATAGTTTGGCAGCGGCAAGATTAAAAGGGAAAATATGTACAACCAACGCCAGAACTACACTTGATCTTTCGGCAATGTACCAGAAAGCATTAACACTAAGAGCTTTACTATTTATTGCCCCTATTTTTTATAATGTACAAGGGGAGCGAGAGCGGCAAGGAAAAATTTTGAAGAACATAGTACGCCTGATCGAAGAGGAAAAATTAAATATTTTGCAGGACGAAAAGCAATTTGGTTTTGACGAAATACAAAAAGCCCATGAATACGTTGAAGCAAATAAAAATTACGGGAAAGTATCGTTGATTAATAATCTATAACTAGATGTTGATGAACATAAAAATAGGAGCTGCTGCTCCTATTTTTATGTAAAATCGTTGTAGTTATATAGTTGTTATCAAAGAAAAGCAGATGATTCTTGACATTCTAAATTGAAATATGTTAATAAATAATAAGTATCGACAAAATAGAGTTTGGTAATCTCAGAGAGGAGCGAATTTTTGTGAAAAAACAATTTAAGGCCGAATCAAAAAGAATGCTGGAACTTATGATAAATTCAGTCTATACGCATAAAGAAATATTTTTAAGAGAGTTGATTTCAAATGCCAGCGATGCAATAGATAAAATATACTATAAAGCATTGACTGACGAGAGCATTCAATTCAACAAGGACGATTATTATATTTATATAAGTATAGACAAAGAAAAAAGACAACTTAAGATATCTGATACAGGCATTGGCATGACCAAGGATGATTTAGATAAAAACCTGGGGATCATTGCTCGCAGCGGTTCGTTGGATTTCAAAAAAAATAATGATTCTCAAGATGGATATGATTTGATCGGACAATTTGGAGTAGGTTTTTATTCAGCCTTTATGGTTGCAGATCGGGTTACTGTTATATCAAAAGCTCTGGGGCAGGAGGACGCGTTTTGCTGGGATTCAAAAGGTGCCGAAGGCTACAGCATAGAAAGCACAGAGAAGGATATTACAGGAACGGACGTGATCCTGTACATCAAAGAAGATACTGAGAATGAAACGTATAAAGATTATTTGGATGAATACCATCTTCGGTATTTAATAAAAAAATACTCAGATTTTATACGTTATCCAATAAAAATGAATGTTAGCACTCAAAAATTAAAAGAGGGCAGTGATAAAGAATACGAAACCTATTATGAATGTCAAGTAATAAACAGTATGGTTCCTATTTGGAAAAAGAATAAAAATGAATTGACCGAAGAGGATTACCATAATTTTTATTCCGAAAAACATTATGGCTTTGATAAACCCTTAAAAAGTATCCATATACAAGTTGAAGGAACGGTTAGTTATAATGCGGTATTATATATTCCAGAACATGCTCCGTTTGATTATTATACAAAAGAATATGAGAAAGGGCTTGAGCTTTACTCAAATGGAGTCTTAATAATGAATCGCTGCGCAGATTTATTGCCGGATCATTTTAGTTTTGTTAAAGGTTTGGTTGATTCTGAAGACTTATCTTTAAACATTTCGAGGGAGATGTTACAGCACGACAGGCAGTTAGCCCTGATAGCCAAAAGCATAAAAAACAAAATCAAAAATGAATTGGAAAACATGCTGCAGAACGAGCGAGAAAAATACGAAAGTTTTTATAAATCTTTTGGCAGACAGTTGAAATATGGTATATATGAGGGCTATGGGGCAAACAAAGACTTATTGAAGGATCTCTTGTTGTTTGCCTCTTCAAAGGAACAACACATGGTAACATTAAAAGAATACAAAGACAAAATGCCTGAGGGGCAAAAATACATCTACTATGCCTGTGGAAAGTCTGCCGAACAAATAAAAATGATGCCACAGACAGAAATGCTCACAGAAAAAGGCTATGAAATCTTGTTTTTTACTGATGATATTGATGAATTTGCCATAAAAATACTCTCAAATTATGAAGACATTGAATTCAAGTCTGTTTCGGGAAGTGATTTGGGCATCGATGATCCTGATGAGGATAAAAAAGATGATAATTTGAAAGAAAACACAGAGCTGTTTGAATACATGAAGAAAAGGTTGGAAGGTAGAGTTAAGGATGTCAAAGCTTCCAAAAGATTGAAAAATCATCCCGTTTGCCTGGCTAACGAAGGAGAACTGTCGATCGAAATGGAAAAGATATTGAATCAAATGCCCAATAAACTGAATATGAAAGCTGAAAAAATACTTGAGGTAAATGTCAATCATGAAGTAATGGAGGCTTTGCGCAAGGCCTACGATAATGATAAGCAGCAATTGGATCTTTATACAGAATTACTTTATAATCAGGCTCTGCTAATAGAGGGCTTGCCTCTGGAAAACCCTGTAGAGTTTTCTAACAAAATATGTACAATGATGAAATGAACCTGATGACGAAAATGTTATAACAGAGAATCTAATTAACATAACAAAAGCAGCCTTTACATACGGCTGCTTTTGTTATGCTTTTCCCGATCTGCTTTTTTAAGATATTTTTTTCGTAGCCTTAAATGCAGAGGTGTGATTTCAAGTAAATCATCGTCAGCAAGATATTCTATAGACTGCTCTAAGCTAAGCTGTAGATGAGATTTAAGCTTGATGGTATCGTCTTTGTTTGATGAGCGCATATTAGTCAAGGCTTTTTCTTTACAAACATTGACGACTATTTCTTGTTCGCGGTTATTTTCTCCGACGATCATGCCTTCATAGACATCGGTCCCTGGAGTTATAAACATTGTTCCACGTTCTTCTACGGACATAATACCGTAAGTTTTGGCCACACCTGTTTCCCAAGCTACTAGGGAGCCATTTTTCCGTTTGCCTATTTGTTCTTCTCTGGCGGGCTTGTAGTCCTCGAACACATGATTCATTGTTCCGTATCCACGCGTATCCGTCATGAATTCCGTCCGGAAACCAACCAAACCACGTGCGGGGATCGAATACTCCAAATGAACCTGGCCATTTTGAGGCAACATATTGAGGATACTCCCCCGACGCTCTCCGAGTTTTTCCATGACTGCTCCGGTATAATCCTCGGGGGTCTCAACGACGAGGTATTCAAAGGGTTCATGTAATATTCCGTCTATATTGCGATATATTACCTGAGGTTTGGAGACCTGAAACTCAATACCTTCACGTCGCATTTTTTCTATAAGAATGGCAAGATGAAGTTCCCCGCGGCCAGAAACAAGAAATATCTCAGGTTTGTCTGTTTCTTCAACTCGAAGCGAAACATCTGTTTCGGTTTCTTTAAATAAACGGGCACCAAGCTTTCTTGAAGTTATAGGTTCTCCTTCCCTTCCGGCGAAAGGTGAATCGTTGACCAAAAAGCTCATTTGAATGGTGGGCTCATCAATTTTTAAATAAGGCAACGCTTCAGGAAAATCTGGATCGCAAATAGTATCACCAACATTAATAGCTCCAAGTCCAGCCACTGCAACTATTTCACCAACTTCAGCCTCTTCGATGTTTACACGTTCAAGTCCGGAAAAACCAAACAATTTACTAATACGGGCATTTACTGTTTGGGCGCCATCCTGTATCAAAACAACCTGGGCGCCATTTTTGATCGTTCCGCGATGAACTTTACCTATACCAATACGACCTAAATAATCGTTATAATCAAGCAAGGTAACTTGAAACTGTAAAGGGCCATGGGAAAAACCTTTAGGCGCAGGTACATGCTCAATGATAGTATCAAACAAAGGCTTTAAATTTGATCCCGGCAATTGATCTGATAAAGATGCCCAACCTTTCATTGCCGAAGAGTAAACAACCGGAAAATCTAAGATATCTTCAGGTGCGCCTAATTCAATGAATAAATCAAGCACCTGGTCAAGCACAATCGATGGCCGGGCATTTTCACGATCCATTTTGTTTATGACAACAATAGGCATAACTTTTTGCTCTAAAGCTTTACGCAGGACAAATCGAGTTTGCGGCATGCAGCCCTCTAGGGCGTCAACCAGTAATAATACTCCATCAACCATCTTCATTATGCGTTCAACTTCCCCACCGAAATCTGCGTGTCCGGGAGTATCTACAATGTTTATACGGTAATCTCCGTATTGAATAGAAGTGTTTTTGGCTAAAATTGTAATACCTTTTTCTCGTTCCAAATCATTTGAGTCCATCATGCGTTCTTTGACTTGCTCATTTTCACGGAAAGCTCCTGCCTGGATAAGCAATTTATCAACTAGTGTTGTTTTGCCGTGATCGACATGAGCAATAATTGCAATATTTCTTATAAATTCAGATTTCAAAATAAAATGCCCCCTCAATTAATTCACCTACATATATTATTATGTTCTCTTAATAATAGCAAGGAAGAATTATCTGTGAAATTTCGAGTTGCTAGCATATTTGATTATTTAGTGAGCTGATATACAATATATACATGTAAATGTGTAATTCCGGGTTATAAAATATGCTCTCTGGAGATAAAATGATGCAGAAAAAGAAGAAGATACTAATATTCATGTGCTTGTCGATGCTGCTAGGCTACTTGCCATGGTATAATTTTTCCGCGGTTTTAAAGTATATCGCAGAGGAATTTACATTGTCATCAGGAGAAATTGGGATCATTTTGGCTTCAATACAATTTGGCTATATAATCATAGTATTAATAACAGGGTGGCTTTCCGACAAAATAGGTGAAAACAAAGTCTTGGCTGTTGCCACATTGTTGACCGGAATATTTTCAACATCATTTATATGGCTTGCTCAAGGGTTTAAAAGTATTTTGATTTTAAGACTTATCACTGGATTATCCGCGGGAGCCATATATGCGCCGGGAGTTTCCCTGCTATCGAATTGGTTTAGTTCTAAGGAGAGGGGGATGGCTATTGGCGCTTATACTGGAGCACTGACAGCAGCCTATGCAGGAGGGTATTTCATCGCCTCTCCGCTGGCAAGTATTTACGGTTGGAGAACGGGCGTTCTATGGACTTCGCTCCCTGTATTCTTGGCCGCATTTATATTATTCTTTTTTGTAGAAAACAAGCCTTCATCTGAAGAAAACGAAGACGATCAGGTTAATCAAGACGAATCTAAAATGCATACTCTTTCAGATCGCGATCCTAACGAAATCAAACCAGCGCCGGAGGGAGGATATTGTGGCCCGGCAATTATAACGTCTTCATACATGGGTCATATGTGGGAGCTGTATGCTTTCTGGGGTTGGATAGGGCCGTTTATGGTAGCAGCCGCACACAGTGTAGGATATAACGAGCAGGCAGCTGTTGCTCTTGGAGGTCAGCTGGCAGCATTCATTATAATGCTTGGAGTACCCGCAGTATATCTTTGGGGCATGGTCGCCGACAGGATCGGAAGAACAAAAGCGATAATTATTGCCGCTTTCTGCAGTTTGAGTGCTGAGTTCATATTCGGATATTTATTGGGCAGTTCGCTTATCGCCGTGACATTGGTTGCCTTTTGGATCGGTTTTTGGGTTATCGCTGATTCGGCCATATATAAGGCTGGCTTAACGGATATGATCGCTCCTAAAATCAGGACAACAGCACTAGCCGTACAGTCTGCCATTGGATATACAATGACCATTGTCTCGCCGATTTGTTTTGGGAAAATTCTTGAATATAAAAACGGCAGCGTCAATCCAGTATTTGCAACCGAATGGGGTCTGCCGTTCTTAATATTGGGTGTGGGAGCACTATTTGCTCCGCTTTTTGCATTTATTTTACGCAGGATTCCTCAGGCAAGGTTGATGGCACGTGGGAAGAAATAAATCGGGTTATTCTGGAAATCGCTTCATTAATTTGTTCAAGTGATGAAGCATAGCAGGCCCTGACAAATCCTTCACCGCAGGAACCGAATGCTGTTCCGGGA
>JAXGPE010000007.1:0-68331 GCA_040767105.1 Peptococcaceae bacterium | reverse complement strand
GCTGCATATGCATCATGACCATAACTTGGATAAAGTGGCCAACATGGAGGCTGTCCGCCGTGGGATCAAAACCAATATAAAAGGTTACAGGCTCGCTCCCAAGAAGCCTTCGTATTTCTTCTTCATGAGTTGCCTGCTCAATATAACCTCGCGCCTGCAGAATATCATAAACGTTTGCTTTTGACATAGCTTACACTCCTAACTTTATTAAAAAACCTATTTACTATCTAAGTATATAGGCTAAACCATTTTTTACTTTTCTGTCAAGATTAATGTGGCATATAAAAAATTGCCATTATGAACAATACGTAACATATGTTACGATTATAAAATATATTTATGCTAAAATGAAATAAAGACGTTAGGAGGAATAATTAATGAAAAGAAAAATCATAAAAATAAATGAAGAAAAATGCAACGGCTGCGGCTTATGTGCTCGTGCCTGCCATGAGGGAGCTATTGTTATGGTTGAGGGAAGAGCACGCTTGATCAGTGACAAATATTGTGATGGTTTAGGAGATTGTTTGCCTGTATGCCCAACCGGAGCTATAGAAATAATTGAACGAGAAGCAGAAGCTTATGATGAAGAAGCTGTCAAAAAAATGGTTTCAAATAATGAAGTGATCAATAATGTTCAAAAGGAAACTATAATATCCTGTGATTACTGCCGGGAAATACCGCGAGGCTCATCTATGGAAATTGCGGCACAGGAAAAAGAAACCGAAAGCAAGAAGAATAGAAGCAAATTGATTTCTGAACTCAGAAACTGGCCGATACAACTGCGGCTTGCCAACCCTGCTGCAGGTTATTTCCAGGGGGCTGATTTATTGATCGCGGCTGATTGTACAGCCTATGCCTATGCAGACTTCCATAATGATTTTATTAAAGGAAAAGTTGCGATTATAGCTTGTACAAAACAAGAAGCGTATGATTATTGTAAAGAAAAATTAACAGAAATAATCAGTAATAATAATATCAGAAGCATAACTGCAGTGAGAATGGAAGTGCCTTGCTGCCAAGGAATTATTGAAGCGGTAAAAGAAGCTATGCTGAATAGCAGGATGATCGTTCCTTATCAAGAAATTATTATTGGTATAAATGGCGAACTGAAATGACGGTGATGATAGATGATATTATCAGAAGAACGTGAAATAGTTTTAATCACGGCAAAAAAAGCCTTGGCAGAAGGACTTGTCAGGTTATCCTTCGGTAATTTCAGCGTATATGATCCCAAAACAGGATATATCTGTATCACGCCAAGTGGCATTGATTACAGTGAATTATATCCAGAGGATATTGCTGTAATTGATATTGAAGGAAACGAAATAGCAGGGAAGCATAAACCTTCTATAGAAAAAGCTATGCATATAGAGATATACAAGTCTCGACAAGATTCATTGGCAATATGCCATACACATTCTACATACGCAACTGCTTGGGCATGTACGGCTGAGGAATTACCTGTATTGGTAGCCGAACTTGCGAGCAGAACAGGAAAGAGCATCCCCAAGGTGCCTTACTTTGAGCCAGGCTCTGATTTATTGGCTCAAGCAGCTGCGAAGGCTCTTAAAAAGAGCGATGTGGCTCTTTTGAGTAATCATGGTATCATAGCTGTTGGGAAGACAATGAAGCTTGCTTATGCTAACGCTTTAATAACTGAAGAAGGAGCTATGGTAGCCTACCTGGCAAGTAGAATTGGCAGGACGATAGAAATAGAATAAACGATAATAAAGAAATATGATAATTAATTAAATAAACAAACATAAATAAACCGGTTAGCCAATTTAAGGATTGGACAACCGGTTTATTTATGGTATAATTTACCATAATAGTAATAATTAACATAAATAGAACATAATGTTAGGTGGAGAATAGAATCAGGATAATTATAATCGATGAAGATGTCAATTACTGTAGAAGCATTGCAGACTACATTTCCATAAATAGCAAGTTTGGGATCGACGTTTCGGTTATTTATGACATAAATGATTTTATTGAATACAAAAATTGTGAAAGGCATAAAAGAATAATCCTAATCAATGAAAAAATATTTGTGGAAAAGGATTGGCAGAACACACAAGACTTTCTGCTTATTTTAGCTGAAGAAAAATATACGGCTGTAAAAGGAAGAGAATGTATCTTTAAATACGGCAAACCAAGTGAGATATTGGCAAAAATTTTTCTGTATCTACCATATAGCTTGTCTGAAACATCTCCAAATAGTATTGATGATACAGCCTTTAAATCAGCTGCATTTTGTTCTGGAGCGGGTGGGACAGGCAAGACGACATTAGCTGTCGGATTGAGCCTTCAAGCTTCATTAGAGGGAAGAAGAACATTTTATTTAAACATGGAAAATGTCCCTACTCCTGAAATGTTTTTTTCTGGCAGATCAGACAAGAGCAGTGCCGATATTTTCTATTATCTCAGTGGGGAAAAGGAGTTGTGGGTCCCGGAGAAAATCAAACAAGCTATAACAGAAGACCCAGTGAGTAAGGTGAATTATTTTAAAAGTCCAGAACATCTTATCGATTTGCAATGTGATTTTAAATGCGAGGGGAACATATTTCTGCTAAATCTGCTAAATCAATGTGGGTATAGGTTTATAGCAATAGATTTTTCAGCTGGATTTAGTAAAAGGCATATGTCTTTATTGCCACTCTGTGACGATATATTTTTAATATATGGAGATGATTATATTAGCCAAAGGAAAACAGAAATACTCCTGAAAGAGTTTTTGTCGATCGAAGAAAATAGAAAAATCAAATTAGCGCATAAAATCAAACTTATTAACAATAAAAGAAAAAGCATGAACGAAACACCTAAAAGTGATATGTTGTCCGCAAAAACTTTTTACACCATATCATATCAAGAAAATTTACCCCAAAAAGATAAAGATATTAAGCCTGCGATATTGGAAGGATCTTTTGGCACATCAGTCTATGAAATTTGCAGGGATATTTATCGGTGTTGACTGAAGTCTTTGATGGCAATATTGTTGCCGAGTTAAAAACGATGATCAGCGAAAGTGTTGATTTCCGAAATGAGAGTTCAGATCAGCAGATCGAGGAGCTAATAACCAAGATCGTTCTTGATAAATCAAAAAATTTGTATTTGAGTGTTCATGAAAAAAGAGCGTTAATAAAAATCATATTTAATGATATGCGCAGACTGGGTGTTCTTCAGCCATTAATCGACGATGAAGAAATAACAGAAATAATGGTCAATGGAACTAAACGCATCTTTGTTGAAAGAGCAGGTAGTATTTCAGAGACAGACATCCAGGTTGAAAGCGAAGAAAAACTAGAAGATATGATCCAGGGGATCGTATCAAAAGTTAACCGAACAGTAAATGAAACATCACCGCTTGTTGATGCACGATTACCAGATGGTTCTCGAGTCAGCGTTATACTCCCTCCGATCTCATTATCCGGACCGATAATGTCTATTAGAAAATTTCCTGCACATCCGCTTGAACTTAGTGAGCTTGTTGACAAAAATACCTTAAGTGCCGAAGCAGCAGATGTTCTGAGCAAGATGGTCAAGGCAAGGTATAACATATTCATTTGTGGAGGCACTGGTTCAGGGAAAACCACATTTTTAAATGCTCTAGCAGCGGAAATAGCACAAGATGAAAGGGTCGTCACAATTGAGGATTCCGCAGAACTTAATCTTGAAAAAATAAAAAATGTTGTCAGCACTGAAACCAGAAGTGCTAATTCTCAGGGCAAGGGTGATATCAATACAAGAGATCTGATAAAAATGTCTTTACGCTTGAGACCTGATCGGATCATAGTCGGAGAGGTTCGTGGAGCGGAAGCACTGGATATGCTTCAGGCAATGAATACCGGACATGCTGGTTCATTTTCGACAGGTCATGCAAATTCCGCATCAGATATGCTTCGCAGGCTGGAAACGATGGCATTGATTGGTGCATCATTACCATTAACAGCAATAAGACATCAGATTTCCTCTGCATTAGACATAATTGTTCATTTGGCAAGATTACGTGATAAATCGAGGAGGGTAATTGAAATCAGCGAACTACTAAATCTTAAAGAAGGAGAAATAGAATTAAATCCGCTGTTCATATTTAGAGAAAACGATGAGTCTGTTGAGGGATCATTATGCGGTGAACTATCAAGAACAGAAAACAGAGTGATTAATACATTGAAATTCAAGATGGCCGGGATCAGAGTGCCTTTATAAAAGATGATCACAATAGTTTTTTGCGCAGCTATTTTGTCGATACTGATAATATTTATAAAGATTTTGTTTGAGAAGCATTTTGGCAAGAATCATTTGAAGCAAAAAGAAAATTTCAAAAAAGACTATAGTGTATACATAATGGGGAAAAAAGCCAAGGCACTTTACTTAACAGAAGCCGCTGTTTTTCTTTTTGGTCTTGGTTACTTGTTTTATCATAATACAAAGATCGCAGCGATATTTTCAATAACTGCTGTATTTTACCCGAAAATAAAATGCAGAAGTTTACTAGATGTGAGAAATCACCAACTGAATATGCAATTCCGGGATGCGTTATACACGATCTCTGCTTCTGTATCTGCAGGTAAATCTGTTGAAAATGCCTTTAAAGAGGCAGCCCAAGAATTATGTATGATATATCCTGACCCTGAAACGGACATAATAAGAGAATTTATGATCATAAAAACACAAATTGAAATGAATGTTCCAATCGAAGAGAGCTTAGAAGATTTTGCTCAAAGAAGTTTATCAGAAGATATCCGCAATTTTGCTGAGGCTTTTATTACAGGCAAAAGAAACGGAGGTGATATGGTCGAAATAATAATAAATGCTGCGGGAATAATCGGGGAGAAGCTGCGTATCAAGGAAGAAATAATGATTGTTCTTGCGCAACGCAAACTTGAATACAAAGTTCTAAGTGTCATGCCCATTTTTTTAATAGGCATTTTCACTTATTGTGCAGGAGGTTATATGAAACCTGTATTTGAAACTGAAGCAGGGCTTATAGCAATGACGACCGCGCTTGTTTTGCTTATCGCCGCGTGGCAAATTGCCCGAAAAATCATGGATATAGAGGTATGAAATATTCGGAATATACAAAAGAGTTTTGCCAAATCAAGCCAAATACAAACTATGAGGCTTACTCACTGGTGAAATTATTGCCGCTAGGAATTTATCTGGAAAAAAGGATCGGTTTAAATAAAAAAATATATATCAACAAGCATTTAAGGTGTTATTTGTTGGAACTATCAGGGAAAAATGATGTAAATCAACAACTTTTGATCCACAATGCTTTTCGCATAATTTACGGTATTTTCGGCTTGATCCTATTTACGCTATGTTTACTGATTTATGGTCACTTGGATTTAGCAACGATATTTTTTGGAGTAGGTATATGTATTACACTCTTCATCGCACCGGATGTTGAAATTATGAACAGTGTTAAGCGCAGACGCAATTCTATAAGAAGAGGATTCCCCGAATTTATGAATAAAATGGTATTACTTCTCAGTACGGGCATCCCAACAATAGTAGCCTGGGAGAAAATAGCCTGTGGCAGAGGGAAAGAGTCACCTCTTTACAGGGAAATCTATGTTTGCCTGACGGAAATACAATCAGGGAAACCTATTGTCCAAGCCTATGAGAGCTTTGCGAAGAAATGCAGAACAGCGGAAGCTAACAAATTTATTACGGCAATATTACAAAACATTAGGAAAGGTAATGCAGAACTATTGCCAATACTCCGTATCCAGTCGACAGAGTGTTGGGAAAACAGGAAGGCGGAGGTAAAAAGAGCGGGAGAAGAGGCCTCAACGAAAATGATTCTACCTCTGGTCATAATTCTTATTGCGGTTTTTATTATCGCAGTGGCTCCAGCGGTTATTTCAATAAAAAACTACGGTTTAGGATAAATAGGAGGTGAAAAAATGTATTTCTGGATAAAAAGAAATATCGATAACGAGAAGGGGCTTGGAACTGTAGAAATGGTTATAATATTAGCAGTTCTTGTAGGTATAGCTTTAATATTTCGTCACTATATTTTTGATTTTGTGCATACAATAATGACTAATATATTTGGAGACGAGCTTGGCAGTGTAAAACAAAATCCGCTTGGCTCAATGTAATGAACGTAAGTCTTAAGTGTAGCGAAGAAGAAGGAAGTGTAACTGTTGAGCTTACTATAGTATTCACGATGTTTTTTATCTGCTTTTGTTGTACACTCTTTGCTTATAGTATTTTACACAATAAAAACATGCTAAATTTCATTTCGATTCAAAATGCCTGCGAAGCCGCAAGTATGGTCAAAAGGCAAGAAAAGATCAATACAGAGGTGATATTAGAGACTGAAATATTTCTCGAGCAAAATAAGAGTGTATTTCCTGAAACAAAGAATGTTTCATGCCATGATTATATTATTGATAATAAAATAGAAAGGATGTTTATTTATCCTAATGAAACAAAGGTCTTGATTGAAACAGAAAATGGGTTCATTGATCAGACGGTGAAAACTTGCTTTTCAATGGATATTTTGATTCCTTTTGGTAAACTTGGAGCAGCAGTATTTGGACAAGATAAATTTGTGATAAACTCTTCGAGCATTTCAGTATTGTCCAAACCTTTGGAATATATTCAAAACATAGACTTAACACTTGAAATTTTGAATAAAAAAATCCGGAGCAAAGAATTTTGAGATCATTAAGAGGTGAAGCAGGTTCTGTTACCGTCTTTTTGCTTATTGTGCTTTTTGCACTTGTGATATTTTCGGGAGTGTTGCTGGATATAGCCAGAATATTTGCTGCTTACCAAGAATTAGGAGAATCTCTTGAAACAGCACTTAGATCATCATTTGCGTCTTGTCACGAGGTCATGTCGGCAGAATATGGCTTATATGCAAATAATAACGAAAAAGCCTTAATCGAGCATTATTTGAGACTTAATCTTTACCCAGAAAATGAAAAAATCAGATTTATTAACTTTACAGATTTGCATGTGAAAATTTTTCCTGATCAAAATTCAAGTATTACTGAAAATAAGGTATTTAAAAAACAAATTATACGTTGCATGCAAAAAATTTTGAACGCGGCGGAAAAAATAATAATTACAGTTGAGAGATGCCTCATCTTTATTGGATGAAAATTACCTGAGCATTTTAGATGGTGAGATGGATTCGAATTATTCTCAGGAAGAATATTCTTCAGATGAAGAACAATCATTTTGCGAAAAAATTGCTGATGTGTTAAAGGTGTCTAAAGAATGAATTAATTACAAAAATATGAATGAACAAGATTTGATCTATAAAAACCTTTGTGTCCAAGAGCAAATACAAATAGAAGAAAAGCAGACAAAAAGTTCTATTTACAAAATTGATAAAGAATTGCTCGAAAAGGAAATGATAGTATTATCTTTGCGAAAAACACAAGAGCAGGGATCGATCATTTCGGAACAAATAAATACTCTTAAGAAAAACATCAGCAACTTAACCGGGAAAGGCTGGGAGAAAATATCCATCGCCGAATATATTCTGGATAAGTACACTTATATAACCTCATCAACAAAGCGGGAGCATTATTTTGAATTAGGAGAAATTGAATATATATTATGTGGAAATTTGTCAGAGAAAGAAAATATTCTTGAAGTATTCAGCCGCATTTGGCTTATACGTTTCGCGGTCAACAGCGCAGAAAATTTCATCAAATCGGAAGCCGCTTCTCCAGCGATCCGTTTGGCACAGGCGGTTTTTATAGGTATCAGCAAAGCAAATAATGAAACTGCTGATATTTACGAAGGGAAAAAGTACAATTTTTACCGGCTAAAGAATGTATTTCTTTGAGTTATAGTGATTATTTACGAGTATTCTTGCTTATCCAAGCGGAGGAAGTGCAATTAAACAGGGCTAGAGAACTAATACAATCTAGTATAAGAAGAAATCACGAGGAAGGATTTAGCCTAGTGGATTATTTTGAATCATATACCGCGGAAGTTTCAGCAACAATCGATCTTTGGTTTGTCCCCGGATCGAGAAAAATTGAAATAAGCTCTCAAAAACATATGGAATATTGATGCAACAAAGAAAAGTCAAACAATCATGAATAGGATGACAAGAAAAAAAGGCAGTGAATCAGGATCATTTACAATAGAATTTGCGGTCGTGTTACCGGTATTCTTGTTTATTACATTACTGTTTCTTTACGCGTTGCAGGCAATATGTATACAAAGCGCTCTAAACCACGTCATAAAAGAAACAGGCAAAGAAATAGCAGCCTACGCATATCCTCTGTCACTACTCGAAGAAGAAAATAAAGCAGATGGTTTAATGCAGCGTGATCCGGACGATACACAAAACTATAAAAAGACTATGAGATCATTGCTGGAAAACGGTGGCCGCAAGTGGGCAAATATGCTTATGCAGAAACATCTTGAAGACGGAGTACTAAAAAGAAAGGATCTTAATATATGCTTTATACAGCTTCCTAAAAAAATGATCACTACCGAAAGTGCTTAATAAAGCTGCTAATGAAAATGCCTGATGAAAAACATTTCAGGACGGATGATGTAGTTCTGAAAGCCAGCTGCAGCATGAATATCACGCTACCTTTTATTGGCAATAAAACAATAGAAATACAAAAGCTTCAGTTGAAAAAGCCTGGCTGAACGGTAGTAATGGTAATTATACGGATAATAACGAAAAAAATTTTTTTATAAAAATGCTGAACAAAAGATGGCAGTTGTTTATATAACAAAAACAGGGGAAAAATACCATCTCAGCGGATGCCGTTATTTGCGCAAAAGCAGGATGCCTATATTGCTTGAAGAGGCTGAAAAGAAATATCAAGCCTGTAAAATATGTTGTCCGCCTGGGTTGTAGGAGATAGAAGTGCAGCATAGAATGATCCAATATAATAAGTTCGAGGCAAAGGGAAAAATAATTTTTCGTTTCCCAGAAAATGCTCAAATCATTGACTATCGTTTAAAAATGCTTGAACATAATCATATTCCCGGGATATTGAAGATCAAGAAAATAGTATTAAACGGAAGAATCGAATTACATATCTTTTATGAAGGATTAGAACCCGTAAATATTATTCTTGAACAGATGGGAACAGTTGCAGATTTATTAAGATTATTTGAAGCGATTGAGGATATAATCCAAGAAGCTGGAGAACTTTTATTGCCAGCTGATGGATTTATACTGGATATTGATCTCATGTTTTATGATTTAAAACAAAAACAAATATATCTTGTTTACATCCCTTTGCTTGAACATCATGAAAGAATTGATAGCAAAAAAGGGATGATACTGCAGATCATGAACTATCTAAAAAAGAATATAGAAATAAAAGGAAGCAGCCTTTTCCGAGAATTAGAAGAGTACTGGCATAACGAATTTGATAAGGATAATGACATTGATTTAAGGGTTGCGGCGAAAAAATTTTCATTTATTATCAAAAACACAGAAAAACTGCCAGTACCAATTATAATAAACAATAATAACTATAGACTTTTTACCGTAGAATCAAATCCTCCAAAAACACAAACGAAAAAGCCTTTGATAAAAATCGCCGGTTTTGAAAATATGATCAATGATGTGTTCGAAAATTGGAAAGAAATCGTTACGTTTTTTTGTATTCAGGCATTAATTGTTTTGCTGCTTAAAAAAACTGTTCAGGAGCGTTACCTTAAGGATTTGGGGATTTATCTTTTCGTAGCTCTTCTAATTAGCGATATTCTTATAATAAAGGCATTGGCATGGTATAAAAAAAATAAAATGAGTGAACAATAGAGCTTACAATAATAAAGAATAACCTCTATTGTTTATTTGTTTTAATCTGATTAACTTGTCTTAACTTATGAAGCAAAGCTCATCAATAATGGTATACTTAATTTTGTAATTAGTTTAAATCAAGCATTCAACTTTGAGGAGGTAATACCTGATGAAACCTTTGGAAGGGATTCGTGTCCTGGATTTAAGCAGAGTCTTGGCTGGACCCTATTGTACAATGTTATTGGCGGACATGGGAGCAGAAATAGTAAAAATTGAAAGACCGGGCGAAGGTGACGATGCTCGTGCCTTTTCCCCTTTTATCGGAGAAGAAAGCGCTTATTTCATGAGTATAAATCGCGGTAAAAAAAGCGTGGTTCTGGATTTTAAAAAAGAAGAGGACATGAAAATATTTTGGGAGTTAATTAAAGAATCAGATATTATAGTCGAAAATTTCAGGCCAGGAACAATGGAAAAATTGGGTATGGGATATGAAGATATTAAGCTTGCCAATCCGAAAATCATTTACGCCGGCATATCAGGATTTGGGCACACTGGGCCTTACAGCAAGAGAGCAGCATATGATATGCTCGCTCAAGCCATGAGCGGATTGATGAGCATAACCGGGGAGCCCGGAGGACCGCCGGTAAGAGTCGGAACTTCTATCGGAGACATTACTGCAGCTCTTTTTGGAACAATTGGTATTCTATTGGCCTTAAATGTCCGCAATAAAACTGGCTTAGGTCAAAAAGTCGATGTGGCTATGCTTGATTCCCAAGTCGCAATTCTTGAAAATGCTATAGCCCGTTATGAAGTGACCGGGAAGGTACCCGGGCCCATAGGTACGCGCCATCCATCAATTGCCCCGTTCCAAGGATTCCCGACCAAAGATTACTATGTTATCATACCGTGTGGAAATGATGCATTGTGGGAGAAATTTTGCCGTGTTTTAGGCATGGATGATTTTCGGAATGACCCTCGCTTCAAAACAAACAAAGACAGGATTGAACATGTGGATGAATTGGAAGAGATCATTGCTTCGATAACAAAAACGAAGACAACAGATCAGTGGGTAGACTTGTTAAATGAAGCAGGACACCCGGTTGGAGTAATAAATACGGTCGATAAAGTTGTGAATGATCCGCAGATCAATGCTCGGGATATGATTGTTGAATTGGAACACTCCAAGGCAGGAAAAATAAGAGTGGCTGGGAACCCCATCAAACTTTCACTTACACCGGGAGAAGTGAGCAAACCATCTCCTATCTTAGGAGAACACACGCGAGAAATATTGAAAAATGTCTTAGGTTGGTCAGAGGAAAGAATTAATAAGCATATGAAATGAGTTTTTATCTGAAATATTTAAAAATGGAAGCTTTCTTAGACATATCAATGGAGGTGGTCAATAGATGACTGAATGTAACGGAATGTGCAGCGGCTGTGCTGAAATGGGAAATAGTAATTGTGCGGCAGGAAACCAGCCTAAAGCATCCGAATTGAATGATATCAAGCATGTGATTGCCGTGGTAAGCGGTAAAGGGGGAGTCGGAAAATCGACTGTCACCGCAATGCTTGCCTCAGGTTTAAACAACAAAGGTTATAAAGTGGGGATACTTGATGCAGACATAACCGGTCCAAGTATCCCTAAGCTCTTTGGGACCAAGGGTGATCCACAGGTCACTGAATTTGGGCTGCTGCCTCTAACCAGTGATGAGGGAATTGAGATAATGTCGATCAATTTACTGCTGGAAAACGAAGATGAACCGGTTATTTGGAGAGGGCCAGTGATTTCCGGGGTAATAAAGCAGTTTTGGGAGGAGGTAATATGGGGAGATCTGGATTTTTTGATCGTAGATTTACCACCCGGTACTGGAGATGCTCCGTTAACGGTAATGCAGGCATTACCTCTCAGCGGTGCGGTTATAGTGACTTCTCCTCAGGATCTGGCTGTTATGGTGGTCAAAAAAGCGGTCAAGATGACTCGCAAAATGGACGTTCCTATTTTAGGGATAATTGAAAACATGAGCTATTTTGAATGTGCAGAATGCGAACGGATATTCCATCCGTTTGGTGAAGGGAAGGCAGAAATATTAGCTGATGAACTAGAAATACCTTTACTGGGAAAGGTCCCTCTAAAGTCGGAGATCAGCATTAGCGGAGATGCCGGACAAAGCGGTAAGGCAGCGGATATAGAATATATTGACTTGGATATATTAATTTCAAGACTATCATGATAATAATAAGGAGACCTTTATGGTCCCCTTATTATTATCATGAACGGACTATATTAAATGGAGTATATGAAATTATGTAAATTTAATTTGATGAAAATATGATAAATATGTAAAGACAAGAATTTAAGAAATATAAATATTTAAAAAAGAATATAGAAAGATATAATAATTATGCTAAAGAAGTAGTAATTGTTACAAATTTGTTTTTATATTAGTATTCATTTATAATTAGGATGAGCTTGCCCAAGTGCAAGTCTTGGTTAAAAGAACGTTGAATTATGTTGCGCATGGAAATTATTATTTAGAAGATATCAAAGCAAGATTGGAGGAGATATCCTTGGAAGAAAGAACTTCCCTGAAGATAAAGCTCGATTCATTTAGGCCCTTGGGTGAAATGGTTTATGAGTCGCTGCGGGATGCTATCGTCAACCAGGATCTGAAGCCAGGAGAGAGACTTCGGGATACTGATTTGGCTGATGAAATAGGCGTGAGCCGGACTCCCGTCAGAGAAGCCATTCGAAGATTGGAAATGGAAGGCTATGTAACAATTCAGCCGCGCAAAGGTGCTTATGTAGCTGGTTTATCCAGTAAAGATATTAACGAAGTATTTGAGATAAGATCCGAGCTGGAGTCTTTGGCGGCCAGTTTGGCTGCTTTAAGAGCGACCGACGAAGACATCAATGAATTAAGGGCTGCAATGGAATATGAGGCTGATATTTTTGGAAGCAGCGATCTAATAAAAACTATTGAAGAGGATACGAAATTACACGAATTGATTTTCAAAGCATCAAAAAACAAGAGATTGTTAGCAATGGTCAAAGACTTGCGGGAACAGGTACAGAGATTTAGAACAACAACATTGGCTGTACCGGGAAGAATGAAATTTGCTCATGAAGAGCATAATAAAGTAATTGAAGCAATAATCAATCGTGATTCGGAGGCGGCACGGAAAGCGGCGAAAGAGCACATTGAAAGTGCAAAAGCTGCGTTGCTGGAAGTCATAAGTTATCAGAAATAAAAGACTCGTGACCTTTGGGTCACGAGTCTTTTTTATCTTCCATCCTTTTTTTAATGTTTAAATACGCCTTCCGCACATGGTCGGAAACAGCTTGCTCTGCCTCGTTCGCTTTATTTTCAAGCAGACTCTGAAGTATAGCGCGATGTTCACAAAGAGTTTTGTCAAGGCGGGCAGGTATTTGCAGCGATTCCATTCGTGCAAGTTGAATATATTGGTGAAGATTGCTGAGCGTGAGATTAAGTATCTTGCTGCCGGATGCTTCATAAATTATATGGTGGAATTGATTATCAAGGTTTGCTACTTCGTCAAAATCTCCGCGTTTTGCGTAAAACTCCATAAGGTCAAAAAGCTTCTGCAGTTCCTTCTTTTCACTATCGCTGATGCGTTCTGCTGCCCAGCGAGCTGCAAGACCTTCGACCAGCTGGCGTATATCATATATGTCTTGGACATCCTTGCTTGATATACCTACGACAACCGCTCCTTTATTTGGTGTAGCCTCCAAAAGGCCTTCCTGTTCTAGTAAACGGACGGCCTCGCGAATAGGAGTGCGACTGACGCCAAGTTCTTCGGCTAGCTTAGATTCAACCAAACTCTCACCAGGTTTGTAGACACCAGTTATTATCTGTGCCTTGATGTACTTTAAAATTTTATGGCGCAGTGAAGAGTCGTGGATCAATGATAAATCAGTTTCTTTTGACATATACTATGCCCCCGTTTTATATTTCAAAAGAAAAAGGCCAACGCGTTTTCCGGCTTCATAAAGGGTGGATGCATCTTTAACAAGACCGATGCGGACATAACCCTCACCATGTTCACCGAATGCATTGCCTGGAACGATAGCTACACCGGTTTCCTGCAACAATTCACGGCAGAAGGACGAGGAAGAAGAGAAACCTTCAGGTATTTTTGCCCAAATAAACATTGATGCCATTGGTTTAGGAATTGACCAACCGTATTTAGCCAAAACATCGATCAAAACATCACGGCGAGCTTGATAGGCCATAGCGTTTTTTGTTACGCATTCTTCCGAACCATTCAACGCAGCGACAGCTGCCAGCTGCACAGGACGAAAAATACCATAGTCGATATTACTTTTTAGTTTACGCAAGGCATCGATCATTTCTGCATTTCCCACAACAAATCCCAGACGACACCCGGCTAGGTTAAATGTCTTTGATATCGAATGGAATTCAACGCCAACATCAAATGATCCTTGAACTTGAAGGAAACTGGTATTTTTAAAACCGTCATAAGACAATTCAGAATAGGCAAAATCATGACAAATCTTTATGTCATATTCCTTTGCAAAATCGACCGCTTGTTGAAAAAAACCCATTGAAGCTGTAGCAGCGTGAGGGTTGCTCGGATAGTTCAGGATCATGATCCGTGCTTTTTTGCACACTTCGGTAGGGATGGCAGCAAAGTCAGGCAGAAAATCATTACTGGCCAAAAGTGGCATTTTATAAAGAACTGCCCCAGCCAAAAGCGGACCGGCAAAATATATAGGATAACCTGGGTCAGGAACAAGAACGGTCTCGCCATCGTTAATGAGCGCTAAAAACAGGTGGGATAAGCCATCCTGTGAACCCATTAAAGAAAGGATTTCTTTGTCGGGGTCCGGATTTACGGAGTATTTTTTTGCATACCATGAGGCGACAGCAAGCTTAAGCTCTTGTATCCCCTCGGTCAGAGTATAACCATAATTGGAGTCTTCTGCAACAGAATCGATCAGCACTTGTTTGACATGTTTTGGCGGAGGCATATCCGGGCTGCCAACACTCAGGTCGATTATTTCGTGTCCTCGTCCTGAGCTTTCCCTGATTTGTAGATTTATTTCCGAAAAGATTCCCGGCTGGAGTCTAGCCAGACGATCGGCTTCGATCATGAGATATCACCTGTTTCGTTTGTATATAGCAAATACTTTTCTATTCTAAAACATAAATTCCTTTGTATAAAATAAATAAATTTATCCTATGCTATAATGAAGCAAAAAGTATTAGGAGTAAATAAAATGATTGGTCTGAAGCATTTAAAGGCATTTGTCACGGTGGCCGAAAGAAAAAATTTTACAAAAGCGGCGGAAGCATTGTACCAGTCACAACCTGCACTGAGCATTCAAATCAAGAATTTGGAAGACAGCTTACAGGCAAAACTTGTTGAACGCAAGGACAAAGAAATCATATTAACTGACGCAGGGAAAATATTTTATACCACAGCAAAAGATATACTTGCAGCATATGATAGAGCTATTGAGGATATGGATGAGTTGAAAGGATTACACAAAGGCTGCTTGTGTTTAGGCGCCGGCACGCTGCCGGGAGAATATATATTGCCAGAGTTATTGAAGAGATTCAAAGCAAAGTATCCTCAGATAAGGGTTGACCTAAAAATAGCTGCTTCAGGAGAGATATTGGAAGACTTAAAGAACAGAAAGATCCATATTGGTTTTGTAAGTATCCTGTCAAATGAACCTATATTTGAAGCAAAGCTATTTCGTAAAGACAAGCTGGTTTTGATACTTCCTCCAAATGAGACAACGGAAATAAACTGGGATCATTTCCCTGTTAAGAGGCTCATTTTGAGGGAAGCAGGCTCAGGGACAAGAAAAAGCTGTGGAAGATTACCTGAAAAAAGAGTTGGGATCACCAGAGTAATCCCCGAATTGAAATAGGCAGCACAAGAGCAATAATTAATATGGTCGCTGCCTGGGCTAGGAATAAGTTATGTTTCAGAATGGGCTGCAAATGAAGCGATCCTGCTTGAAAAAATCAAGACCACATCCAGTGAAGAAGACACAATATCTCGTCAACTATATGCAACTACTCTATGTGGGAGCTATATGAGTTATGCGGCTAAAGCTTTTCTAGATTTAGCCATGAATGACTCCGTATGATCCTAGCGAACGAAGAAGGATCGTTTTACCTGAAAGATTACACATGACCTGTTTTAAATTCTGATCACTTTCTCCTGCTTCACAATCAATAAAAAATATAATTGCCCAGTTCTTTTTTCGCTGGACGGGATTCGATCCTCGTCAAATTAATGTTATATTTCGCAAATTCCCCAATGCTTCATAAAGACTTCCCGGACGGTCTTTTTTCATCCCCAGCACGAGCGAAGTCTTAGTGGTGGGACTTTTAAAAGGTTCTCTGCCAACTACAAAAAAACGAGTCTGATTGTTTTTATAATCACCAATATTTTTTGCAATTACCGAGACATTGTAGATTATATGGCTATTCCACGAGGCAATGGCAGCCAAACCGCTTACACCAGAAGAAACCTTCGAGGCTGCCTCGGAAGTGCTCGAGGTTTCACATAGTTCAGCGTCAGGCAGAAATTGCTCAAGAAAAGATCGACATTGTGCCAGTGCCTGAGGATGTGACAAAACAGTTTTTATTTGCTGCAGGTCTTGGCTGTGCGAAATCAGGTGATGCTCAATATCCAAAACGATTTCTTGCTGTATATATAAATTTAACTCATGAGCAAGAATATCAAGTGTGATATGCACAGAACCTTCAATTGAATTTTCAGCAGGAACGACCCCGAAAGAATAAATGCCTTCCTGAATTGCATAAAGAATCCCCGGGATGGTTGTACAAGCAACAAGAGAAGTTTGTTTAGAGCCGAATGCCTTCTTTCGAGCTATCGCCGCTTGTTCACAAAAAGAACCTTCAGTGACCGAGATAAGCAATAGTATTTGTTTTCATATTATCAGTTCCTGTTTACTGCTCTAGATACCGGGGCGAGACTTTGCATCAGTTTATCAAAAGTCTCGGCATTAAGTGATTGTGGTCCATCGCGATAATGCTTCCGCGGGATTGGGATGGACCTCGATTAGTAGACCGTCAGCACCGCTGGCTACAGCGCCTAGCGCCATTGGCTGGACCCAACGCCACTTCCCGGTTGAATGACTCGGGTCGACAATGATCGGAAGATGAGTCAACTGTTTGATAGCTGGAATGGCAGATAGGTCGAGTGTATTGCGGGTATATGTTTCGAAAGTTCGGATACCGCGTTCACATAAAATTACATTAGGGTTGCCTTCTTTAAGAATGTATTCCGCAGCAAGTATCCATTCCTCGATGGAGGCAGATATTCCTCTTTTCAGTACTATTGGTTTGCCTGCTTGGGCAACTTGTTGGAGCAGTGAATAATTCTGCATATTACGAGCGCCGATCTGCATTATATCGGCATAATCCAAAGCCATTTCAAGACTACGGGCGTCTATTACCTCCGTAATTATTGGCATGCCGGTTATTTCTCTGGCTAAAGCCAGATACTCCAACCCTTTTTCTCAAGCCCTTGAAGGAATAAGGCGAAGAACGTGGTTTAAATGCACCTCCACGTAATATTTTTGCCCCGGACTTTTTAACTATTCTAGCACTTTCGAGCAATTGCTCCCTGTTTTCAACTGCACAAGGACCAGCCATAACAATGATCTCTGTTGAACCTATGTATAGATCACCCACCTGTACCACGGTATCGTGAGGCTTGAACTCCCGGCTGGCCAGTTTGTAAGGAGCGAGAATCGGAATTACTTTTTCAACGCCCTCAAGAGATTCGATTGGAATATCGATAAGTCTGGATTTGTCCCCTACAGCTCCAACGATTGTTTTTTCCGTGCCACGTACGATTTCAGTTACAAAACCTTTGTCATTCAATAATTTTATAACTCTTTGAAGATTTCTTTCGTCCTCGGAATTATTTAACACAACGATCATAAGCTTATCCCCCTTAAAATATAATATAAAAAAACCCATAGTCGTCCATACTGGGACGAAACTATGGGTTCCGCGATACCACCCTACTTGATGCATATTATGATTATTATGCATCCACTCAATAGGTACAGGATCTCTCTTGAAACAAAAAACCCCCGCCCCGAGGGACGGAAGTCATCTTCCGCGATACCACCCTTGTTGATAGATACAACAGATTCTATCCACTCATGAGCTAAGGTACAGATAATCCAATACCCCTTCTTTTTAACGGTAGAAGCTTCCGGCGCGGGCTAGCATAACAGCTTTGACCCTTGCAGTTTGGAAGGGAACTTCGATCGCCTATAGCCAAAAGTGCTCACAGTCGCGTCACTTTTTCCCTGAAGACTCATCAACGATTTACTTTTCTTCCGCATTACTTTTTTATTTATAATTAATACGTATTATATTAAAAAAGTGCAATGTTTGTCAATAACATTATACCTATATTAAATAATTCATGATATATTGTTCGTATATCCCTTGAAGGAGGCATACAGATGATCAACCAGGAGCGTTTGGTAGCTGGGTTTATCGATATGGTCCGAATCAGCAGCGTAAGTAAAAACGAAGCTCTTTTTGCTGCTTATCTGAAAAAAAAGATGGAGCAAATAGGACTTACGGTGTTTGAAGATAATAAGGCCGCTGTTAAGGCGAGCGTAAAAACAGGCAATTTGATCGGAAGATTGGAAGGAAATGACAAGAGCGCACCAACATTGATGTTTTGTGCGCATATGGACACAGTTGAGCCAGGCAATGGCATTGAGCCTAAGATTTGTGAAGGATTCATCCGAAGTAACGGGACGACCATCCTTGGTGCTGACGATAAGTCAGGTATCGCGGCAATTCTTGAAGCAATTATTTGCATAAAAGAAAGAAATAGAGCTCACGGTGATTTGGAGATAGTATTTACTTTTGGTGAAGAACTGGGACTATTAGGGGCAAAATATATTGATTATTCTGCATTAAGATCACGTATAGGCTATGTGCTGGATGCCGGAGGTACCCCTGGAGTAATTATAAACAGAGGGCCTGCACAAAATCATATACGCGCGATATTTCGAGGAAAAGCCGCTCATGCCGGCATATGCTCGGAAAAAGGCATAAATGCCATTCAGGTAGCCGCAAGAGCTATAGAGAATATGCAACTTTTACGTGTCGATGAAGATACGACAGCGAATTTTGGTATCATATCCGGAGGAAAAGCAACAAATATAGTTTGCGATGAAGTATTTCTTGATGGGGAAGCGAGAAGCCTATCTGAACTAAAACTTGAACTGCAGACTCAAAAAATGATCGAAGCCATGCAAAAAGCATGCAAAGATTTTGGGGCGATCCTTGAACTTGAAATAGAGCGAGCCTACCCATCCTTTTATGTCCGAGAAAATGAAGAGGTTGTGCAATTGGCACGTAAAGCTGCAGAAAAAGTGGGGCTAAATGTTCAGATTTCTTCCACGGGAGGGGGAAGTGATGTGCATTTTTTTAATCAGGCAGGGATAGTCACTATAAATCTGGCTACAGGTATGAACAAAGTGCATACGACTGAGGAAGAGATAAGCATTGATGATCTTATCTATCTGGCAAGCTTTGTTGAGGCTATAATCGAAGAGGCGTCCCCCAAAAAAGAGCTTGGATGAAAAGCAGATTGACATAAAGCAAATAATGACTTAATATGGGATAAATCAAAGAAGAATGCAGTAGGGGAGCTGGTGGAAAACCGGCTGAGAGGGCGAAAAGGGCCGACCCTTAGACCTGACATGGGTAATACCAGCGGAGGGAACTGGAAAAAGATGATTGCAGCGCAATATTTTTAACCGTTCCTTTTATAGGGGCGGTTTGTCTTATTTCTAGAGGAGGGTAATTATGTCGATAGCAAATTTGAGCCTGCAAATTATTCCTATAGTAGCTGATGAAAAAGTATATCCACTCGTTGATGAAGTCATCGAAGCGATTAGGTCATCCGGGGTAAAATACATTGTGGGACCTATGGAGACAACCATGGAAGGCGAGTTAGACCAATTAATGGATATTGTCCGAAAAGCTCAGGACATATGCGTTAAAGAAGGTGCAACGAGAGTTCTTTCTGTCGTGAAGATTGACTACAACCAGAAGGCGTGACAATGGCAGAAAAAATCCATAAATATCGTCGGAATGAGTGAATAGTATGCGAAAATATTTTTTGCCGGCAGCATCAGCATTTCTGCTTCTGGTCATTTGGAAGCTAGCCGTGGGAGTATTTGATATTCAGGCATATATACTGCCGGAGCCGGAAAAAATTATCCGCTCTTTTTGAGGACAGACAAGTACTTTTTTGCGCATGGATTACAGACAGCAATCGAAGCACTTTCTGGGTTTTTACTCGCAATTTTTGCTGGGTTGTTCCTTGCGTTACTAATGGCCAGATATTCCTCGGTAAAGGAAGCACTTTATCCATTCGTCATCATCAGCCAAACAATCCCGGTAATGGCAATGGCCCCGATCCTTATAATATGGTTTGGATACGGTCTGTTGCCCAAAATAGTTGTTGTTGGATTGGTTTGCTTCTTTCCTGTTACGGTCAGTCTTGTTGAAGGCATGGCGAAGGTCGATCCCGACGTAATTAAATTGTTGCAGGCAATGGGAGCAAGCGAATCACAAATCTTGCGCAAAGTAAGGCTGCCGGCAGTCATCCCAGCACTTTTTGCCGGGATCAAAATATCTGCTGCATACAGTATCATGGGAGCTGTAATTGCCGAGTGGCTCGGGGCATCAAAGGGATTAGGCATATATCTTATGAGATCGATGCATTCTTTTAGGACGGAAAGGGTATTTGCTGCGATCCTTGTTATCTCTGTCTTAAGTCTGCTCGTCTTTGCTGCTGTGGAGGTTATCTCAAGATTGGTCATGCCTTGGCAATATCGTTATTCATCATCGAAAAATCCGATGGAAGACGAAATCATGACCAAAAATAATAGTGACGATTAATCAAACGAGAGGAGATTATTTTATGAAAAGCTTCAAGATTGTTATGAAGATAGTAATTATTTCTATTATTATCACTTGTTCCGCCGGATGTATCTCCGAAAAGAAACAGAGCATGGAAGAAGCGGATGGGAAAATAAAAACAGCAATAATGCTTGATTGGAGCATAAACACAAATCATACGGGATTATATGTTGCCCTGGAAAAAGGATATTATGAGGAACAAGGATTAATAGTCGAAATATTGGAAATGGGTGATCCTGGTCCAGCCCAACTAATTGCCAGTGGCAAGCTTGATTTTGGAGTGAGTTATCAGGAACAAGTAACAAATGCCCGGGCACAAGGAATACCGCTTGTTTCTTTAGCTGCAGTGATCCAACATAACACATCTGGTTTTGCCTCGCTCCCGGAGAGCGGGATCGATAGGCCGCGAGACTTGGAGAATAAGCGTTATGGAGGCTGGGGATCTCCGATGGAAACTGCTGCGATCAGCGCACTGATGAAACAGGATGGGGCTGATCCTAAGAGCGTTCGTCAGATAGATATTGGAACTGCAGATTTTTTTTCAGTCATTGGCAAGGATATTGATTTTGCCTGGATTTTTTATGGATGGGACGGAATTCGTGCTGAACTCGAAAAGAAAAAGATGAATCTGCTTATGCTAAGAGAATATGCAGATTTTATGGATTATTACACACCGACAATAATAACTGCTGAAAACTTAATCGCCAACGACCCCGAACTAGTTAGAAAATTTATTGCTGCAGTCTCCAAGGGATATGATTACACTATCGAACATCCGCAAGAAGCAGGAGAAATACTTCTTAAGTATGCTCCGGAACTTGATGAAGAATTGGTTTATGCAAGTCAGAAATGGCTTGCTGATAAGTATTGCGAAGATGCCCCGCAGTGGGGATGGCAAAGAAGTGAAGTATGGAGAAACTATGCGGAATGGATGTTCAGAGAAGGTTTATTAGAAACACAGATAGAAACTTCAAAAGCTTTTACTAACGATTATTTGCCGGAAAAGTAAACTTAGAAAGAGGAGAATGTGATGCTATCTGATATCGGGTATAAATATTTGGAAATCAAAAACATATCCAAAACATATGTAATTAAGAATAAACCTTCGGTATCAATAGAAAATATCTCCACGCTCGAGAAAATTTCACTCGAAGCTAGCTTTGGAGAATTTGTCAGTATTATAGGACCAAGCGGCTGTGGAAAAACGACACTGTTCAATTTGATCAGTGGTTTAGAGAAACCTGATAGTGGCAGGATCTTGCTCAATGGCCAAGAAGTAACCGGACAAAAAGGACATACCGCGTACATGCTGCAAAAAGATATGCTTTTACCGTGGCGAACGGTGCTTTCAAATTGTATGCTTGCGCTTGAAGTAAACCGTATCCCGGCGACCAAAGCTCGCAAACTGGCCTTAGGAATGCTCGAGGAACTTGAATTAGAAAAGTTTGCCATGAGTTATCCGCAGGAACTTTCGGGTGGTATGCGGCAAAGAGTAGCTTTTGCCAGAACAATCCTTGCAGAAAAAGAGCTGCTGCTCTTGGATGAACCATTTGGTGCCCTCGATGCATATACAAAAAGTGAGATGCACAGATGGTTTATTAAAAGGTTTACAAAATATAAATTTACGATACTTTTTATAACTCACGACATCGAAGAAGCGATCCTTTTATCAGATAGGATATATGTTTTTTCTCCAAGACCGGCAGCTGTTCGTTCAGAATTGAAGGTCGACATCAAGCGCCCGCGTGATAGAAGTGTTTTGACTGATGAAAGGTTTATTTTTTATAAAAAGAAATTACTTGAAGAAATGTTTGGGGATAAATAAAGCAGTTCTATTAGAGAACTGCTTTATTTATCCCCAAGGTTCAAAATTATTTAATATAAATAGTTTAAGCACTTATATATGAGTTTTCTGCAGAGCTATCTTTTCTCACCTATAAAGAAGAGGGCAATAGTGCCTGGGCCTGAATGGGAGCCGATAACAGGACCAACATGGTTGATTATTATATCCTTGAAGGTATATTTTGCCTTAATGAGACTGACAAGATATTCGACTTCGTCCAGACAATCGCCGTGACTTATTGCAATGACCTGTTCTTCAGGATCAATGATGTTTTCCTCAAGCATGTCTGCTATTTTTTGCAGAGCTTTTTTACGACCCTTAGCTTTGAATGCTGCAACTAGTCCGCCGCTGTCATTTACATTTAAGATAGGTTTGATGTTTAGTATATTACCGATAAAGGCGGCAGTTCCTGAAATACGCCCTCCGCGTTTCAGATGATCAAGGGAATCAACCGTGAACCAGTGATTGATTTTTAGTTTAGTATTTTCAAGCCATCCAATCAAATCTTCTTTACTTGTACCATTTTTTTGCATAGCGTAAGCGTAGTATACTAAAAGTCCTTGACCGAGAGAGGCACTTTTACTGTCGATAATTGTTATATCCGCATGAGGATTCTGTTCTGAAAAGATTTTTTGTGCGGTATAGGCGCTTGAAACACTTCCGCTTAAGGCGGAAGAAAAACCAATATATATTATCGGTTTGTTTTGCTTTGTGAATTCATTAAATTTATCCAGATAGGTTTGGACATTTACCTGAGAAGTACTCGACATTTCTCCTTGTCTTAAGGCAGAATAAAACTCTTTATAATCCAAAGTTTTTCCAAAATCATCGACCCATTCTTTACCACGGAAATTACATACCAGACTGACGAAAGGCACCTGATATTGATCTATAAAGCTTCGGGGAAGATCGCAGGAAGAATCTGTTAATATAACATAATCAGACATAAAAATCCTCCTTAAAAATTAAATAACATTAATTTTATTAAAAAATTTAGAGAATAATATAAGATTATCTAATAATGAGTTGAAAAACAAAGATATATTTGAATAAAAAGTAAATAAATGTTAAAATAAATTTTAAATGATATTTAACAATTCATTTTAGTCACGTATCACTAATTATAATGTATTAATAGAAAAATGCTATACATTTTATTCTTAATTGTCTGGTAAAAATGCACTGTGTTTTTAATGCCGACCAAACAAGCAAAGGTGACCTGCAAATGGAAGATAAAATCAGGGTGATGCTCACAACTGAAGGGACATATCCATATCATCAAGGCGGAGTCAGCACTTGGTGTGATCAGCTTGTACATAATCTTACAGACATTGAGTATGTTGTATATAGCATTATCATGAATCCATTTGTCACGAGGAAATTTAATCTTCCTTTAACTTCAAGCCTTATAACCGTACCGCTTTGGGGAACTGAAGAACCAAGCGAACACTTGACTACACCTTTTTCTCAGGTTTATATCGCTAAGCGGCAAACAAATGATCAGGTAGTACGGCGCGAGTTTTTGCCCTTATTTTTAGACCTGATCGAAGAATTAGTAAGTACTGAAAAAAATGCGGTAAGATTTGGAAATACTCTTACGAATATGCATGAGTATTTTCAGGAATACGATTATAAAAAAAGCTTCAAGGCTGAAGACACATGGGAAATATATAAAAAAATGCTCATGGCCTTCTCTTCTGAAAAAAGCAATCAGATAAGTGAACCCAATGTCTGGGCGATGATCCAGAGCATGGGCTGGATATATCGCTTTCTGATAATTCTTAATACGCCTATACCAAGGGTAAATGTCTCGCACTCTGCCGCGGCGGCATTTTGCGGGATCCCCTGTGTGCTGGCAAAAATACAAAATAAAACACCTTTTCTTTTGACCGAACATGGAGTTTACCTGCGCGAGCAATATCTTTCCTTGTCTAAAAGGGGCTATCCTTCTTTTCTTAACACTTTTTTAGTGCGAATGATAAACTCGATCACGCAGCTAAATTCCCACTTCGCAGACCAAGTTTCACCTGTATGCAATTATAATCCACGCTGGGAGAAAAATCTTGGAGTAAAGCAAGAAGCGATAAAAGTTATTTATAACGGAGTTAATAAGGAGGTATTACTCCACCTCCAAGAAGTATTTCGAACAAATTCCCTACTGTTATTACTGTAGCTCGTATAGATCCGGTAAAGATATAGTCACATTGATCCGTGCTGCGGATATTGTACGCAGCAGAATAAAAGATGTGCGTTTTATTGTGTATGGTTCGGTAGCAGTACCTGAGTATTTCGCAGAGTGTCAGAAACTGGTCCAGGAAAAAGAACTGCAAGAAAATTTTATTTTCGCTGGACACACTGAGGATATACCTGCGGCCTATCGCAGTGGAGATGTAGTTGCCTTTCAAGTATAACTGAGGCGTTCCCTTATTCCGTTGTAGAAGCTATGATGACAGGGAAGCCTGTCGTTGCCACTGATGTTGGCGGCATAAGCGAAGCGCTCGGTGAAACAGGGATACTTATCCAGCCTAACAAGCCGGAAGAGCTTGCAAAAGAAGTTATAAGGCTTTTAGAAAATCCGCAGATGAGAATCAACCTTGGCGAGGAAGCTCGCCAACGGGCTCTGAATTATTTCACCATTGAAAAAGTACTTGATGCGTATTTAGTAGTTATAAAGCTCTTGCCAAGGGTAAAGATGATTTAACGAAGATCACGGATAAGATCCGTGTTCAGCGTCTGCGTATCGAAAGAGGATATGCTTTTATGTCTCTGGGATTGTGGCCTGAAGCCTTGATCCAGCTGCGGGAGGCAGTAGAAGTAGCGCCGGATACCCCGGCAGTACCGGCTATAATCACTGAGATCGCAAAAGCCTATAATAGCATGGGTCAGTTTGATAAGGCCTTCAATGAGCTGGACAAGGCCGAAGCTCTTTTTGATGTCCTAAATCATCAACAAATCGCTTGAGGAGGAAAAATGGAAAAGATATTTCCGCGTGCTCTTTTTGGATATGACCGGGCCGAGGTCGAAAACAGGATCATTTCTGATATAGAGCACTACGAGAATAGGATCAAGGAATTAAGCGATCAATTATACAATGTCACTCGAGAAATAGAGTTGCTGCAAGAAAAGATCCGGCAGATCAATGATGAATTTGAGGAGCGCGAACGACTTAACCAGAAAATAATGAAAGAGTTGTTCGATAGTCATGATCGTGCAAGCAAAGAGGTGTTTGCGGCGATAAAAGAAGGCCAGCGAATTATCAGAAAATCCAAAGCGGATATTTTTGAAAAGGAGACAAAACGCCTGGAAATCAAAAAGGCATTGGAGTCTTTGACCAAAGAGATGGAAACAATCACAAATTCATACAAGAAGGTTTTGGAGGCGTACGGAGATGACGGGACCTCAAAATTTTAGAATAAAGTTATTAGGATATAGAAAACGTGAAGTTGAAAGCTATTTTCAGAAACTTAAGGAAAACCATTCTTTTGAATTGTCACAGTTGCAAAGGCAGCTTGAAGAGACATTGTCGGAGAAATACACTTTGAGTGAGAAACTTGATAGACTCCAGGAAAAATGGGCAACGCGTTTTGAGGGTGAAGATTTTATAACCCTCACGGTAAACAGGGTCAAGGAAATGACGGAAATATTAATGCAAAAAGCAGCGTTGGATGCGGAAAAGGTTTTAAAAGAAGCTGAAAAAGAACAAGCTGCGGATAAACAAAAAATCGCTGATATTGAAGAAGAAATTGTCACAACAAAAAAACAAATCAAAAGCTTGCTTGAGGAGTTAGCGAGCATCATGAAAGATACTGAAAAAAGCGTCCCTGAAACTGAGCAACTATCTAACAAAATAATTAAACTGAATGAAATAATAAATGAGAGAAATTTGCGTAACCAAGAAAAAGACTTGAGCGATTTCGATTCAAATGATCAATGGGCTGAGGAAAAAGAGATCGCTGCTGATGGGACACCTTTTTTCGAGAGTGAAAATGAAAAAAGAGAAGACGAGGAGGCTGGGCGTCTTAAAAGAATGATGAATAAACTTGCCCAGAAACTTAATAAGGAAGAAATAACAAAGGAAGACTTTACGGCAGAAGCTGCCGAAGAAGAAAGTGGATCCGAGAATATCAGCGCCAATCATGAAGAAATTGAAGAATTTTGGAAGACTTCTGATACTGAAAACAACAGCACACAAGAAAACAGAACACAAAGTATACAGAAGGCAGAAGATATGTTGGATCATTATAAAACGCAAACAAGTGAAATGATAAAGACCCAGTTAAAAGATTATAGCGATGAAAAAATAGAAAACAGTACAGAAGAAAATGCAAGCAGTGATGGCGGAAACTCCGGCAGTCCAGCGGTTGCCAGTGAAATAATAAATACACGCTTCAAATATATTGCCGGTAAATTGGCCGGGAAAGATCTAATCGGTAATAACGGGGAGGCAATAATAACAAAGGGTGCAACGATAACTAAAGAAATTATTTCTAAGGCTGAAACCGAGGGTAAATTGCCTGAATTGATCGTGAATATGGTTTTACCCGGAATGGAAGACTGAAGTATGCAGCTATCTGTGCGAGACAGCAAATATCATGATGTTGTCAATGAGGTCCTGCAGAAGCATTTATCTCCGGAGGATCAATATGAGATTGCCGCTATCCTCGAGGCAAATGGCTGGAATGATGCAAGAGCAGCAAAAGAATTTGGAGTAGAGGATATCTTTGAGCTTGCCGGAGAAATATGGAGGATTTCCCGACAGAATATCAGCGCCCGGGCTTTTGCCGATGTTCCTCGAAAATCCATACCAGCTTATCTCTACATGGTCATAAGAAGTTTTTTTCGAGGAACAATATTTGCTTTACCCATGACAATCTCCGTTTTGGCTATGCTTACGATGAATTTTTCGATGTCATCATACATCGGCTTGACTCTTGAAGTTGCCACCAGTATTGCTATAGGAACGATCATGAGCTTTATGGCTGTTGGAGGCTTCGCCCAGGCTATTGCCCGCCGGGGGTTCCTTTATATTAATCTGGGCAATTATAATTTGGCTCGACGCGTCGTTTTCTACCTGGTTCGTGTTGGATATGTTGTATGTATAACGGCTGCGCTTTTTTTTATAATATTTAATTTATTTTTCAGCATCTTTCCTTACAGGATGCTTTTTGTTATCATTATATTTTTCTTTTTTCTCAGTGCCATTTGGCTGTCTTTCACCATATTTTATGTATTGGGCAAGGAAATTGTAATCCCTCTCTTGCTCGTTATCGGCATAGCTTTTGTGTTTGTGCTTTTCAGATTGTTTGGCATTGACGTGATCATAGCACAGTTGATTTCGTTGGGTATTGTTTCGATTTTAGGAGCTTTGGTCGCCCTGAGATATTTTAAAAAAATGGAAAAAAAGTCAGGTAAAGCTCTTAATGTTTCAGCAATGCCCCGAACCGCGATCACTATTTATACAGTATTACCTTATTTTGTTTATGGGTTTTTGTACTTCAGCTTTCTTTATACAGATAGGATAATCGCCTGGTCAACGGATACGCAGTTTATGCCTTATATCATCTGGTTCAGAGGGGCTTACGAATTAGGTCTTGATTACGCTTTATTCGCCTTGATCATACCAATGGGTCTTATTGAAGTCGTTATCTCGGAATTGATGGGCAATATAGAAAAAAACCAAAAAAATTTCAGTATGCATGAAATCGGACTAATGAACAGGATGAGCTTAAGAAGCTATTTTCTTAGAATGATAATCGTTGCGGTATTTTCATTGATCAGCTCGGCAGCTGTCTATTACTCTGTCAAACATGTACACCTGCTTTCATTTTTCCCGGTTCATGACCCGCTGATCAGCAGTAATACAACAAATTTTGTTTTTATTATCGGTCTAATCGGATTTACTATTTTATGTATAGGACTGATGAATGCGTTAGTATTATTTTGCTTTTCTCACCCGGAAAACGCCACCAGAGCTATGTTGTGGGCAATATTATCAGATATAGTCCTCGGATTTTTATTAAGTCGCTGGTTCGATCATACCTATGCAGTGTTCGGGTTTCTATTAGGAGCGATCATATTTACTGTAATGACGAGCAAGGCCGCATTCAGATTGCTCGAACATCTGGATTATTACCTGTATTCAAACGCTTAAATGGTGAATTGCATGGACGCTCTCTTCTGGGAAAAAACAATATTATTTGGTAGGTTCCTGCTTGCCTTTGTCGTGATATTTTCGATAATCCCGCGGTTTATTTTTTCGCGCCGCCAGGAAAGCTCCATAGATAATGCAGTAAGCAACTATGTCATTATGACAATGTTTTTGATCATTTTTGGATATATTCTGGCTGCGATAAAGCTATTCGAGGTTTTGGGTATAAGCATCGTAATTTTGATTTATGCGGTGTATCATTTTTATCGCAAAAAAAAGAATGAGAACTTCCTTACAAGCTTTAACATTCGCATGTACGATCTTTTGGAAAATAAAGAAAAGGTCTCCAAGGTATTAAACGAAAATCTTTCGGACAAACGAAAAAAAGCATTAAATGCCTTGAAAAAATTGCGCAGACCACCCAATCTCCTCACAATGCTGATTTTGATCTCGGTTATAGGCGGAGCGGCATATTTGAGGTTTTATGATGCTTGGACGACCTCTGCGCCGGCAATGTCAGATGCATACGTCACATTGGCCTGGATGAAATATATCAACCAACGCTATATTTTTCATGATGGTATATATCCTCAGGGCTTTCACATCATTCTGGCTTCGATCTATAAGTTTTCGGCGATCGATCCTTTACATGTACTAAAATTTACCGGACCTTTTAACGGTTTGCTTACAACAGGAGCTATGGGTTATTTTGTATATAGAATCACGGAAAAAACTTCTCCGGCTTTGCTTGCGGCATTCATATACGGGATAATGGGTGGAAGCTTTTTTGATGACTGGATGCGGCAAGCGTCTACAAACTCTCAGGAGTTTGCCTTTATCTTTGTTTTCCCGGCCCTCTTTTTCTTTGCTCGCTTTGTCTTTGAGGGAAAAATCGAAGACCTCATTCCGGCTTTAGCGGCAACTTGTGCAGCAGGACTTTCTCATACGCTTGGTTTTGGTTACATAGGACTGGGGATGGCGTTAGTCGGCCTGGCTGGATTGTTGACAGGGTTTCGTAAGCGGTGGAGAAGGGTTTTGACCATTGCACTTGCCGGGATCATAGCGTGTCTTATTTCGATTCTTCCTGCTGCGATTGGACTACTGTTAGGTTCTCAGTTCCACGGGTCTTCAGCGGAATATTTGGTTGCCCAATCATCAATAACATATATACCGGCATTAAAAAACCTGGATTACGCTGCTTTAGCCGGACTACTCATCATAGTGATCACGCTTCCCTTTCGTCGTGAAAAAAGTCGTGCGTACGATTTACTTATATTATTTTTTGCGAGCTTTACGTTTGTGCTTTATCGCTGGGGAGGGTATGGACGCAAAGCACCTTCGTTGCTTCAGGGCAGACGATTTATGGACACTGGCTCTTCCGATCAGTATAGGATTTGGGATGAATTCTTTGGCTTACCTTCTGCCGCCTCTGAAAAAAAGATGTGTGGGAATATTCTTTGTGATGGCCATCTTTGTTTTTATATTGGTCAATGATAAACCGATAATCCCAAAACCATATAAAATGGAGCACGAAAGCGGAGTTGCTCAGTATTTAAGAATATCAAAGGAATTTACCCCTACGACCTGGCTTATCGTCTCACAAGAGGAAGGATATGCTATTGTGCTCGGAAAAGGCTGGCATCTGATGTTGCAGGACTTTTTGACCTGGTATGACCCCAGCACCCCAAAGCTTTTTCGTAAAGATGGTGATCCTGAAGAATTTCTTGATAACGAAGATATTTTCATTTATGAAGAAAAAGAACTTTTCAGGGCGGAATTTGAGTCTTTACAGGAAATATATGAACGTCGGGAATCGGAATACTTAAAATTAAAGGATTGGCTTTACGAATACCAAAAATATCATGACAACATAAGCGTTTATTATGAAGATGATGTACTTAGAATATGGCATATACACCAGCAAAAGAAGGCAGAAGAAGAAAAACGCCGGGTTTGGGGGAGGAACAATAAATGATCGATCCTGTCAATACCATGGGGATGTTTTTCAAAGTTATCTTTGTATACATGCTTTTTTACGTTATTTTACCTTCTGGGATAATTCCTTTTCGTGAAGACAGCAAAGGAATAGGGGACAAATTCTTTATCAGCATTACTCATGCTCATTTTGTGATCATACTTTTGACACATATATTAGTGTTTTTGAAGATATATGAAACATTTTCTCTTATGTTGAGCTATTTGGCACTATATATATTTGCTATCTGGCTTGCCAAAAGAAGAAAATCGTCCGCATCCACTGAAACTTTTGGCATGATCCTTATCGTGAGACTTTTGGATATATCCGAAACAAAAAACTGGCTGCGGAAATTAATGCAAAGCATTTTTTGCTCCTGCCGTCAAGGCATATTCGTATGTATAAGAGTCCTAGCAAGGAAGATAATATGCTGCCCCTTTGAAGGAGTATTGCTTTTAGCTGTATTTATCGGGGCGGCATTTATTCGTTTCCACCATTCATTCACCCATATGTATTTGGGAACTTCGGATTCCTATCTGCATCTTGCCTGGACTAAGTATCTTATCCAGAATGATATATATCATGACGGCATATATCCTTATGGTTATCAAGCAGTTGTAGCTGCTATAGAACGGGTCTTCTTCATCGATCCTTATTATGTTATGCGTTTTTTAGGACCATTGGCCGGAATTATGATCGTTATAAGTATTTACTATTTTGCGAGAAAGAATTTTAATGGAACTCATTTGGCATGGGCAGCGATGTTGATCTATGGGTTGTCCGTAAGTGCAGAATTACCCAGTTATATATGGAGACAAATATCTCCTCTGCCGATGGAATATGCGATCATTTTTATCTTGCCCGGTATTCACTTCCTGAATATCTATATCAAAAAACGTCAGAAAGAATTTCTGTTCCTTGCAGCGGAGTGCCTTGCGATAGTAACTTTTATCCACCCGTATGCGACAATTATTCTGACTTTGTCTTATAGTATATCGATTCTGACGAACATAAAAAAAATATGCAAAGGAAGGATCATTTTTTCGCTCGCATTATCAATGATAGGTGCGGTATCTATAGCCGTTCTACCATGGTTTACGGCACTCGCTCTTGGCAAGAAATTCCATGAAAGCCTAGGATATGTTCAGAGTAAATTCAAAATTATTCAGGACAGCACGGGGTCAATCGAAAAAAGCATATTTATGGAAAACAATAGAATACTATTGCTGTTTTTTGCATGTATATCAATATTGATCTTAACTAATTTACTGAGTAGATACAAAAAAAACCTGCAAAATGAGTCCTTTCAATCATCTGGAGCATTTATTCTGACAACGATAGTATTGTATCTTCTCTATAGAGCCAATTATTATGGATTGCCCCAAGTCATGGACCCGGTAAGGATCGGTATTTTCTTTTCGCCGTTTATTGTTATTGTGCTGGCCAGCCCGATAAATTTTGTCGATATATTAAGCATTAAAGATAAACACAAGTATATTTATAAAACGATATTTTGTGTTACAGCTTTGTATTTTGTATTGTCCGCTGGTCCCTTTAATGCAATACCGAAAGGGGAGCGATACGAATATGATGAGGCTGTTCTGGCATATCTTGAAATAAAAGAAAATTTTCCAAGAGCGAATTGGACGATAATCTCACCTGTCGAACAGTACCAGCAGGCACTTGGTTATGGTTGGCACTACGAAATATGGGAGTTTGTAAAAAATATCGAGGATAACCAGGAGCTGAAGATACCGACTGATTATATTTTTGTATTTGTTGAAAAGGTACCGTTGAATTCAAACGGTTTTGTCAATGAAAATGCTCTGGAAGAAGCTTTGCCAGCGCCTGGCAATAATGCAAATGAAACCTATTACTACGATATAAAAAATAGATATAATATTGAAAAAAAGGTCAATGCCTGGGCAGAGTTAGGCATGCAGAAAGACGACCGCTTCAGCGTATTTTATGAAAGTGATTTTTTAAAGGTTTACAAAATCGAACAAGATGGAAAGAATCCTGTAGATATTATTAATCTAAATGATTAAGGGAGAAGGATCATGCCAAAGGTACTCCTTTCTGATGCCCAGCAGCGCAAAACGCTTGCAGTAACAAGATCGCTTGGCAAACGGGGGCTGCAGATCATTGCCGCAGACCGGACTCACTTTACTCCGACTGCCTGCTCCAAATACTGTTACAAACATATAGTTTCCCCTGAACAGCATTCAAAGGAAGATGAATATCTGAGCTGGATTAAAAAAACTTTGCTGGATAATAACTGCCAGATTTTTATCCCGATGGATGACGATGCTTTTTTTCTTGCAGTAAAACATCGGGATGAGCTTGAAAAATTATGCCTTATGCCTCTTCCTGCTTCGGAAAGTTATTTTTGTGCCGCTGACAAAGGAAAAGCAATGGTCAAAGCCCGGGAAGCAGGATTGTGCTGCCCGTTGACGATGAATATAACTGATTTGCAGCAAGTATATGAATTTTCGGAAGACATGAAATATCCTCTGATAATAAAACCGCGTATAAGCTCAGGATCAAGAGGCATTCGCAAAGTCAGCTGTAAAGAAGAGCTGATAGCTGAATACATAAAGATCCATTCGCAATATCCATGGCCCATGATTCAACAATATATTGAGCCAAAAAACAGATATGATGTTTGTCTTCTGTATGATAGAAACGGTGAGCTTAAAGCTTCTTTTGTCCAAAAAGAGATTCGAAACTTTCCTATCAACTGGGGCCCAAGTACTGTGCAGGAAAGTGTTGAAAATCCGGAACTGCTCGATATGAGCCTCAAATTAATGCAACTGCTGCCCTGGCAGGGAATTGTCGAAATCGAATTCATGGAAAATAAAGCAGATGGACAGATGTATTTTATGGAAATAAATCCGCGCTTTTGGGCTTCAGTCCAGATGGCCATATTTGCCGGCATAGATTTCCCCTGGCTGCTTTATCAAACAATGATAAACGAACCCATCGAATATGTTTCGTCTTATCGAACCGGTATCAAATGCAAATGGACTTTTCCAGGAGAAATTCTGCATTTCCTTTTTAATAAGCAGCGGAGAAATATGGACCCGCCATTTTTGAGCGGTAAAAAGCAACTGGTTTATGACGATATGTATTCCCCGGATGATCCACTGCCGGTTTTAGGTTTCTTCTTGGCAGCAGCAAGATATTTTTTTGACAAGAATATGTGGCAAAAGATTTTATTTAGATGAGGAGTACAATGATGAAAAATACCCTGACGATCGATATGGAAGATTGGTATCAAACCAACGATTTCGATTTTCCTTGTTCAAAATGGCCGGAATACGAAGATCGCATTGAACGAAATACCATTGAGCTCTTGGATATATTAGACCATACAGAAACGAAAGGGACATTTTTTGTTTTGGGTTATATAGCACAAAAATATCCGCAGTTGATACGTGAAATATCCGCAAGAGGACATGAAATAGCCTCGCATGGCTATGAGCATCGAATGCTTGATGCCCAATCCCGGGAATGGTTCACTAAGGATTTGATCTTATCAAAGAATATTCTGCAAGATGTTACGGGGAAGGCGGTCACTGGTTATCGTGCCGCATCTTGGTCGATATCCCGCGACACACTTTGGGTCTTTGAAGTTCTTGAGCAGGAGGGCTTTATATACGATTCCAGTATACAGCCTTTTCGAACACCTCTATCAGGTGTTAATAAAGCACCGCTCAGACCCTTTTATCCAGTGATCGACGGCAGAAAAATCAATATTTTAGAATATCCATCTACAGTTTTGAAGTTCGGAATATTCAAGATACCATTTTCAGGAGGCTTTTACTTGCGATTTTGGCCATATTGGTTTGTAAATCACTGTTTCAGACAGGTCAGTAAAAAAAATACAGCTATGCTTTATGTCCATCCTTGGGAAATAGATGTTGAGCAGCCCAGATTAGATTTTCCTCCTCATATATGTTTTGTTCACTATTATAATATCGTTACTACTGCTTCAAAAATCCGGAGGTTAATAAAGGCGCATAAGTTTTATCCGATGAGCCAGGTGATCCAAGAATGTATATGGCCTGAAGTCAAGCTATGATCACAGTAATTATATTGATTATGAATGGTCGATACTAAAATCAATATTTATAGCGGTATATTAAGGAAGTGCAGCATGTTGATCAAAACTTTGATAAGCCTGATAAAATCTAACAAAAAGATGCTAAGCAGCAGTATAAGCACCTTAGTATTTATTAACATGCTTTTGGCGGTCGCGGCATTGCTTAGGGATATTGTGCTTGCATATTATCTCGGCACTTCACCACAATCTGATGCACTGCTGATAGCTCTATTTATACCTGATACTGTCGGTAACAACCTTTTTGCAGCAGCAGTTGGTGTCGCTTGTGTCCCGGTGTTTGCCAAACTATGGATACTGGGACAAAAAGAAAGGTTAGGAAGAACATTGAAAAATAGTGTCCTGATGTTTTGGGGAGCGGCACTTATATTAACAATACTTATGATCCTCGGCAGAGAGGAGATCATTCAACTGCTTAGCCCTGGTATGTCTGAAGAAACATCGGAACTAACGATAAAATTATTGTGTATCCTTCTGCCGACTATTTTGTTTTATCCCCTATACAATATTGGTGCATCAATAATGCAGGTGTACAAAAAATTTAATCTGCCGGCTTTGGGTCCGCTTGTTTTCAATATGATATTTCTGTTCTCCATAACATACGGTATATTGAATGATGTCTTTATTCAAAACGGCGTATTTATAATAGCCTGGGGTATAACTTGCGGGGTCGTATTCATGGCGGTACTTGTTTGGGGGGGATTCGCCGGCTTATATTACTATCAGAAGGCCGCTTGATGAGTACAAGACAAAAATATCCTCTTCACAGGATTTGAAAGTATTTTGGGAACATTTTTTCCTTATTTTTTAATTTTGCTTGCAATGCAAACAGTTTTTTTTGCCGAACGATATCTTGCCGGATTATCGGGGAAGGAAACTATATCTGACTTAATTATGCTTATCGCATTGCCCAGTTTCCATTTGGGTTTTTGTGCGCTATCGCCGTCGTATTTCCTGATATGGCCAAGTCCAGGGTATAGGTGACTATGATTTATTCCGGTGAACTACAACAGAGCAATCAGGCTGATAGCTCTACCGCTCGTACCATTGACGCTCACAATTTGTTTACTGCGCGTGCCAATGGCCTGTATTGCTTCAGAGAGGGCTTTGATCAGCCTTCACTGCAAATAACTGCTGATATACTAGCTGGATATTCTTTGACCATTGTCGGGCGGGATGATCTACATTGATTAAGGTTTTTTATGGTACGGCAAGACGATAGCCCCTGGTGATTCTAACATCCACCTCTTTAATCACAATTGCTGCCGATTTTTATTTGACAAAAGTTTTTGCCCGGCTGGTCGGGGCGGGGCCGCGCTCACTTAATTTCAATCTATGCTTTTTTTATCCTTAAAAAGCACTGGGAGTAAAAATGAAAAAAGCAACTCGCAAAATATACGAAATACTCCGGTCAACTCCCCTTATTTATAATTTTATTTTTAAACCGTTTGTGGTACTCTCAACCGAAAAACTTTGGACCAAACTTTGCTTTTGGTATGGGAGCGGGATTGATCTTAACGACGGTATATTTTTGGGCGCTGTATTTACTTAGAAAAAGAGGAGGCGTGAGATGGAAAAATCTTGATCATTCCAGCCCTGAATGAAGAAAAAGTATCGAGTAGTCATTGTGGAACTGCAAATTTAATTATCCGATCGATATACTTTTAGTCGCGACGGATCCACTGATCGAACGGTTAAAAAGGCCAAAGAGGCCGGTTTGGAGGTTATAGCGCTTCCGTATAATTTGCCATGGGCAGCATTACAGACTGGTTTAAGTATGCTTGTGCCCGCGGCTATGAGGGTAATTCAGTTCGATGCAGACGGGCAGCATGACCGAGATATCTCAGCTGCTGGATATAATGGATGGAGAAAATGCTGATATAGTAGTTGGCTCAAGGTTTTGGGCAAAGGTGATTTTAGAACTGGTTTTATGAAAAGAACAGCACAATTCTTTTTCGCTGATAATCTTTATGGCAACAAAAGTGAGGATAACCATCCTCGGGCTGCAAGGCTTGAGAAGAGAGGTGTTTAAGTATTACGCAATGATGGGTAATTTCCTTTATGATTATCCTGATGCTGATATTTTTATCGGAATGATCCTGCGCGGTTTTTAAAGTAAAGGAGTTTCCTTGCTAATATTAGAGCAGGAAGGAGGAGTGGCGCATTCTGGGCCTGTGACCAGCGTATTATATCTTTAAATGCTTATAAGTATTTTGGTCATTATTATACGTTCGAAATCTACCAAGGAGGCAAAACAATGAGTCCTATAACACGTCTGGTGGCCGCGATTATCGGTGTCATCTTGGTAGTTGCAATAGGCGCTCTGCTCGTCCGAAGAAAGATCAACGAGAGGAACTTCTATGCTATGGTTTGGCGGGGCTTTTGTTGATTCTGATCCTATCCTTTATGCCGAACACTCTGATCATCGTTGCTGAGCTGGTTGGAGTGGATTATCCGCCGACCCTTCTGTTTTTTATTCGTGAGCATTGCAGTGTTATTGATGTAATCCTGCAGCAATCCATCCAAATCTCAAACAAGAACGCTGAACGAGTTGACTAACAAATGGCGATACAATATGTGCACAGGCATCTGAAAAAAGCGAAGGGGGAAAGCGATGCAAAAAATTAGTAGTTTTTGGGGACTATTTTTGGGTCGATCAAAACATCGAAGATTTTATCGCAAACTTGCCAGCTAATAATATTTCGATCATTATAGCTGATATTATTATTTTTGCTTTGATCGTAGTTGTTGTCAGTCATAAAAAGTCCAAACACATCGAAAAACACAAGATATTGAAAATGGTCCATTCCGAACTTGTATTAATGTAAGAGGGATTAGACAAAATGCTTTGTTCGGTATTGGATATTTTTCCGAACCTTAGTTGGAGCCCTGATACTTTTTTTTACCTTTACGACAAAAGAAATGATCAATATGTACTACATCAGGCACCAGGAGGAAGATGACTGATATATCACCTATACAGTGGTCTATTGTCTTATAAAGATAAATATATTCCCAAGCAATTGAGGATATGAAAACAAAAAATATTCAAGCTTATATCAATAATCAAATACGGTCAAATTTATTAAATATACTTTTGGAGGATATAGGACTTGTCCAAATAGTCCCGGTAAAGAAAATTCTAAAATCAGGAAAAGGCTACAATACGCTTGCCGGGTGCTGGTAACTCAGCTAAAATGATCGATGATCTTGATGATCTCCAAAACAGAGTTCATGATCACAGGTACCAAGCGCCGTTATTCACAGCCTGAGTGTGACAGTTAACAGATTTTGTCGGCAACGCCGCTTGTTGATCAATTTAACAGCAAAAATGATTGGAGCTGCCGGGTGGAGGATTTATTATCGCAGAAGAAAAACAACGAAGACTTGTAAAAAACAGAGCAGAGCAGGTTGTGATGATGCGCAACACCGCTGAATACACAAACTGAGCCGTTGGGACTTGGAAGACAGATCCGCATCCTGAACAAAAAGACCGCGATTTTTATACTCTTCCGGAGCATCTGATCAAGCATGGTATAGAGTTGAGTTATACTTGTAAATATACCCACACAGAAGAACAAGGGCATAGCGGCATTTTGGTACAATGATATCCTTGCAGAACTCATCGTTTTATCGTGGATTGCATTTAATGATGAAGCGTTTAGCCGATCTTTGACAGCCAAAAATAAATACAAAAACTTGCAGAATCATATCTTGAAACACTGAAGCTAATGGCAGAAACGATTGATAACCTTGAGCCTTATACTGTAGGATATTCTGAACTTATGGCCAAGTATGCCGGTATCATCGCCTGCGAAATGAATTTAGAAGAAGGATCATCAAAGATGTGGTATTGGCTGCTGCTGGGGCAATATCGGAGTTCTTGGTTTTCAAATGAACTGCTCTTTAAATGTGAAAATACACAGAAGCAGAATATGACAAGATGAAAATGCACGCGGAGGTTGGGGCTTGATTAAAGCTACAATACCGAATAAAGGGTCGCCGATTACATCCGTTATCATGAGATAGATGGATACGGATATCCCAAGGGTATCAAGGGCGAACAAATACCTGTAGGTTCAAAAATCATTGCTGTGGTGCAGACATTTTTAGCTAAAATAAGCGGCCGCAGATATCGTGAGCCATTGCCTTTCGCCGAGGCGATAGACTTGCTGAAAAGTGCTTCCGGAACTCAGCTGGATACTGAGGCAGTTGATGCTTTGATCAACTGGTTCGCAAAAAAACAGGCCAGACCAGAAATCAGAGGCAGATCGTTGGGTAAATGCTGGGAGATCCGCTGCTCGCCCAAAAGCGTCTGCAAGCATTGCCCGGCTTTTAATAATCCGGGAACAAATTGCTGGGAAAATGAAGGAGTTCTTTGTGAAAGACACGGAAATACATGCCGCAGCTGTATGGTATATACTGAGTTTCTGTATAGGATGGGACCGAAATTATGATATCAAACGGGAGCATGTTGAAAATACTTGGGAAACGCTTTGCAGAAGCAGATACTGGCGGTGCTTTATTATGGACACGGACAAGAAAAAGAAGCAGCTAATTTTGACATTGCCATTTTGGAATCCCAGGACAATCAGCTGAAAGCGTCAGATGGTTAAAAGAGAATAATACAGTCTGTATTGCCTACATGAGTGTTATCGAGGTCGCTGATTATACCAGAGAGAAAAATGTTGCTCGGACAAGCGGATCTCCTTAAAAGAAATGATTTGATCCTACGTAACGAAAAATATGCCGCAAGCCTTGCTGATCCTAGATCCAAAAACTGGAGCAGGATTTTGTTGAATAAGGCAAGCGAACTATATCATGCAGGTTATGACGGTATATTTCTTGATACAATGGCTGATATTGAATCACCAATGTTCTCTAGATCAGAAAAAAACGAAATAATATTAGCCTTAATAGAAATTATTCAAAAAATAAACCAGCGCCACCCTCAAGGCTTATTGATCCAAAACAACGGGGTGGAAGAAGTTTGTCTTTATACAGCGGGGCTCATTGACGGGATATGTAAGCAGAGAATCCACCTTTAGAAAAAGAAGAAAAGCGCCGCCTGGGTCAGCATTATAAAGAGGAGATTGAAACGCATAAGCGATGAAAATTTAAAACTTTATTTTGTATGAGAATGATGATTATTCAGGATTGGATATCAATAAAATAAAAAATGAAGTATGCCAGGAAGGATTTCTTTTTTACCATGCTTCACAGAGTTATACAGGCAGAATAAACCTTTTTGGACAAAAAATGTTCCCATAAAGGGTTTAAAAGGGTTTTAAGCCAACGCCAAGAGAGATAGGTGGGAATCGAACCCACGTAATCAGGTGCCACGTACCTGAGTGCAACCTCTACACCACAATCCCTCATGATGTGCTCGAACCCATTATAGCAAGGTTAAAGGATATTTTCAATTTTTATTATTAAATTTGACAAGAAAGATGGGCCCCTCTATAATAATATTTAGTTCGCCAAGAACTTTTAATGGGCGGTTAGCTCAGCTGGTTAGAGTACTACGTTGACATCGTAGGGGTCGATGGTTCGAGTCCATTACCGCCCACCATAGGTATTTACAAAACAAGGATTTGGGAAGAGGAGCGCAGCTGCACTCCTCTTTTTGTTTTACGCGTGGACTTATCGAATAAGTATAATTTATTGACAAAGAGAACAAACAAGCATTAGCATTGAATAAGTGATATTGAGAAAGGAAGAAAGATAATATGGATGCACAGCGTAAAAAAGAGTTGACCGAGCAATATAAGAACAGAAAAACCAAAGGTGTGGTATATTCGCAGCTTGTTGCAAGCTAAATAATAAATGCTTTTACAGCAAACGAAGGATTGGCATCAACGGCACAAAACGCCTGCAGGTCGGATTTATACCAACAAAGAATTGCAGAAGGAATGGAAAAGCATGGGCGAAGATAATTTCGATATCATTATTTATGAGGAGCTCGAACATAAAGATGAGTTTACTGACGCCGATTATGCTGAAGAACTTGAATTATTAAGAAAAATATGCGAAGAGAAAATAATCGCTCAGGGTAAAGAATTATACAAGCAAAAAGGATGATCATTTAGTTCACCAAAATGAAAAAAAGTTAAAATATAAGGAGTAAAACCATTGCGGTAAAGGAGGGTTTCTCTTTTGGATCTTGCGCGCGTTATTTCCGAAACTTTTGCCAAATCTTCAACAGTAGGTACAATATTTATAGAAAAAAACAACATGATAACTTCTTGCAACGCTTTGGCTGCAAATCTATTGCATGAACCAAAAGAGAACTTGCTCGGCAAGAATGTTAAACAAATATTTCCCCGAGATATGCAGGCGCTGTTTTTATCAAAACGCAAAAAACCGGCTATCGGCAGAATATACATTTCTGATAAAGTACTTGATGTTGAATTGATACCTTTGCTTGATCATCAAAACCGGCGGTGTGCCATATTGCTTATATACGATGTGACTCCCAAGGAGGAATTGCTTAATCAACTTATGACAACGCATAAGATCTGGTCAAAAATGGATGATGTGATCGAATCGTCATATGATGGTATATATATTACCGACGGAGAAGCGGTCACCTTAAGGGTGAATAAAGCATATGAACGCATAACCGGCCTGAAAAGAGAAGAGATAATCGGCAGAAAAACCGAAGATCTTGTTCGGGAAGGATATCTTTCCGAATCAGCTACAGTTCTGGTTCTCAGAAATAAAAAGACGAATACGATCCAACAGAGCTTTAAGACGGGGAAAAAGGCATTGGTCACTTCTACACCTATTTTCGATAGCGAGGGATCGATCACTATGGTGGTGACCAATGTAAGAGATATTACCGAGCTTTATGAACTCAAAGAGGAACTGGAAGAAAAAGAAAGACTGGCCAATAAGTATTATCTAGAGATACAGGAGATCCGAAAGCAGCTATTGGATAGTGAGGATATAATCGCTGAAGATATGAAAATGCTTCAGGTGATGCAAACAGCAAAAAAAGTTGCGCCAACAGACGTTACGGTCATTTTGCTTGGGGAAACAGGCGTAGGCAAAGAGGAAATCGCTAAATTGATATATAAGAACGGTCTGCGTAAAGACAAGCCTTTTATTAGTATAAACTGTGGGGCGATGCCTGAAAGTCTTATAGAAATGGAAATGTTTGGGTATGAAAAAGGTTCTTTTACCGGAGCCAGCGAAACAGGCAAAATTGGTTTATTTGAAGTAGCCGACGGCGGGACGGTATTTTTAGATGAGGTCGGTGAGCTGAGTCTTGCCGTTCAAATCAAATTATTGAGGGTGTTGCAGGAACACGAAATCAAACGTATCGGAGGATCAAAGCCAGTCAAAGTTGATGTAAGAATTATTGCCGCAACCAACCGGAATCTTGAAGAACTTGTCAGGCAGAAAAAATTCAGGGAGGATCTATATTATCGGCTCAATGTTGTTCCTATAACCATACCGCCTTTGCGGGAAAGAAAGCAGGACATAATACCGTTGTTAAGACACTTCTTGGCGGAGGTAAACAATAAGTATAAATTGAGAAAAGGTTTTGGAGCTGACGCATTGAAATATCTATATGAATACGATTGGCCGGGCAATGTCAGAGAATTAAAGAATATTGTTGAACGGGTATTTGTTATGAGTGCAGGAAACATAATCGGCAAAGATGATTTGCCTCAGCATATCCAACATTCCATGTCGGATATAAGAGTTCCCTATATTGAGGATATTTTGCCCTTGCGCGCTGCCGTGAATAGAATAGAAGAGCAGCTTATAGAAAAAGCTTATGATAAATACGGTAATGTCAGAGAAGCTGCTAAAGCTTTGGAAATAGATGCTGCAACTTATGTACGTAAACGCAAGAAAATGCGTGAAAGAATGTTGCAAAAATGAAATAATGATGCAAATATGCGCACAATAGAAAATTTCATTAAGGGTAGGGATTAGACCTGTTTGGATAGTTATAAATATTCATGACGTTGCAATAATGCAATAAACTTATTGATTGACCGGGCAGCTTTATCGCTGAAGCTGAAAATAAAAAATGGAGCTAAGTGAGGCAACAAAGCAGATTATTTTAGAAAAATATAATATCAAAACCTGGGTCAAGTATATTGGTATACTAATTGCATGTATATAAAAATATCAAAATGGTTTATGCGAAAGGAAGGGATAGTATGTCTTTAATGACCAGGGAACAATACATCGAGAGTTTGCGCAGGCTGAACATTAAGGTATATCTTTTTGGCGAATTAATCAAAAGCCCCGTGGATCATCCAATCATCAGACCATCAATGAATTCGGTCGCAATGACTTATGAGCTGGCTAATCAGCCGGAGTATGAGGATTTAATGACAGCAACATCAAATTTGACCGGTAAGAAAATAAATCGCTTTACACATCTTCATCAAAGCACAGAGGATTTGATCAAAAAAATCAAAATGATGCGTCTGCTGGGGCAGAAAACCGCGACATGTTTTCAAAGGTGTGTTGGACTTGATGCCGCCAATGCCTTGTACAGCACAACATATGAAGTTGATAAAGCCTGTGGAACAAAGTATGCGGAAAACTTTGTAAACTATTGGAAAATGATCCAGGAAAAAGACTATACTGTTGACGGAGCAATGACTGATCCTAAGGGAGACCGTGGATTAGGGCCCTGTGAACAGGCTGATCCTGATCTCTTCCTCAGAGTCGTCGAAAGAAGACCCGATGGGGTTGTTGTAAGAGGAGCAAAGGTCCACCAGACCGGTATAATAAATTCGCAGGAAGTAGTTGTAATGCCCACTATCTCCATGCGTCCGGAAGATAAAGACTATGCAATTTCTTTTGCCGTGCCGTCCGATGTCGAAGGTCTGTTTATGATTTATGGAAGACAATCATGTGATACAAGAAAACTGGAACCAGGTGCAGATATCGACTTAGGAAACAGCCAATATGGTGGACATGAAGCATTGATGGTATTCGACAATGTTTTTGTGCCTAATGACAAGATTTTCTTGAATGGAGAGACAGAATTCGCCAATATGCTTGTAGAAAGATTTGCCGGATATCATCGTTCGAGCTATGGAGGCTGCAAAGTTGGTGTCGGTGATGTTCTTATTGGCGCTTCGGCTCTTGCTGCTGATTACAACGGAGCTCACAAGGCTTCGCACGTAAAGGATAAGCTTGTAGAAATGATCCATTTGAATGAAACTCTTTATTGCTGCGGGATAGCCGCTTCGGCTGAAGGACATAAAACGGCGGCTGGCAACTACCAGATCGATTTATTACTTGCCAATGTTTGCAAGCAAAATGTTACAAGGTTCCCGTATGAAATTACCAGGCTGGCTGAAGATATCGCCGGAGGTTTAATGGTTACCATGCCTTCGGAAAAAGACTTCCGTGATCCGGTCATCGGTAAATATATCGATAAATATCTGAAAGGCGTTGCGAGCGTTTCCACTGAAAATCGCATGAGGGTACTTCGCCTGATCGAGAACCTTACGCTGGGAACAGCAGCGGTAGGCTATCGCACAGAGTCCTTGCATGGAGCAGGTTCCCCGCAGGCACAAAGGATCATGATCTCGAGGCAGGGTAATTTACCACAGAAAAAAGAGTTGGCTAAGAGAATAGCAAAGATTGATGAGGCTCAAAATAAGAAGTAGCATTTAGAAATAAAAAGAGGGGTGAGCATCTTACCCCTCTTTTGGGTTTTTTCGTTCTTAATATGGGGGATGATCATGGATCAGAAAATAGTAAAAAGAATTGAAGATATATTGGATAAAGAAGTGCGTCCATATTTAGAAAAACATTATGGTGGCGTTAAATTGCTCCGGGTAGATGAAGGCAATGTCAGCATAAGATTGCTTGGGCAGTGCAGTAATTGCCCGTCGGCAAATCATACAGTTGAAAACATAATCGAAAATGCACTTAAAAAGGAATTGCCTGAAATAAAGAAGGTAATTATTGATAACACGATCAGTGAAGAAATATTAGATATGGCTAAAAAAATGTTGAGGATCAAGAATGACTAAAAAGCTACCTGTTGTGGGCATAAAATATTGCGGGGGTTGTAATCCTCGATTTGACCGGGTCGCCTTCGTAAAAAGAATGATCAAAGAGTTTGAGGGCAGAGTTATTTTTAAATATATCCAAGACCTTTCAGAGTTTGATATGTTTATAGTTATAAATGGTTGCAGTTCTGCTTGCGCAGATATATCATCATATAGCCTGACCAATAACGTGTTGAGCGTTGCTAAAGAGGAGGACTATGAAGTCGCAGCGAACAGATTGCATGAACTGGTCGTATAAAATACTTTAGCGGAGGTTAGAGCGCATGACCTGGGATAAAATATATAAAAGCAGACTTGCTTAAGCTGAAGATGCGGTACGTAAAATCAAATCCGGAGATAGAGTTGTTTTAGGTCACTGCATCGGAGAACCACCTGCTTTGGTTGAAGCAATGATCGAAAATAAAAAATGCGTATGAGAATATTGAAATAGTCCATATGGTTGCAATGGGTAAAGGCGCCTATGTTCAACCAGGAATGGAAAAACATTTCCGCCACAATGCAATATTTGTTGGGGGCGTGACCGGAAAAGCTGTTAATGAAGGCAGAGCAGATTATACACCTTGTTTTTTTCTCAGGTACCAAGATTGTTTAAGGATGGATATTTGCCCGGTCGATTATGTCAATGATCCGGCTGTTATTATGAAGAATTACCGGATGGTCTCAATTAATTCATGCGTTCAGGTCGATTTAATGGGTCAGATCGCTTCTGAAACAATTGGTTACAAACAATTTAGCGGTGTTGGCGGGCAGGTTAATTTTGTCCGTGGAGCTAGTATGTCAGCTGGAGGTAAATCTATTATCGCCACTTTGTCCACCGCGGCTGAAGGGAAAATATCGCGTATCGTACAATCTTGGACCAGGGAGCAGCGGTAACAACATCAAGGAATGATGTTCACTACGTAGTGACGGAGTACGGTGTTGCAGAACTGAAAGGTAAAACATTGAAACAACGGGCAATAGCTTTGATCGATATAGCTCAACCAAAGTTTCGTGAAGAGTTGAAATTCGAAATGAAAAAAAGATTCAGTTAATCATAAGGAGGATGCGCATGAGTTACAAAAATTTATTGGTAGAAATAACAGAAGGGATCATGACGATCAGTGTCAATCGACCAAAGTCACTGAATACAGCGACAGTCGAAATGTTAAGTGAAATGGGTCAGGCGATAAAAGAAGCGAAAGAAAACGAAGCAGTGGAATCGTCATAATCGCTGGCAGTGGCAACACATTGTAGGTGGGGCAGGAATATGTAGCTGAAATGAAATCATTGAAGGCCATACCGGCTAAAGAATACTCGCTTTTTGGGCAAGAGATTGTACCGTGAAATCGAAGAACTTGAAAAACCAGTCGCGCTTGGCTGTGAATGGATATGCATTGGGCGGAGGAGGTGCGAACTAGCCATGGCTTGTGACATCCGTATTGCTTCGGAAAAAGCAAAACTTGCATTACCTGAAGTTGGGCTGGGTATAATCCCCGGATGGGGAGGGACTCAGCGTCTTGCTCGTTTGGTAGGTAATGGCCGGGCTAAATATTATATTTTTACAGGTGAAATGATGACCGCGCAAGAAGCTTTTCAAATCGGTCTTGTGGATAGGTCGTTCCGGCTGAAGAATTAATGGGGGAAACTGATCAGGAAGGTCGCACGCACTATACAGTCGAAGGCTCCAATCTCTATCCGTATCGGCGTAAAAGCATTGATCGACAAAGGTGCCAATATGGAACTTAAGATTGGCACTGACTTTGAAGCGGAAGCTTTTGCAACGATCTTCAGCACCGAGGATTATTATGAAGGCTTATCTGCGTTTTTAGAAAAAAGAAAGCCGAGTTTTAAAAATAAATAATACATAGGGATTGATAAAGTGAAAAGACTTGATTTGCATAAATTTGCGGAACAAGTCTTTTTGTGTTATTCTCATACTTATTTAAGCAAAGCATGTATAATTATTAATTGTGTCATACACTAAATGAAATAATATTTGGACGCAATCAAAGTATGGAGGGAAACAATGCAAATCGATAGAACGGTTAAAATCGTTGGGGCAATAGCAGTTGGCGCGGCACTGATCGTGGGTATCCTGATTGGATCCTTGATTTCGACAGCCACTGCTAAAGACGATTCAGAGGCAGTTGCAAGTGTGAATGGCGAAAAAATCAGTAGAAATGAGTTTTATGAATTTTTAGTCGATCAGAATGGCTTGAGATCACTCGACACGCTTATCACAAATAAAATAATTGATCAGGAGATCAATAAAAATGGGATCAGTATCATGGAAGAAGAAATCGAAAAAGAATTAAACGAGATTTACGCTTATTATGGAGGGCAGGAAGCTATACTTCAGGAACTGGAGGCCTCAGGGATGGGTCTGGAGGACCTGCGTGAAGACATAATAATAAATATAAAGATCAGAAAATTACTGGAATTAAGAATTGAAGCCAGTGAGGATGAATTGAAAAAGTATTTTCAGGATAATAAAGCTTCTTTTGAAAAGGGTGAGCAGATAAAAGCGAGCCATATATTAGTAAAAGAAGAAAAAGAAGCTTATGAAATCATCAGCAAAATAAATTCCGGGGAGGATTTTAGTGATTTGGCAAAGGAGTTTTCTCTTGATGACAGCAACAGCCAGTCCGGAGGAGATTTAGGATATTTTGGAAAAGGAGCAATGGTCCCTGAATTTGAGAATGCTGCTTTTGCCTTGGAAATTGGAGAACTAAGTGCACCTGTAAAAACTATTTATGGTTACCATATAATTCGTTTGGAAGACAAAAAAACAGTTCAGGATAATAATTATGAAGATAATAAGGAACAAGTAAAAACTGCTTATATGGAAGAAAAAATGCAAAGCGAATATGCTATTTGGCTTGATGAGAAATTCACAGAGTACGATATAGAAAAATACTTGGAAAAGAAATAATTATTTTCAAATCCCTCCGGAGGCATGCCATGCTGATAATCTTAACGGGATTGATTGGATCGGTCATTGGATGGATAACTAATGTGATCGCAATAAAACTGCTTTTCAGACCTTATCAGCCAATCAAGGTACCGCTGATAAACTTACAGCTGCAGGGGGCTATACCAAAGCGCAAATCTGAAATAGCCGCTGCGATAGGCAGGCTCGTTAGCTCTGAACTTCTTACCGGGCAAGACCTGACAGAGACACTTGCCCGTACTGAAGTGCGTAAAAAGTAACGCAAAAAGCTGAGGTTATCGTCACGGATGGAATAGAAGCAAAACTGCCGAATTTTTTTCCGCGAACCCTGCAAAGGTCTATTTCTGTTTACTTTGCACGCGAAATAGGCAGTCATATATCAACAGCCCTGAAACAGCCTCACAATGTTTTTGATACGATAGACAAAGAGAGTATTCGTAGTGAAATGTTTCGGGTAGTGAGACAAAAAGTCATCGAATATGATATGCAGCAGCTGGAGAAAATGGTTCGAGATCTGGCATCAAGAGAAATCAAGCACATAGAAATATTTGGTGCAATATTGGGTTTTATAATAGGCGCGCTTCAGGGTAGCCTTTTCCATTGGTATATTTATTGACAACCATTATTAAATTAAATATAATTTCATTGAAATATTAATACTGAAATATAAAACTATGACTAGGACAACTTTTACATGCTGATCCAAAAAAGAGAAGCAGCACCGAGGCTGAAAGTGCTGTATGGAGAGCTTGTATTTGACCGCCTAGGAGTTTCTTCCCTGAAGTAATAGTACGGAGAAGGCGTAAACTGGCGTTAACGGTATTTGAAAGTGCAGATACATGGTTATTGATTCATGTTTCTGTTAACAAGGGTGGAACCACGATAGCCTCGTCCCTGACCGGACGAGGCTTATTTATTTTAATAAAACTGGAGGTAATGAAATGGTTGAAATCACTTTAAAGGATGGCTCTAAAAAATCTTTTGAATCGGGAAGCACGATTTTGGAAATAGCCGGAAAAATAAGCAGGGGACTGGCCAAGAATGCTATGGCGGCAAAGTTTGATGATCGGATCATCGATCTTACGTGCAAAGTAGAAAAAGACGGAATGCTGGAAATAATCACTTTTGATGATCAGGAGGGAAAAAATGCCTTCAGACACACCTCTTCGCATATATTGGCTCAAGCGGTAAAAAGACTATTTCCAGGCACAAAATTAGGTATAGGGCCCGCAATTGCAGACGGTTTTTACTATGATTTTGACTCAGAACATGTTTTTACTCCAGAAGATTTACATATGATAGAGCAAGAAATGGAGAAAATCATACGTGAAGATCACCATTTGGAAAGAGCAGAAATGCCCAGAGAAGAAGCAATCAGCCTTTTAGAGGAACAAGGTGAAAAATATAAGGTGGAATTGATTGGAGATTTACCTGAGGAGGCACGGATTTCAATATATAAACAAGGAGAATTTTTAGATTTGTGCGCCGGGCCTCATATCCCTTCGACTGGAAAAGTCAAGGCAATCAAGCTTACAAGCCTTGCTGGAGCTTATTGGCGTGGCAATGAAAAAAACAAAATGCTCCAACGTATTTATGGTACTTCATTTCCAAAAAGACTGACTTGGAAGAATATCTGCATCGAATAGAAGAAGCAAAAAAACGTGATCATCGAAAATTAGGTCAGGAACTAAAACTTTTTACAGTAATGGATGAAGGACCGGGGTTCCCATTTTTTCTTCCCAAAGGAATGGTTATCCGCAATGAACTCGAGAAGTACTGGCGGGAGATACATCGGGCTGCTGGATATGAAGAAATAAAAACCCCGATAATCCTTAACCGGGAACTATGGGAAAGATCCGGACACTGGGTACACTACCGCGAAAATATGTATACTACAGTTATTGATGAGGAAGACTATGCAATCAAACCAATGAATTGTCCGGGAGCTATGCTGGTTTATAATAGCAGTATGCACAGTTACAGAGATCTTCCGCTCAGAATGGGAGAATTAGGCTTGGTCCATCGTCATGAGCTTTCTGGAGCCTTACACGGGTTGATGCGTGTGCGCAGCTTTACCCAAGACGATGCACATATTTTCATGTTGCCGGAGCAAATAAAGGATGAAATTATTGCTGTGGTGAATTTGGTTGACAGTATGTATAAGCGTTTTAATTTCGATTATTATGTTGAGTTGTCAACAAAGCCAGAGAAATCCATGGGTTCGGAAGAGGTTTGGGAGATGGCCACAAATTCTCTTGAGGAAGCTCTGAAGGCCAAAGAAATGGAATACAAGATAAATCCGGGTGACGGGGCCTTTTACGGTCCCAAAATAGATTTCCATCTTCGCGACTCTATTGGGAGAACGTGGCAGTGTGGCACTATACAACTAGATTTTCAAATGCCGGAAAGGTTCGATTTGAACTATATCGGGGAAGATGGGCAAAAACATCGACCGGTTATGATCCATCGAGTTGCATTTGGAAGTATTGAACGGTTTATAGGTATACTCACCGAACATTATGCGGCAGCTTTTCCAGTTTGGCTTGCTCCTGTCCAGCTTAAGGTTTTAGCGATAACAGAGCGACAGCTTTCATATGCACAAAAAATATATGATGAGTTTTTTGCCGCTGGAATAAGGGTAGAGCTTGATGCCCGAAGTGAAAAAATCGGATATAAAATAAGAGAAGCCCAACTGGAGAAGGTACCTTATATGCTCATCGTCGGAGATAAAGAAATGGAAGAAGGAACTGCTTCTTTGCGTGTTCGCGGAACAGGGGATAAGGGAAGTATTTCGCTGGCTGATTTTAAAAATGAATTACTGAATGAGATAAAGGATAGAGTATAGCAATATAAGATCCTCTTAAGAAATATATGTCAATAACTTTTGAAAATGTCACCCTTAAGGCCCATTAATTATCGGCACAAAATGTCACCCCAATATAATTGGCCTCAAACAGAAATCAAGCGGAAAGAAGCTTGACATCTGTTTGCCGCCATGCTGAATATGAGAAGCCGAGGGATGATGCGAGGAAGTAAGGTGTTCAGCTAGCCGGAGGCAAGCGCCAAAGGAAGATTTTTTCTAGTATCTTAAGAATCGCAATGTCGTTATCTTCGAAAGTGACCTTTTTGATTAGCTGGTGGCCGTATTTGAAATAATGGCTGTCATCAGGTATATACCTAGTGTTCTTAGACTTAACTGGTGATTTTTGCACGGATTTTTCAGGTTTGATAAATGGAATCGTATCATAAACAATTCCTGCGAAAGAGGCTCTAAACTGCCCTAACATTGAGGATCTATTTTGAAGAAAAGCCAAGAATGCAATCCGCTTTTTTGAAGATGGAGACAAAGTCAAGGTTACGATCATGTTCAGGGGCAGAGAGCTTACACATCCACAGCTGGGCAGAGAACTGCTCGAAAGGATGGCTCTGGTTGTCCAGGAAATTGCAGCTGTCGAAAAAAACCCGAAGCTTGAGGGAAGAAATATGACGATGATTCTGTCACCTAAACAGCATTAAATGAGAGGAGGCTTCGCAAATGCCGAAGATGAAAACACACCGTGGAGCAGCAAAACGCTTTAATCTGACGGGTACTGGCAAAATAAAAAGAAATCATGCATTTAAAAGACATATATTGACTAAGAAGACAGCGAAAAGAAAACGCAATCTGAGAAAGGCAGCTATAATGTCAGCAGCTGATGCACAAAGAGTTATCAAGCTTATTCCCTACAAGTAAAAAGTATTATTAAGGAGGTTTACACATGTCAAGGGTTAAAGGTGGGTATACTACGCACCATAGACATAAAAAAATATTGAAACTGGCCAAAGGATATAGAGGAGCTAAATCCAACTATATCGTCGCGCATGAGCAGGTAATGAAATCGCTTGCCTATGCGTACGCTCATCGCAGAAAAAGGAAGGGCGACTTCCGTAAATTATGGATAGCGCGGATAAATGCCGCAACAAGAATGAATGGCATGTCCTACAGCTGTTTTATAAAGCGGATTAAGAAAAAGCCGGAATTGTCATAAACCGTAAAATATTGGCGATATGGCAGTTAACGATATTAATGCATTTACTTCATTAGTAAAAGAAGTCAGGGAAAAACAAGTAATATTAATTACGATCAAAAGATGGCTTAGCCATCTTTTGATCGTAATTAAACAAATCCATAACAGGTGAGCAAATGGAAATTATTCGTTCTTTCGAAAATCATTTAATCAAAGAGATCAAAAAGCTTCATCAGAGAAAACATCGGGAAAAATCAGGCAGATTCATTATTGAAGGAATTCGCTTAGTTGAAGAGGGTTTATCTGCTGGAGCGTTGCATGTCATATTTTACTCTGCCTCATTGTTGGAAAGAAAAAAAGGATCGGAATTATTAGATAAAATTAAACTTTATATTTCAGAAGCAAAGAACGAGCACGTGTTATTCCATGAAGTTAGCGAAGCAGTTCTGAATCTATTTTCCGAAACCGATACACCACAAGGTATCGTTGCCGTCGCAAAGCGAAGGAGATATTCTATAGATGAGTATGTCCCGGAAGGAGAGTATCAATTGATTGTGATCGTTGATGCACTTCAAAGATCCTGCAATCTTGGTACCCTGATGCGTACTTCCTTGGCTTGCGGAGCAAAAAGCAATCATATGTCTCGAACTGTGGATCCTTTTAATGGAAAGCGATTCGTTCTTCTATGGGCAGTATATTTAATATCCCAATAGTGATTGCAGAAAATGGAAAGATGTCTAGTAAGTGTCGAACCAACAATTATTGTATCGCTGCTGGAAGCACGAAGGCTACTCAGCTTTATACTGATATCAAATACCCGCATAAGGTCGCGCTTGTTATTGGAAATGAAGGACAAGGTTTTATAAATATATTGCCGGAACAGATCGATATTATGATAAAAATACCGCTCTTGAATGAAGTGGAATCTTTAAATGCATCAGTGGCTGGCGCGGTGATGCTTTACGAAATATTACGCCAGAAAACCGCGAAGACTTGTCATGATTGTTTTGAGTGTGATATAATTCCATAATAAAAGTGTCCCCTCGAGGATGAAAAATTTAGTAACTGCATATGTTTTTATCAACTTTCTCATTTATAGATAAAATGATTTGCGTAAAAACAATGAATGGGAGTCATGATTCTGACTTGTACAGGAAGCTTGGTCAAGACTGAGAGCCAGCCAAGAGGATGAAATGTTGTTCACCCAGAAGTTGCCAGTTCGAAAACAAAGTTTAAAACTGGCCGGTTTCCCCGTTATAGGAGTCAGAGCGGATCCAATTCGGATTAAGCAGGGTGGTACCGCGGAAGGCAGCTTTCGTCCCTTTTGAGACGGAAGCTTTTTTATTTTATATCAGGAGGTATTTTGCATGCGTGAAAAATTGATCATGCTTCATAAGCAAGCATTGCTTGAACTTCAAAATTGCTCATCTTTGGATGAACTAAGCGAAATCAAAGTGCGTTATATGGGTAAAAAAGGTGAACTGACTCAGGTATTAAGGGGCATGGGCACACTGTCACCGGCGGAACGTCCTTTGGTGGGACAACTGGCCAATGAAATAAGAGATGAATTGGAGAATAAGTTATCCTTGAGTCTGCAAAAGATAAAAATTTTAGAGATCGAGCGCAGGATCAGCCATGAAAGCATCGATGTTACCATGCCTGGCAGTGTGACTAAAATTGGTCGAAGACATCCATTAGATACTGTTATGGAAAAAATAGAAGAAATTTTCATAGGCATGGGTTATACAGTCGAAGAGGGACCGGAGATCGAAACCGACTATTATAATTTCGAAGCTCTAAATATCCCAAGGGATCATCCGGCAAGAGATATGCAGGACTCATTTTATATTACTAAAGACATTTTATTGCGTACTCAAACATCACCGGTACAGGCTCGGACAATGGAAAAAATGCATCCAAAGACACCGATAAAAATAATCGTCCCCGGTAAAGTATACCGACGTGATGACGACGCAACCCATTCACCAATGTTTCACCAGGTCGAAGGATTGGTTATTGATGAAAATATAAGTTTCAGTGATTTAAAAGGCACTTTACTAAGTTTCGCTCAACAGATGTTTGGAGCAAAACGTCAGATCCGGCTGAGGCCAAGCTATTTTCCGTTCACTGAACCAAGCGCTGAGGTTGATGTATCCTGTGGTGTGTGCGATGGCAAAGGCTGTCGGGCTTGCAAGTACACCGGCTGGCTGGAAATACTTGGTTCGGGGATGGTCCATCCGCGGGTCCTGGAAATGGGTGGATATGATCCTGAAAGAGTTACGGGATTTGCATTTGGTATGGGTGTAGAGAGGATCACCATGCTCAAGTATGATTTGGATGATTTGCGCTTACTTTTTGATAACGATATTCGCTTTTTAGAACAGTTTTAGGAGGACGAAATAATGCGTATATCTTGGAAATGGCTTAAGGAGCTTGTAGAATTCGAGAAAACCCCGGCAGAAACTGCCAGTTTATTAACTATGTCAGGCATTGAAGTTGAAAGCATCATACATAGAGAGCATCAAATAGAGGGTATCTTTGCCGGTAAATTGCTAGATGTTTTCGCTCATCCATCGACGGAAAAATTAAAAGTATGCAAGGTGGATGTAGGTAATAATATGGTTCTAAATGTAGTGACCGGAGCCACGGGATTAAGAATAGGCCAACTTGTTCCATTAGCCCGGGTTGGTGCGGTATTGGCTGATGGCAGAAAAATATACAAAACAGGATTTAAAGGGATAGATTCTGAAGGCATGCTATGTTCAGCAGAAGAACTGGGACTTGATCCTGATAAACTTTCCAGTGAGGAAAAAGATGGCATTTACCCACTGCCGGGAGAGATATGTCCTGGAGAAGATATTGCCTTGCTGTTAAATTTGAACGATGTCGTTTTCGAACTGGGATTAACGCCTAACAGAGCTGATTGCTGGGGTATGATAAATGTTGCCCGGGAAGTTGCATCATTGACCGGAGGAAAACTAAAGCTGCCGACAGTAACTGATCATGGGGCTGGAGCAGGAGATAGTGTCAAAGCAAGTGTTCAAATTGATGATCCCCAATTATGCCGGAGATACGTTGCTAAAATAATTAGTGATGTCCATGTTGAAGATTCTCCGCTATGGTTGAAAGCCAGATTGATGAATATTGGCTTAAGACCTATAAATAACATAGTAGATATAACCAATTTAGTTATGTATGAGACAGGGCAGCCTCTTCATGCTTTCGATCTTGATAGCTTAGCAGGACAAAAAATAATTGTCAGAAAAGCAATAAATGGAGAAAAAATTATAACTCTTGACGGACAAAACAGAAATTTAAACAATGATATGCTTGTAATTGCAGATGCACTCAAACCAGTTGCTATAGCAGGAGTAATGGGTGGTCTGGAGTCGGAAGTAACCTTAAAAACAAAGAATATATTACTGGAAAGTGCATTTTTCCATGGACCAGCAATTCGAAGAACATCTGCGGAGCTTGGATTACGCTCGGAAGCATCCCAACGTTTTGAAAAAGGCATAGACCTTGAAAATACAGCCCTTGTTGCAGAAAGAGCGGCAGAACTAATACTGGAAATCGAAGCTGGAAAGCCGGCACATGGCTATATCGATAGTTATCCAAATCCTGAGGAAAAGGTTTCCGTTAAACTGCGCAAAAATAGAATAAATAAAATATTAGGGACCAAGTTAGGTACAGAAGTTGTCCAGAAGGTACTTGAAGCACTGAACTTTGAATTCGAGGCAAACGGTGATTCGTGGCTGGTGCAAATACCGTCATATCGCAGGGATATCCGCCTGGAGGTCGATTTAATAGAAGAAATAGCCCGTATAAACGGATATGATAAGATACCAACAACATTGCCCAGGGGAAAAATGACTCAGGGCAAGAAAAATTGGGCACAGACAGTTCGCGCAAAAGCATCGCAAATAATGTCTATGCAGGGACTTTACCAGGTTCTTACCTTTAGTTTTATAAATCCCCGGCATCTAGATCAGCTATTGATACCTGAAAAGCATAAGTGGCGTGATGTAATATCGGTGCAAAACCCTCTTTCAGAAGAACAGGGTATCATGCGTACTAATGTCATCGCTGGTCTTCTTGAGGTAGTAAGAAAGAATTACAATAAAAGAAACAAAAACATAGCGATATATGAAATAGGCAAAGTTTATTTTAATGATACATTTCTGCAAAAAAGTGCATTGCCTACCGAAAAGTATGTCCTTGCTGCAGCTGCAACGGGCCACAGTGAAAAAACATGGGCATACCCTATCCTGGAATATGATTTCTATTATTTAAAGGGAGTCTTGGAAAACCTTTTTAAAAATCTGGGTATAAATGAAGAAGATTGTAAATTTGTCCATGACAAAAGCATACCTTTCTTACATCCAGGGAGAGCAGCCAAGATATTTATCCATCAACAGGAATGTGGCTGGATAGGAGAGGTACACCCTCTTGTCCTGGAAAATTATGGTCTTGAACAAAAAACTGTTCTATGTTCATTCGAAATCGAAAAGGCAACAGATTTCGCAACAGAAAACAAACTCTACCGGGAAATACCGAGATTTCCAGCTCTTATCAGGGATATGGCTGTGATTGTGCCCGATGAGATTTCTGCAGCAGAGATACTTGAACTGATTTTATCAAAGGGTCAGCCATTATTGAAGCAAGCAAGAATATTCGACTTATACAAAGGCAAGCAGATCGAAAGAGGACAAAGGAGCTTAGCTTTTTCGCTAACCTGGCAGGCTGATGACCGAACGATGACCGATGAAGAAGTAAACCAGTTACACGAAAATATTCTACAAAGCTTTGGCGGTGAAATTCAAAGCTCAAATCAGATCTTGATTTAAAGAACACGATTTTATTAATTAAGCAGGACTTTAACTCAAAAAGAAGAAAAAGTGGGGAGGAATTCGACTCCGTAAAGTTAAAATGAAAAACTAGCACAATGAAACGCAGCATAGCTTAAATTCCGCAAGAAAAGTGCTAAATGCTTTTCTACGGATTATAAAAGTAAAATAAACAGGGCTAAAAGCTTGCCCTATGACAATCCACAAGAGCAAGCCTTTGAAATGGTTATAAGAATAATTTAGGCTACAAGTAAAAACTTCCGTTTTCTCTTGGCGATAGTTTCAGCCCGGCAACCTGGGCCGGTGTAAGACCATTAAGTGAAGAGTGTGGTCTGACAAAGTTAAAGAAGAACACAAACATGCTGATTAAATTGTTAGCGGAATCAAAGAATTGAATCCCTGCTTTGTCCTATACCAGGCTTTGAACTGGTGATGGAAAGATTCGATTATGTTGTTAGAGATATCATCCTTAAACGACTCAACCCTGATATGCCTTGTATCATCGAAAATAGACTTAACAGGCACCTTATAGGCGCTATGGCAGTCAGAAACGATGGAGACTGGTTTGCCAAGTGATTTAACGGAATTCATTAAGGAAAAAACACGCGGAGAATCACGGTGAGGTGATAGGTGATAGCCTAGAATGGAAACGGGTTTCAGCGTCAATGATAAACCAAATATAATGCTTCACACCGTTGATCTTAACTACAGTTTCGTCAGTATGCCATTCATCAGAGTCGAAATTTAGACTGGGGATGAGATGCAAGCTATAGCTATTGAACAAAGGTGCGAAGTTCTTACACCAGTTGCTGATCGTGGTATGAGAAACCTTGATGTTAGAAGGCAACCCGTAATATCAAGGCGATATTACGAAAAGAGTTTCCTGAAGTAGAACATCGAAAGAGCTGTGATAATCAAATGCAGATGACGCATTCCGGCTTAAAATCGGTTTTACCAAGAAGTACGGATAATGAAGTTGGTTCTATGGAAGTATGTTTAGGCACGAAAAAGAATGACTGCAGCGTTTATCGCCGCAACGAAAATTAGAGTAATGCTTGTAATCATGGTGGATAAAGGATGCTGCCACAGACAGGGCATCGAGGATATTTTTGAGGTTGCTTTAGCCGCGGGTCGGTCAGGAGCAAACTGATGGTTACAGTTCCAGCATTGATACTTTTGGTAACCATCAACATCTTTGCCGAAACGATAAAATATGAATGAGTATTGTTGCACCTTGGACATCTTAATGATACAATTTTTTGCACGAGGACTCGCTCCTTTCTGGGAGTACGTTGTTTTGTAGCAAAAACATTGTACCAGAAAGGATGACGGGTCCTCAATTTTCATTTAAGTTTACAAAACGAGGAATTCCGGAAGGAGGCGCAGTTATGAGTTTCAGAGAACGTGATAAGAAGGATCTTACTCAAAAAAACAGAGTGGCCGTAAATATATTTAATAGGGAATATATTATCCGCAGCGAGGAAGACGGTAGGCATATTGAAGCCGTTGCGGCATATGTTGATGCAAAAATGCGACAACTAACATTGAAATGTCCTGACTTAAATCCTGTGAAAGTTGCTGTGTTGACCTCACTAAATACTGCAAACGATTTATTTAATTTAAAAAAGGATTATGAGGCTTTGCTTGGCATGCTTGATGAAGATAAAAATGAAAATAACAAATAAGGAGTGATTTAATTGAAGATAGCTGAAATATATAAACTTTTCGTTGACCTTGGATGGGAATATGATCCTCGAGATAAAACGGAACTTGCAAAATTGATGGAAAAGAACAAAAAGCAATATGCAGAATCAAAAGAAAACGAACGCGAATTTTATGACATAGAAAGACTCGCTAATCCATATTATGATACTCGTATCCTATACGGTGATCCGAATATTGAAGTTAAGAAGGTTCTTGCTGGAATAGATATTGAAAATGCGGAAATATTACTGGCTGATCGCTTAAGAGAAAAAGGTGAAAAAATCGATCTTGTTATTGCTCATCACCCGGAAGGGAGAGCATTGATAAACCTTTATCAGATAATGCACATGCAGGAAGATATGTTGGCTGATTTAGGCGTGCCGATCAATGTCGCCGAGGGTATCTTATCATCAAGAATAAGTGAAGTTCAAAGATCGTTGATGCCGCTTAATCATAATCGTGCTGTAGACTCGGCGAGGATCCTCGATATTCCTTTTATGTGCGTGCATACACCTGCTGATAATATGGTCAATACTTTTCTAACCAGACTTTTTGAGGAAAAAATACCTGAGACACTAAATGATGTTGTCAAGACTTTAAAAGATGTCCCGGAATATAATCAAGCCGCCAAGATGGACGCTGGGCCTAGAATTGTTGTTGGAAAAGGAGATAGAAGAGCAGGAAAAATATTTATTGACATGACAGGTGGAACAGGAGGTTCGGAAGAAGCCTTCGAAAAGCTTGCCATTGCAGGAGTTGGCACCGTGATTGGTATGCATATTGGCGAAAAACATCGTAAAGAAGCAGAAAAAAATCATATAAATATTGTCATTGCTGGACATATGGCAAGCGACTCATTGGGTATAAATCTGTTACTTGATAAGCTTCAGCAGGAAGGAATAGAAATATTACCCTGTTCAGGGCTGATTCGTATAAAGAGAGCATAAAAAGAACGCGGGGCTTTGGAGAATGCCCGCGTTTTTAACAGATTAAATAAAAAGCATTGTGAGATGAACAAGATGGAATTGTTAGCACCTGCAGGATCAAAGGATGCATTTTATGCAGCAGTACAAAATGGCGCAAATGCCGTATATATTGGCGGGAAACGCTTTAGCGCAAGACAAAGCGCAGATAACTTTGAACTGCATGAGATCAAGGAAATCGTTCGCTACGCGCATCTTTACGGGGTGAAAGTATATATAACAATAAACACAATCATCGCTTCTGAGGAATTTGACGATTTCATGCAGTACGCGTATGATTTGTATTCAATTGATGTCGACGCCCTGATAATCCAGGATTTAGGCGCGGCATATGCACTTAAAATCACATTGCCCGAAATGAGTTTACACGCAAGTACCCAGATGAGTACAAACAACAAATTTGGGATGCATTTCTTAAAAAGCATGGGTTTTTCGAGAATTGTTTTGGCACGTGAATTATCAATAGATAATATAAAAGCCCTTTGTCAGGAAGAAATTCTGCCAGTCGAAGTTTTTATTCATGGAGCACTTTGTGTATCTTACTCGGGGCAATGCCTTATGAGCAGTATGATCGGAGGACGGAGCGGTAATAGAGGAAGATGTGCACAGCCTTGCAGATTACCGTATACTTTGATTGACCAAAAAAAGGATGAAATAAAAAAGGGTATTTATTGTCTCCACGCGATTTACAAATGATCGAGCATATACCTTTATTAAAAAATGCGGGCGTAGATGCCTTAAAAGTTGAAGGAAGAATGAAACGTCCAGAATATGTCGCAGTCGTAACAAGGAATTACCGTCAGATCCTTGATAAGCTGCAAGAGCAAGAAGAAAACAAAATGGAAGCCTGCTCAATAGCTGAAGAATCTCTGATAGAATTAAGACAGATCTTCAACCGTGATTTCACAACCGGCTATTACTTGTATGCTCCTGGCGAGCATTTAATGAGTTATCAAAGACCAAACAATCGCGGGATCAACATTGGACGAGTTAGTGCCTTTAACTACCGAACGGGCGAGGTTTTTATCCAGCTGGAAAGGAAATTGAGTATTAATGATGGTTATGAGATATGGGTCACTAAAGGAGGCCGCATTCCGGGAAAAATTAAAAGCCTTTATAAGGATGGCCATAAAATTGATTCAGCTGATGGAGGCGTAGTGTCATTTCGGTTGGAAAATGGGCATCCATATCCTGGAGATAGAGTTTTTAAGAATTTAGATGCTGCCCTTATCAATTCGGCCCGAAAAACATTTGCGAATATTTATGGAACCAGAAAATGTCCCTTGGATGTTGTATTTATCGCCAGAATAGGACAAAAACCTTTAATAAAAGCATTTGACGAATTGGGTAATAATGCAGAAGTGCAGGGAAACTGTATCGTAGAAAAAGCAAACAAACAGCCATTGACCGTGGAGCTTTTAAAAAAGCAACTAGGCAGGTTAGGAAACACTATTTTTTACCTGCGAAATATTACCCTTGAAGGTGACGAACAAATTTTGGTACCGCTTAGCGAATTGAACGAGCTAAGGAGGAAGGCTGTTCGAACCATAGAAGATGAACGGATCAAGGTTTATACAAAACCGTATTTTGCACCGGAAATATTTGAAGAGAGGAAAAAGCAATTTTTTGAAAAGAATGGATTTAGCAAACGCAATCCAGCCGGTGAAAAAAAGCTTCGCCTGGCTGTTGCTGTAGGTGATATGTCTTCTTTGCGAAACGCTGTTAAAGGAGGAGCCTCAACAATCTATTTTGGAGGTATCAGCCTTCAAAGTAAGAAAGGTATATTATGTGAGGATTATCAAGACGCGATCAGTATTTGCCATGATAAAGGTGTCGAAGCCGTACTGGTCTTACCGCGCGTGGCCAATCAACAGCAAATCGAGCAAGTGAAGAAAATGCTTGAAACAGGTCAAGCAGCGAAGATGAATGCCTGCCTTGCAGGCAATCCTGGAATGATTGAGCTTGCATCGATCATGGGGGTAAAAAAAATATATGGAGATTACTTCATAAATGCTTATAATGATTTTACTATTAAGATCTTAAATAGAAACGGCTTGTCGAGACTTGCAGTCTCGCCGGAACTCACGATGGAACAGATAGGTAATTTGAATAAACCACCGGATCTTAGCTTTGAATGTATCGTTCATGGCCGATTGGAGCTCATGATCACCGAGCATTGTATGCCAGGAATAGTTTCCGGGCTGAAAGATAATAAATCTACATGTTCTATGCCCTGTAAGAACCGAGTTTATGCTCTCCGCGATAGAATGAATATGTGTTTCCCAATTGAGTGTGACGAAAATTGTCGAACACATATTTATAATACTAAAACCTTGAATATGCTGGAAGCAATAAAAGAAATGGCGGAAAATGGGGTAGAGGTATTACGTATCGAAGGGACTCGCGAGGATGAATCCTGGGTAAAGAGGGTAACCGAAATATATTCTGACGAGCTTTGGCGTTATTCAGAGAATCAAACAAAATACAAACCAAGTGAAAAATCATGCAAAGAGCTGCAACAAACTTCAAATGAAGGTTTCACGACCGGACATTATTATCGAGGAGTTCTGTAAATGAAAAAGATTGACGATAGAGTCCTGATTAAGCTTGAGTTTAACAAGATAGTTGAAATATTGATCGGACATTGTTCGACAAAGATTGGCAAAGAAAAGGCTGCTATTTTGGAACCTATTTTTGAAAAAGAAAAAATAATGGACCTTCTTTATGAAACGACTGAAGCAAAAGAAATAGACAGGCTCTTCCCGAATTTTTCATTCGGAGGGATCAAGGATATCAGGCAATCCCTGAATAAGGCTAAGGCAGGCGGAGTCCTCGAACCGGCAGAATTCTTATGTATTATTGATACCCTTGGCGCCGCGCGAAGGATTAAAAGATTTTTTATGGACGATGGCAGCAAATACAAACAACTCCTTCTATATGCAGAAGGTGTATTGATTTCAAATAAATTGGAACAAAATATCCGCAAGGTTGTTGGCAACGATGGAGAAATCAACGAAACTGCTTCTGCTGAATTGACTCGCATACGTAAACACTTACGCAATCAAAATACTAAGGTACGTGAAAAGTTGGATTCTTTGCTGCGTTTAACTGAAATTCAAAAGTATCTGCAAGATTCTCTCGTAACCGTGCGCAATGGACGATTTGTTCTTCCGGTAAAACAGGAATACCGAGGCCAGCTACCCGGACTGATCCACGACCAATCAGCAAGCGGAGCGACTTTGTTTATTGAGCCGATGGCAATAGTGGAAATGACCAATGAGATCCATCGCTACGAAGCTATGGAGCAAGCTGAGATATTGCGTATACTTCGAGAACTTACTGCTTTAGTTGAAAATGAGTATCCTGAATTGCTCTCTACCTCGGAAAATATAGGAATGTTGGATTTTATATTTGGGAAAGCCAAACTTAGCGCTGATTTGGATTGCGGAATGCCATTGATCAATGATCGGGGGTTTATCAGTATAAAGCAAGGTCGACATCCTTTGATTAAAGGAGAAGTCGTTCCTATAACTATTAGGCTGGGCGGTGAATTCGATGTGTTGGTCATAACCGGACCCAACACAGGGGGGAAGACTGTAACGCTAAAAACGGTAGGACTATTCACCTTAATGGCTCAGGCAGGACTTCATGTCCCGGCACAAATCGGAACAGAGCTGGCGGTATTCGATAAGATATTTGTTGATATTGGAGACGAACAGAGTATTGAACAATCGCTAAGCACTTTTTCATCGCATATGGAAAATATTATTAACATCCTGGATTTTATTGACGAAAAGGCTTTAGTACTTTTAGATGAACTTGGAGCAGGAACAGACCCTACAGAAGGCGCGGCATTGGCTATGGCAATATTGGAAGAACTGCTTTACAAAAAGTCTAAAGCAATAGCAACTACTCATTACAGTGAATTAAAGAGCTTTGCATATAAACAGAACAGAGTAGAAAATGCCAGCGTTGAATTTGATATTGAGACGCTTCGCCCAACCTACAGATTGCTGATTGGCATTCCAGGCAGGAGTAATGCTTTCGAGATATCTTTGAGACTTGGTTTAAAGAAAGAACTTGTCGAACGAGCGCGAGGATTCATTTCACAGGAAGAAATACTTGCAGCTGATTTGATTGCAAATCTTGAAACAAATCAGATCTTGTCCGAAAAAGAAAGAATTGAGGCCGAAGATCTGAAAAAAGCAGCCAAAGAAGTGATCCAGCAACTGGAAAAAAGGGAAAAGGAGCTGCGTGAAAAATCCGGTAGGATTTTAGAAAATGCTCGCAAAGAAGCTTTAGAAATAACGATGAAAGCCAGACAAGAAAGCGATGGCTTAATTAAAGAAATAAAAGAAAAGATAAAAAATGCTGCCCCGGAAACTAAAGAAGAATTGGCAAAGGTTCGAGGCAGCTTGCTCGCAATGGAAGAAAAACTTCGTGATGAATTATATTCTACAGATGAATCTCTTGCCCTGAATGCCGAGGAAATAAGCCCAGGAGATTTAGTTTTAATAAAGAGGATCGGTAAAAAAGCAATAGTTCTAGAAAATCCGACAAAGGATGGAGTCTTGGTACAAGCTGGAATTATCAAGGCAACTGTTAAGCTGAATGAAATAATAATGCTTCAGGAGGAAAAAAATACAGCTCCTGCAGAAAAAACAGGAGCTGGAAGAATATTGAGTGCAAAATCACAAACAATCAAGCCAGAGATAGATTTGCGTGGATACTCGGCTGAAGATGCGGTAATTGAGACTGAAAAATATTTGGATGATGCATTTCTTGCCGGATTACCAAAGGTTCGGATAATTCATGGAAAAGGAGCCGGGGTATTGAGGAGCGCAATCGGAGAGATGCTGAAGAAGCATCGCTTCGTTTCTTCTGTCTCTGTCGGAGGTTATTATGATGGTGGGCAAGGAGTAACAATCGTTGAACTTAATAAAAAAGATCAAGGTGTGTGAATCTGCAATTCGTTTGAAGGCGGACTCTGTTTTTGTGTTGCTGAATCAAAAGCAATGATACGATAGTAGTAACGCTTATTCCTGGTTAAACCGCTATCTGTCCAGGAGGTAGATTTGATGTTTTGACCTAATGCGACTTGGTTTGCCGGGCTAGGTTCAAATCCTGGTTTATCTGAACGGAAAATATAATAAACAATAGTGTTTTTGCCGGAGGTGAAACTCCAGCTCAAATCAGCTGTGACGGCGCTGCCATCAAAAGAGGCGGTGCCTTTTAATATTGGAGCAGAAATAGTATCTTCGTATAAATTAATCATTGTAGATACATTTATTTCGTTAGAAACAAAGCTGATTTGGCCGGTTTGCGGTTCATAAGCTGTAATAGCATAATAGTATTTGCTTCCGGGAGATATTTCGGTATCCTCCCAGGTTGAAGTTCCTGTACCTATTTGAGCTACTAAGTTTTTTTCATTCAATGCCACATTTGCATTTATCGAGCGATAAACATTAAATAGAGTTGAAGAGCTGACGATTGGATGAGTCCAATAAAGGCGGATAGACTTCACTTGATCATTATCGCCAGCAACAGCGGAGCCTTGTAAACGAAGGGAGCTAGATGTGCCAGCAGATCCTCCATGTAATGTACAATAAACGGTAGGAGCTTCCAACTCAGCGTCCTGAGGGATCGCTTCTCCGCTCCAGGGAACAGCACGAGAAAGAAAAATGCCGGTTCCCAGATGCGGACAGAAGTCTGTAGGCAATTCACCTGAATCAGCACAGACAGGCAGTTGTATCCATACATTAGACATTTCGGTAGGTACATGATCCCCGTTGAATAATTCTTGTACCAGGAATTCCTCTGGCGTGAGAGGTGAAGGTAAAAGTCCAGATTTATAATCGACCTGTACCGTTTTAATGTTGTCGGGGACCATAAACTCGGTTACAGGAATATCTTCATGTGCTACAGTCATGACCTCCTTCCATAGTGGACCGCAAACTGTTCCGCCATATACACCGCTCATAGCTTCTTCCTTATCGAAACCCATCCAAACTACACCGGATAGATTTGCCGTGTAACCACAGAACCAGGCATCAACATCGAAGGAGGTTGTCCCGGTTTTCCCGGCAACAGGTCTGTTCATCCGAGCCTTGCCGGCCGTGCCGCCTTCTACTACAGAGCGGAGCATATCGGTAATTAGGTAGGCAGTTTGTGGGCTCATGACCTCAGTTTTGGAGAAAGAGTGTTCATAGAGTATATTTCCCTGATTATCTTCAATTTTTCTTATGACATGCGGCTTGACCCTGACGCCGCCGTTGGCGAAAGTTCCATAGGCAACAGCCATCTCGATCGGAGTGACCCCCTTTGTCAACCCGCCTAGAGCTAAAGAAAGACCCATATCATTTGCTTTTCCGCTGGCAACAAGTGTACTGATACCCATTTTTTGAGCAAAGTCAAATCCTTCTGTAATGCCTATTTTTTCAAGCATTTTGACCGCTGCTGTATTAACGGACCATTGAATAGCCGTGCGCATACTTATTAGTCCTCGATAGCCACGTGTTTTCTCATCGTAATTTATAAAACTTTTAACACCTGCAGGGGTTTGGTATTCTTCTGGGTAATCATCCAGTACAGTTGCGGGACCATACCCTTTTTCCAGTGCAGGAGCGTAAACTGCGATTGGTTTGAAAGCGGATCCCGGTTGACGCGCAGCTGACACGGCCCGGTTGAATTGCCTTTCACCATCTTGTTTTCTGCCTCCCACAATAGTCCATACTTCTCCGGTTTGATGGTCAAGTATGACCATAGCAGACTGAACGATTTTATCATTTTTATCAGGAGGGAAGAAAGCATCATCTTCGTAAGCGGCTTCAGCAGCATCCTGTGTTTTTTTATCCATTGTAGTATATATACGGTATCCGGCTGTGTATAAAACGCCAATGTCTGAATCAGCAATATCAAGCTTTTCGGCGGCCTCCTCAATGATCACATCCGTAAATGACTGATATTGATAACTCTGCTGATTTAGACCTGCAAGGGATAATTCCTGGTCAGCTGCTTTTTTTGCTTCTGATTCCGAGATGAAACCCATATTAACCATTTCGCTAAGTACTAAGCTTTGCCGTTGCTTTGCTTTTTCCGGATTCAAATAGGGAGAATATCTTCCGGGAGCGTTGATAACTCCGGCGAGCATCGCGTATTCACCCAAGTTCAGATCCTGTACATCTTTGGCAAAATATATTTGTGCCGCAGTTTGTAAACTCCAGGCTCCATGGCCATAATAAACATTATTGAGGTACATAGCTAAAATTTCGTCTTTCTCGTATTTACTTTCAATTTTAAAGGCTATTAGTACTTCCTGGATCTTGCGGCGGATTTTCTTTTCAGGATTTTCCAAAACAGCTATTTTTACAAGTTGTTGTGTAAGAGTGCTCCCACCCTCCGCGCCATATCCTTCTCTGAAATTGGCTACAACTGCACCCATGAAACGAATAGGATCAAAACCTCGATGACTATAAAAACGCTGATCCTCAATCGCAATCAAGGCTTCCTTCATCATTTTTGGAATTGCATCCGAATCAAGAGCTATTCTGCTCTTTTCCGCCTTCAGCTTTGTAACTTCCTGCCCTTCACGGTCATAGAGTATACTTGAGAGAGAGCCGGAAATATTGTCGATATCGTAAGCAGGCATATTCCTGACTGCATTGACGACCAACCCCGTACTTATTCCTGCACCAACAAAAATCACCAGTAAAACAAGGGAAAATAATATTTTAGCAACCAGTTCTAGCGAATTTGCGCCTGCGTTTTTTAGGGGGCATTTATTAAAACCTCCTTGAATATTTATGCTAAGCAATCATGGAATATTATAGCACAATACATCTTCCAAATGAAGCGAGAGGCGCCTAAGCTGTTATTTTATGCTTGAGAGCAGAGATAATTGCCCTATTCTACGTATTTGTTGGTCGAAGACATCAAAAATTACAAGAAGCTAAAAATGGTCAAATATAAAATGCCGAAACAAGTTTATTTAAATTTAATCAAAATACAGCTAAATTAAAGCTATATAAAAATATTTATAAATAGCTTTAATTTATCAGGGAATACTGCATTGACACACTTATCTTGATGTGATAATATATCCCATGTCGCCCGCAGAGGAAGCGAGGGCGGAGGTCATTGAAAACTGAACAGTTGAAGAGGAAGAAGCAAGCGTCAAGTTCTAAGGAAGAAATAAAGAGTAAAGAGTTATTTGAGCTAATCAAATATCTGATAGGAACTATCGGAGAGTTTGATCCTGGCTCAGGACGAACGCTGGCGGCGTGCCTAACACATGCAAGTCGAACGGACCGGAATAAAAAGCTTGCTTTAGATTCCGGTTAGTGGCGGACGGGTGAGTAACACGTGGATAATCTACCTGACACAATGGGACAACACGGTGAAAACGGTGCTAATACCATATACGCTGTTGGAGACGAAGGTAACTGACAGGAAAGGGGAAACCTGGTGACAGATGAGTCCGCGGCTGATTAGCTAGTTGGTGGGGTAAAGGCTTACCAAGGCGACGATCAGTAGCCGGCCTGAGAGGGTGAACGGCCACACTGGGACTGAGACACGGCCCAGACTCCTACGGGAGGCAGCAGTGGGGAATTTTCCGCAATGGACGAAAGTCTGACGGAGCAACGCCGCGTGGGTGAAGAAGGCCTTCGGGTTGTAAAGCCCTGTCTTATGGGAAGAAGAAAGTGACGGTACCATAGGAGGAAGCCACGGCTAACTACGTGCCAGCAGCCGCGGTAATACGTAGGTGGCGAGCGTTGTCCGGATTTTCTGGGCGTAAAGGGCGCGTATGCGGTTAATTAAGTCAGGTGTGAAAGACCGTGGCTCAACCACGGGGTGGCATTTGAAACTGGGTTTCTTGAGGGCAGGAGAGGAAAGCAGAATTCCTGGTGTAGCGGTGAAATGCGTAGAAATCAGGAGGAATACCAGTGGCGAAGGCGGCTTTCTGGACTGACCCTGACGCT
>JAXGPE010000006.1:0-70720 GCA_040767105.1 Peptococcaceae bacterium | reverse complement strand
CAGCAGTATGTTCGGGAGAAAAATCAAAACGCCGCCTATGCCGCCAATGATCCCGTCAATAAGAAAAGATTTCAGCAAGCCATCAGGAATTAAAAAATCTACAAATCCACTGATGGTGTTGAAAAGCAAATCAAGCCCCGTCATGGGTAAAACACCGAGTTTGAAAGTAAGCTGGAATAATAGCCACATGATACCCAAAAATATGGGTAAGCCCAGCAGACGATTGAGCAGGATGCGATCTATGGAATCGGTAAAGGAACGTCGGTCTACGCGAATGCTTTTTTGTGCTTCACGTATAGCACCGCGGACAAAAGCGTAGCGTCCTTCAACCATGATCATTTCAGGGTCAAGTTTATAAATCTTTTCGAGAGTCTCACGGCTTTTTTCGATTTGCTCAGTAATCAAAGGATATTGGGGATAAATAGAAATGGATTTTAATATTTCGTGATCTTTTTCCAGAAGCTTGACTGCATACCAGCGGCGCAAGATATCCTTTCGAGAAGTATTTTTCAGGATGTTTTCCGGAATAGATTCCTGGATCAAAGATATTTGCTCTTCAACGTGGGGATCATAACGGATCAAACGTTTGTATTCTGTTTCATCCTTTGAAATACTTAAAACAGCATCCAAAAGGGAATTTAAGCCTTCTTTTTTTATACCGATGACCGGAAGTACTTTTGCCTCCAATAAGGTCGATAAAAGACCGTAGTCAAAACTTATTCCCTGTTTTGTAGCGTCATCGGTCATATTGAAAGCAACAACCATAGGCAGACCCAACTCTTTAAGCTGTGCGGTAAGATTTAGACTGCGTTCAGCATTGGTAGCGTCCACTACATTTATGACGACATCGATCTTATCGTCCAATAGTTCCTGGCGTGCAACGATTTCTTCAGGAGAATAAGATGTCATGCTGTATGTGCCCGGCAGGTCGATAATAACCATGTGTACATCCTTATATAAGAGAGATCCTTCCTTTTTCTCAACTGTGACACCTGGATAATTACCTACATGCTGGTGTGATCCGGTCAGACTATTGAAAATGGTCGTCTTACCTGAATTAGGATTGCCGGCGATAGCAATAGTCAACTGCTGCATATTATTCATCTCCTCTTTCTTTGACAATTACCATTACACCTTTCGCCTCTTCTCTGCGCAGAGAGAGTAAACAGCCCTCGAGCTTGTACTCGAGGGGATCTCCGAGTGGAGCAAAGCGTACCATGGTGATCGAATTGCCTGGAACGATCCCCATTTCTAATAAGCGGCGTTTTATTACTCCTCTGCCGCCGACGGATAATATTTCAGCTGATTCTTCAGGTCCGAGTTCGTTTAATGGGATTATTTTCATCTTGGCTACTCCTCTTTGACAGAATTTATTATACTGATCGATATAGACTAAGATAGTTTTCTTTCCAGAAATGAGACCAATTTTTCTGTAGTATCAGCGCTTATTGCATGTTCCATAAGGCAGGCTTCTTTATCGGCAGTTTCGTTGTTTACTCCCAATACTGAAACCAAAAATTCTTTTAAAACATTATGTCGATGGCGTATTCTCTTCGCTTGTTCCAATCCTTTTTGTGTAAGCTGCAGCGGACCATACCTTTGATGCAGCAAATGCCCTGTTCTGACCATGATTTTGACTGTTTCGGTAGCACTCGATTTTGCTACTCCGAGATGTGCGGCCAAATCCGTGATGCGTACCGAGGAAGTAGTTTCGGATAGATTTAAGATCGCCTCAAGATAATCTTGCCAGGCTGCCGAGATTTGATGCATTAGCGAGCCCCCTTATATCAAAAGTTAGGTTAGCCTAACAAATATACTAGAAGATTTAAGCATCTGTGTCAAGAGAATTTTACAGAGATAAAAATCACCTGCCTTATTGACACTGCATGAGAATATTGATAGAGTGAATTTGGGTTCGAAATGGTTACCGGAGGTGGTTTTTGTGGATGCTTACCCCCCTAGTAAGCGGAAGAAATTTATACAATGCAATATAAACCCGGGGGGAACGGCAATTCAGGATTGACTGTGTTTTTGCTCCCCCTAAAAAAGGAGGGAGCTTTTTGCATCAGGAAGAAAAAGAATATATCAAACAGTTTATAAAGCATGTTGAAAACCGTGAAGAAAACCTGCTCAGAGAGGAACTTAACAAACTTCAACCAGCCGACATCGGTGAACTCCTCGAAGAACTGGAAAACGAAGACCAGCAATGGCTGGTTTCTTTACTGGACAGTGAAACTGCCGCCCTGGTATTAAATGAAATCGATTCTGAGCTGGGCGGAATAATTCTGGCATCATTAAATCAAGAGCGTGCGCTCGAAATTTTAGAAGAAATGCCTCCGGATGATGCCGCCGACTTATTGGGTGAACTCTCAAGCAAAGAGCAGGATCGCTACCTGGATTTATTGGAAACAGAAGACCAGCAGGACGTCAGAGAGCTGATGAGATATCCGGAAGACACCGCTGGTGGCTTGATGACTTTTGAATATGTAGCGATCAGAGAAGACATCACCGCAGAAAAAGCTATTGAGGTATTAAGAGAGACAGCTCCAGATGCCGAAACGGTATACTATGTATATGTCATAAATATTGAAAACCAACTTGTCGGAGTCATTTCCCTGCGAGAATTGATCATTGCCAATCCCAAAGTGCAAATTCATGAGATCATGCGCAGGAACACGGTGAGTGTTCCGGTCGATATGGACCAGGAAGAGGTAGCGCGCATCGTTTCAAAATATGACTTTTTAGCTGTCCCCGTTGTTGATCATGACGGCGCTCTATTGGGTATAATCACTTTTGACGATGTCATTGATGTTATTCATGAAGAAGCAGAGGAAGATATTTATCGTTTGGCTGGAGCGCCTGGTGAAGAAGCAGAGGAGGAAGACCGCTTTTTTTGGCGTATCAAATCCTCATTGCGAGCCAGGTTGCCATGGCTTTTGGTAACAATGCTGGGAGGCTTGTTTTCCGGTAAGATACTCAGCCATTTTTCAGCGGAAATAAGTGCAGTCATTGCGTTGACCTTCTTTATACCTTTATTGACAGGCATGGGGGGCAATGTTGGAACGCAATCATCAACAGTCACTGTACGGGGTATCGCAACTGGTCAAATAAAAGACGAAGGTATCGGCCTGGTCATTATGCGTGAAGCACTGACCGGGCTTGCGATAGGATCGGTCCTAGGCATTATTGTTGGAGGGGTAGCTTCATTGTGGCTGGGCAAACCAATGATCGGTCTAATCGTGGGTTTAGCTATGCTGGGAAATATGTTTACGGCCGCTACAATGGGTACGCTTGTACCGCTTATTTTCCGCCGGATCGGGATCGATCCTGCGGTCGCGTCCGCGCCATTTATTTCTACGGCGATAGATATTACTGGACTTTTAATATATTCAACTCTGGCAACGATATCGATAGCTTATTTAATATGAGGTCTGCCAATGGATCTTTCAGCTGAAAAAATCGCAAAACGTATAGAACATACTCTCCTCGATCCGAAAGCTGGCGAGGATAGCATCCATAGGCTTTGTCGCGAGGCACTGCAGTACAATTTCCGGGCAGTATGTGTTCACCCTTGTTATGTAGAGCTTTGTAGACAACAGCTTATCAACACGAACGTGAGAGTTGCTACGGTGGTTGGTTTTCCTCTGGGAGCAAATCACACAGCCGTCAAAGCCTTTGAAGCACTCAGGGCTTTAAGCGAAGGGGCAAGAGGTATTGATATGGTGCTAAATATAGGAGCACTAAAGGACCGGCGCCTGGATCACGTTGTACAGGACATCTCGGCGGTTGTTGAACAGGCTGCGGACTTCGCTGGTTCTGAAGTTAAGGTCATCATTGAAACGGCGCTACTGACTGACGAAGAAAAAGAGTTAGCCTGTTCTTGCATAATCAGAGCCGGAGCTCATTACGTCAAAACTTCGACTGGCTTTGCGGGTGGAGGTGCCAATATCCAAGATATAATGCTTTTGGTATCATCATTGGCGGGCAAGGCAAAGATCAAAGCTTCGGGCGGCATAAGCACTCGCGGACAAGCAGAAAAACTGATCCTTGCCGGAGCAGATATTATCGGAACTAGTAACGGAATATCGTTGATATCGGGGTGAATGCCAAATTGGCTTTATATAGGACAGAAGCTTTGATCATTCGCAGCAAAAAATATATGGAGGCTAACAGCATCCTGACTATTTTAAGCAAAGAGCGCGGAAAAATCATCGCAATCGCCAAGGGCTCCAGAAAAACAGGAAGTAAACTTCGTGGAGGCGTTCAACCTTTTACCGTAAATGAAATGCTATTGGCAGAAGGACGCAATTGGGATGTGGTCAGTCAGAGCCATTGCGTTGAAGCTTTCACGCCTATGCACGAAGATATAAAGGCCATAACTGCAGCGGCTTATTGGGGAGAATTATTGGATGTTTTTACCGTACCGGGAGAAACAGACGAAGAAATATATAATATTGCGCTAGCCGGATTTCATGTATTGAACCTTTCTACCTCCGAATCAACCGTAAGGGCTATGGAAATAAAGCTTTTAGACGTGCTTGGTTTTGCACCGTGTCTTGATAAGTGTGTAATATGCGGCAGAGAAATAACAGGTGCAGATAAGGTTTATTTTTCGGCACCAAGCGGCGGGTCGGTTTGCCAGAATTGCACTTCTTCTGACCGAACATTGCGTGTGGTGGAGTTTTCTCATGAAGCACTAAATGTCTGGCAACAAATGATGAAAATGGAATTGGGGAAATCGGGAAGAGTAAAAATGACCTTTCGTGGATCGGCGATCCTGGAAAATGTGTTAGCTTTATTTTTACTTGAACAGACTGAATATCCGACAAAATCTAGGGAAATAATGCTGAGAATGCTGAGAGATCAATAATTATCGTTGGATCGACCTAATATTATGGAGGTGTTGAAAATGGAGGAACTAAATAAAATTGATGAGATCAGAAAGAGGATGGGAGTCACTTATCAGGAAGCGAAGGATGCACTTGACAAGAATAATAATGATTTGGTAGAGGCGCTTCTCTATCTTGAAAAAAATGATAAAAAATGGGATGCCAAATTAGAAGAAAAAGGCAAGCAACTGACTGAACATATTCGTGAACTGATCAAGAAAGGTAATGTTACTAAGGTTCGTTTAAAAAAGGGTGAGCGGATAGTTTTTGAGGTTTCGGGAACAGTTGGTGTCTTGGGGATAGGAGGGGCCATTTTAGTTCCGCCGCTCGCATTGATTGGTGTTATAGGAACCTTGGCGGCCTTAGTGAACAATTATAAATTGGAAATAGTCTACCATGACGGTAATGTTGAGGAGCAAAGCCTTGATTTTTTAAACAAGGATGAAGACAGTAAGGAATAATCTTTATCAAGTCGACAGCTTGACAAAATACAGGCAATAAGTTAAATTATCAGAGAAAATCATATATGCAGACATTGAAGGGGATAGCTGTTGTTTCATTAAAGACACGGGTATTTGTCAGATATTGAAACAATAGCGCTGGCGACCTCTGAGTCTGGGGAAAAAGCGGACTGGCTGAAGAAAACAGTTTAGTCAAGCAGGGTGGAACCGCGGGACCGACTCCCGTCCCTGCAGCTATTTAGGCTGCAGAGACGGGAGTACGTTTTTATAAGCGAAGGAGAGTGTAGTATGTATTTTCAGGACATTATCATGACATTAAATTCTTTTTGGGGTGATCAAGGATGCATAATCCAACAGCCATATGATATTGAAAAGGGTGCAGGAACGATGAATCCTGCAACATTTTTACGCGTCTTAGGGCCTGAACCATGGAAAGTAGCTTATGTCGAACCATCAAGAAGACCGACTGACGGAAGATACGGTGATAATCCAAATCGCCTTCAGCACTACTACCAGTATCAAGTGATATTAAAACCATCGTTGGACAATATTCAGGAAGTCTATCTCGAAAGTCTGAAGTCCTTGGGCATAGATCCGCTTAAGCATGATATTCGTTTTGTCGAAGACAACTGGGAGTCTCCAACACTCGGCGCCTGGGGACTTGGCTGGGAGGTTTGGCTTGACGGTATGGAGGTGACTCAATTCACTTACTTTCAACAATGTGGAGGGCTTGACTGTCAGCCGGTATCCTGAGAGATCACCTATGGTTTGGAACGAATAGCCATGTTTATCCAGGAAAAAGATAGTGTCTATGATATTGAGTGGGTCAAAGGAATCAGTTATGGTGATGTCCATCATCAGAACGAGATCGATTATTCGCGATATAATTTTGAACTTGCAGATACCGAAATGCTCTTGAAGCACTTCGAGGATTACGAGCAAGAGGCACTTAGAGTGATCAAAAATGGACTTGTTCAACCGGCATTTGATTATGTATTGAAATGTTCGCATACATTTAATCTTTTAGATGCCAGGGGAGCAATAAGCGTAACTGAAAGAACAGGTTATATCACCCGTGTCAGGAATATGGCGAGGATATGTGCGCAAGGGTACGTTAAACAGCGAAAAACGCTTGGATATCCGCTGCTGAAGGATGCGGAGCTTCGGGCTAAGTTGGAAAAAGAAACGAAGGGGGATGCTTAGAAACATGCATCAGTATTTGCTTGAAATAGGCACAGAAGAGATCCCGGCTAAGTTTATGAGCAGCGCAATGGATCAAATGCGCGAAATAGCAGCATTGCAGCTTGGCGTATATCGCTTTCAATATAGTGAGATCAGTGCCTTTGGTACTCCGCGGAGACTTGCACTATTGATTTCCGGACTGGCAGAAAAAGGAACTGATATAATAGAAGAGATCAAAGGCCCTGCGCTAAAGGCAGCCTATTCTCCGGAAGGAAAACCGACCAAGGTGGCTGAAGGTTTTGCTAGGGCACAAAAAATTACCGTAGAGGAATTATTGGTCAAAAATATAAATGGATCGGACTATGTTTTTGCTGTCCGGGAGTCGAAGGGAAGTCATGCAAAAGATGTTTTGGCCGATGTTTCTTTGCAGCTTATTAATAATTTAAATTTTCCCAAGCCTATGCGTTGGGCGGATAATGAGATGCGTTTTGCCAGACCTATCCGCTGGATCGTTTCGATCCTTGATGAACAGATAATTCCTTTTAAACTGGGAGAAATCGAAGCCGGGAGGATCACAAGGGGGCATCGCTTCTTAGGCGAAGATCATATCAGTATAAATGACCCGAAGACCTATCTAGAGCAATTGTGGAATAATTTTGTCATGGCTGATCATAAAAAACGCCGGAACGAATGCTGGAAACAAATCCAAACTGCAGCAGAAAAGCTTGGCGGAATAGTCGTTGATGATGAGGAACTGTTGAATGAGGTCAATTTCTTATTGGAATGGCCAACCGCGTTAACTGGAAATTTTGACAAGCATTATCTTGAACTTCCTGAAGAAGTCGTGATAACACCTATGAGGGAACATCAAAGATACTTCCCGGTCAGAGATAATAAAGGCAGGCTTATGAACCATTTCGTCACAGTGCGTAATGGAGATGAGCAATATTTGGAAAATGTTCGTGCGGGGAATGAAAAGGTTTTAAAGGCAAGATTGGATGATGCGCGCTTCTTTTGGGAAGAGGATAAGAAAATAAAGCTCGAAAATTATTTGCCGCGTCTGGAAAAAATCATATTCCAGGAAAAACTTGGTACAGTTGCTCAAAAAAATATCCGGATCGAGGCAAATGTAAAAAGGATTTCTGAATGGCTGGGCAAATCTGACAATATTACTGAGCGGGCTTTGCGGGCTGCAAAATTGGCCAAAGCGGATCTGGTCACATATATGGTCTACGAATTTCCGGAACTGCAAGGGATCATGGGCCAGTACTATGCCGATCTGTCTGGTGAAAATGAAGCTGTGGCAAAAGCAATCAAAGAGCACTATCAGCCGCGTTTTGCCGGAGACGAAATCCCCCAAAGTATTGAGGGTTCCTTATTGAGCATTGCCGATAAAATTGACACGATCACTGGTTGTTTTGCAATCGGTATAGAACCGACCGGGTCTCAGGATCCTTACGCTCTCCGAAGACAGGTCATGGGGATTTGTTTGATCATCACAGGACATCAGCTTGAAATAAGCATTGATGGGTTGATCAGTTTGGCATTGAATAATTATCGAAGTATCCTTGGGGAAAAGGCGGTAGATCCTCAAATCAAGCAAAAATCAGAGAATTTTTCCGAGCAAGGATAAGAAATATTTTGGTTGAACAAGGATACAAAAATGATACGATTGATACTGTTCTGGAAATTGATTTCGACTCTTTGCCAGATACTTTTGCCAAGGTGAGCGCATTGGAGGATGCGAAAAACAAACCGGGCTATAATGAACTTTTAACCGCGTTTACGCGGGCATATAATTTAAGTAAAAAATCATCCGGAGGAAAGATAAACGAAGAATATTTGCTCGTAACGCCGGAAATCGTGCTTAACGAAAAAATACATAGTACTGAAAAAGAATTAGCTATTTGTGTCGAAAAGCGTGATTACATCGAAGCTTTCAAATTATTATCGCAACTTGCAGAACCTGTTAATCATTTTTTTGATGGCGTGATGGTCATGGTCGATGATGAGAAAATACGTCAAAACAGATTGGCACTTTTGGCAAAATTGGTCAGGATAAGCAGATGTTTAGGCGATTTGAGTAAAATGAACAGTAGTGAAGTCACATCGAAAGAAGAGTGAGGAGAATGTACGGATTGGTATTGGAAGGCGGTGGATCTCGAGGAGCCTACCATATAGGAGCCTATAAGGCTTTATCGGAAATGGATTTAGAAATAAAGGGCGTTTCAGGGACCTCAATAGGTGCTATAAACGGGGCTTTGATAGTTCAACAGGATGTTGATAGAGCCTATGATCTTTGGTACGATATCAGTCCTTCCAAAATATTTGATGTTGACGAGGAGTATCTTAAAGAAATAAAAAACAGAGAAATCACATCCGAGAATATCAGCTACTTTTTAAACAAGGCTAAGGATGTTCTTAACAATAGAGGCTTAGATACAAAACTCATGCGTGAAATACTGGAAAAAAACATAGATGAGGATCGTATCAGAAAAACCGGTATGGTCTTCGGATTCGTTACAGTTTCTCTTACCGATCGCAAACCGATGGAAATATATTTAGAAGATGTTCCGCGTGGCAAGTTGGTGGATTACTTGATGGCGAGCGCAAGTCTGCCGGTATTCAAACGTGAAAAAACCGAAGGCAAAGTATATCTGGATGGCGCTTTTTATGACAACATCCCTGTTAATGTACTTATCAATAAAGGATTCAAAGAATTGATCGTCATCAGGACTCACGGATTTGGCATGGTTCGTAAGGCGAAAAAAAAGGATGTGCATATTCAATATGTAGATCCGGTTGATGACCTTGGAGGAATACTCGATTTTGACACGGAAGTTGTGCGTAAAGCATTGAAATTGGGATATTTCGACGCATTGAGGTTGTTTAAAGGATTTAAAGGACGTGAATACTATATTTCTGCGGTAAATGACGAGCAGTATTTTTTAAGTTTCTTTACTCAAATGGATAACGAAAATATTGTAGCGGCTGGAGAAGTATTAGGATTAAAAAATATTCCTCCCAAAAGGATGCTTATAGAATTTTTGCTCCCCAGGATCACGGAACTTTTAGACGTTGAAAAAAACAGTGGATATGAGGATATTGCTGTTCGCGCCTTGGAGGTTCTTGCCCGGAAATTTGAAATAGATAGGTTTCGAGTTTATAGCTTTGATTCATTTTTTGATAAAATAAAGGAGAAGCTCAACAAAGAAATTATCGCAGTTCCTGATAACAATATCCCGCATTTTGTGAAAAAAAATGAGATACTTTCCAAGGCGGCCAAAGATAGCATAGTCTTTGAGGTCCTATTCCAGCTTTTCAAAACAGTTGATAAGAATTGATTGGTATGGAAACTGAAAAAATATATATTTAATAAATAGTATAACATTATTGCGAAATAAGACCTAAATAGTGTATCATAATGAGGAATATTCTACTTGGAGGTGAACGAGATACAGCTCTCAGAGCGCCAAAAGGAAATAATCCGCATTGTGAAAGAGAAAGGGCCAATAAAAAGCGAAGATATCGCTGAAAATCTTGGGTATGTACGCGCTACACTCAGGCCGGATCTGGCTGTATTGACAAGAACAGGTTTGCTTTCCGCCCGTCCCAGGGTTGGATATTTTTTTAGCGGAAAGAGCACCAGCCAGCGAATAAACGAAATGGCTGGCAGCATGCTGGTCAAGGACAGACAAGCTGTACCGGCAGTAGTAAAAGAAGAATCGACGGTATATGATGCGATAGTGAATCTATTCATGATGGACGTAGGAAGCCTGTTTGTGGTCAATGAAGCAGGCCTTTTGGAAGGCGTGGTTTCTCGTAAGGATTTATTGAAGGTATCTCTGGGTGGTTCGGATATTCATAAAGTGCCGGTCACTGTTGCGATGAATCGCATGCCGAATATAATCATGGTAAAACCAGAAGATAGTCTATGGACCGCAGCCAAGAGACTTGTCGAGCATGAAATTGATTCTCTGCCGGTAGTAGAGAAAGTAACTGTCCTGGGGAAAGAAGGATATGAAGTAGTCGGAAGAATTACAAAAACTACTGTTACAAGGGCATTTGTTGAACTTGGAATGGAAAACCTTTTTGATTGCGAAGGGGGCGTTCATCATAACTGAACCCAAAATTTATGTGCTGTCCGATTCTCTTGGAGAAACTGCAGAGTTTGTTGTAAAGGCTGCAGCGAGTCAATTCAATAAAGGTCACGCGCTCATTAAAAGGGTGCCTTACCTGATTGATGAGGAATATATCGAGCAGGTGGTTGCAGAAGCGGCAGAAGAAAATGCCATCATAGCCTACACTTTGGTTGTTCCAAAGCTTCGTGATTGTTTGGTCAGGGAAGTGAAAAAATATGATATAACTGCGGTTGATATACTTGGGCCGATGGTGTGGGCTATTTCTGAAAATATTAACGAAGAGCCAAAAATGGAGCCGGGACTTCTATACAAATTGGATGAGGATTATTTTAGTCGGGTCGAAGCAATTGAGTTTGCAGTTAAATATGATGATGGCAAAGATCCGCGCGGAATAAATTTTGCAGATGTAGTACTTGTAGGCATTTCCCGGACATCGAAAACTCCTTTGTGTATGTACTTGGCTCATAAACGTATCAAAGCGGCAAATATTCCCCTGGTGCCTGAAGTACGTCCGCCGGAAGAATTGTTCAAGGTATCTTCGAAAAAGATCATAGGTCTCACGGTAAGACCGGATGTATTAAATCCCATTCGACAGGAGAGGCTAAAATCTTTGGGACTGGTGCCAAATGCTGATTATGCAAATATGCAGAGGATCCTCAAGGAAATTGAATACGCAGAGAGTATTATGGATAGGATAGGTTGTACTGTTATAGATGTTTCAAATAAGGCGATCGAAGAGATGGCCGGTAAAATAATGCAAATCATGTATAGAGGTGATAAAGGTGAAAGAAAATAAATACGTATATCTTTTTAAAGAAGGAAAAGCTGATATGAAGTATGTTCTCGGCGGAAAAGGAGCTAATCTGGCCGAAATGACTAATATTGGCCTTCCGGTGCCTCCGGGCCTAACGATAACTACGGAAGCCTGCATTAAGTTTTTCGAAGCTGAAAATAATTTTCCGGAGGGCATGGAAGATCAACTATGGGAAGCGATGAAGGTCCTGGAAGATCAGACGGGCAAGAAATTCGGCGATATCAGGGACCCATTGCTGGTGTCCGTTCGTTCCGGCGCACCATTTTCAATGCCAGGCATGATGGATACGATATTGAATCTTGGACTTAATGATGAAACAGTTTTAGGACTTAGCGAATATACCCGGAATAAACGTTTTGCTCTTGACAGTTACCGTAGGTTTATCCAAATGTTTGCCGGTGTCGTTATGGGTGTTGAGCATTATCAGTTTGAAGGTGCGATGGAAAAAAGAAAAAAAGAACTGGGTATAGAACTCGACAAGGATTTGACCCCTGATATATTAGAGAAGTTGATTGAGGACTATAAAGGTATTGTCAAAAGAGCCGCGGGGAAGCATTTTCCGCAAGAACCTCAAGAACAGCTTAGGATGGCCATTAGAGCGGTATTCAGTTCTTGGTTCAATCCACGTGCAGAGGTCTACAGGAAAATACATAATATCCCACAAAGCCTAGGCACAGCGGTCAATGTCCAAAGTATGGTTTTTGGTAATACCGGAGATGATTCAGGAACAGGAGTCGCTTTCACAAGAAACCCTGCTACTGGAGAGAAAAAACTTTACGGTGAGTTTTTGATGAATGCGCAGGGTGAAGATGTTGTTGCTGGAATCAGGACTCCGCAAAGTATCGATAAGCTGGCTGAAAAAAACCCCCAGATATTCAAACAGTTCAATGATATATGCCAAATTCTAGAAAAGCATTATCGCGATGTACAGGATATTGAATTTACGATCGAACATGGAAAACTTTTTATGCTGCAAACCAGAAACGGAAAAAGAACTGCCAGCGCTGCGGTGAAAATTGCTGTGGATCTTGTACATGAGGGAATAATCACTCGTGAAGAAGCATTACTTAGAGTTGAGGCTGCTTCGCTCGATCAACTTTTACATCGCCGTATAGACCCGACAACAAAACTGGAAGTAATCGCTGTAGGCCTTCCGGCATCACCGGGAGCGGCTTATGGACAGGTGGTTTTTGATGCGGATAAAGCCGAAGAACAGGCCAAAGAGGGTAAAAAAGTAATTTTAGTACGTACGGAAACTACTCCGGACGATATTCATGGGATAGTGGCGGCACAAGGCATACTGACTAGCCGCGGAGGGATGACGAGCCATGCGGCAGTTGTAGCTCGCGGCATGGGGAAGTGTTGCGTTTGCGGTTGCGAAGCTTTGAAAATTGACTATGATGAAGCGATAATTAAGATCAATGGGCTGCAAATCAAAGAGGGGGATATTGTTTCTTTGGATGGCAGTTCAGGTCAAGTTATGCTCGGTCAGGTGCAAATGATCGACCCGGAACTAAGCGCGGAATTTCAGGAACTGCTCACTTGGGCGGACGAAACGAAGAGTATGTCCGTAAGGGCAAATGCTGATACTCCTATTGATGCCCAAAAAGCCAGAGAGTTCGGGGCGGAGGGTATAGGACTGTGCCGTACTGAGCACATGTTCATGGCTCCTGAACGTATTCCTGTAGTTCAAGAAATGATCCTTGCAGAAGACCTAAAGGAAAGGGAAAAAGCTTTAGCCAAACTTCTGCCAATTCAGGAAGGGGATTTTTACGAAATATTAAAAGCTATGCAAGGCTTACCGGTAACGATTCGTCTGCTTGATCCTCCTCTGCATGAATTTCTGCCAAATGTTGAAGAACTGAACGAAGAGCTCAAGGAGATCAAGGCAAATGACCCTGATTCGGCTAGAATCAGTGAGCTGCAGTTAGTGTTGGCAAAAGTAAAATCATTGCATGAGTTCAATCCCATGCTTGGGCACCGGGGCTGCAGGTTGGGGGTATCTTTCCCGGAAATTTACCGGATGCAGGCTCAGGCAATTTTTCAGGCAACTGCCAAATTGGTCGCTGAAGGATATACAATAATACCTGAAGTTGAGATCCCTCTTGTCATAGATAAAAATGAATTGATCATGTTGCGCAAGGAAGTCGAAGAAGTCGCCGAAAAAGTAATGTCTCAAAAAGGTATATCCTTTAACTATACGGTAGGCACTATGATCGAGCTTCCAAGGGCATGCTTAACAGCAGATGAAATTGCCGAAAACGCTGATTTCTTCTCATTCGGAACAAATGATTTGACACAAACGACACTGGGATTCAGTAGAGATGATGCTGAAGGAAAATTCATGAATGATTATCTTGATAAGAAAATATTGAAAAACAATCCATTCATTGTACTTGATCGCAATGGAGTAGGCAAGCTTATGCAAATAGCTGTCGAAAAAGGCCGTTCCAAGAAACCGGGTATGGATGTAGGTATTTGTGGAGAACACGGCGGAGAGCCTGATTCCGTTGAGTTTTGCCATATTATCGGATTGAATTACGTGAGCTGTTCTCCATTCAGGGTCCCCATTGCCAGACTTGCTGCAGCACAGGCTAAGATCAAGCACGCCTGAGCATATATTCCGATTTTGATAATAAACCAAGCATCTTGAACACAAGAGGCTTGGTTTATTATTTTGTTCTAAAAAGAGGAGTTTGCGATAAAAAAGAGTAACTTTTAAAAGTATTGTTTATAAGAGGAGAGAGTTTTATGAAACGTGAATTACTTATCGTGGGCATAAACGGAAGTCCGAACAAAAATGGAAATACTGCATTCTTACTGGAGAAGGGGTTAAAAGCAGCGGCCGAGAATGGCGCTGCCACAACCATGATCCATGCTGCCGAAGCCCTGAAATATTTTACTGTGCCATTTTGCACGGCATGTTCAACCCCTTGTAAAGGTATTTGTACAGAGGGAACACCGTTTGCGGGAATATTGGATGAGATGCGCAGGGCCGATGGGTTGCTTATCGGATCACCGGTTTATTTTGGCACTATTTCCGGTCAACTAAAGGCCTTTGCGGACAAAATACGTTGTCTGAGAGTCGAAAAAAACCTGCTAAATTCTGTCGGTGGCGCGGTCGTGGTTGGTGCAACGAGATCTGGCGGCCAGGAAAATACCATCAGAGCTATTCATGAGATCATGCTGGTCCAAGGCATGACGATCGTTGGTCCGGGGCATATTGAATATGATTGTGGACATTTTGGCGCAGCAGCGCTTCGTCCTTCTTCTGAAGATATGTTTGCACAGGAAAAGGTGGAGATTTTAGCTAGACGAATTACAGAAGTAGCGCTTGCCACAAAAGATCTGCGCCGGAGGGAGTCTTGAAATGCCGTCGATTCGTGAAGAACTTGAGACTCTGGAAAGACAGATGTTTGATCCCATGGCCGCATTTGCTGATAAAAGTAAGGGCAGAAAACTGTCTGAAGATCTTGATCCCATACGTACTTGTTATATGAGGGATAGGGACCGGATAATTCATTCCAAGTCATTTCGCCGATTAAAACACAAAACCCAGGTTTTTATCTCCAAAGATAATGACCACTTCAGAACCAGACTGACACACACCCTTGAAGTCAATCAAATCGCCAAGACAGTTGGCAAAGCATTACGCTTGAACCTTGATCTCATTGAAGCGATAGCTTTGGGACATGATGTTGGACATACTCCTTTCGCACATACAGGCGAAGAAGTATTGAACAGTTTGCTGCCGGGAGGTTTTAAGCATAATGAAAACAGCATCAGGGTATTGACTATTATTGAACAAGGAAGCTTGGGCCCAGGGCTTAATTTAAGTTCAGAAGTCCTTGATGGCATATTGCTACATAGTGGTTTCGGGAACAAACAAAACAAAGCACAAACACTTGAGGGACAAATAGTACATTTTGCTGATAAAATCGCTTATGTGCAACATGACATCGACGACAGCATAAGGGCCGGGGTGCTTGCCTTTGATGATTTACCGCGGGAGATAATAAAAGTACTGGGCAAAACGCATGGAGAAAGAATAAGCTCGCTGGTCAATGATTTGGTCCGAAACAGCAAAAAGAATATGCTCGAGGGACTCCCGGAAATTGGATTAACCTCAGAAATAGAGGAAGCATTGCAGGAATTGCGTAGATTTATGTTCAAAGCGGTCTATAAAGGACCTTTCTGCCAGGAACAAAGACAGGGAGCGGCTCATATTGTAAAATATTTGTTTTGTGAGTATTGTCTAAAACCAGAAAAAATGCCTGAGTTTTATCGAGAAATAGTAAGTAAGGAAGGGATCGAACGCGGAGTTGCAGATTATATTTCCGGGATGACGGACAATTTTTGTATCGATCGGTTTAAAAAAAGTGTTTTGCCATATGAATGTGCGGAGGATCTATAAGACAAAATTTTCGAAAAAAGAGGAAAAACCGTTTTTATAACGAATAAAATATGCTACGAAAAACAACAATCTACTGAAGGCGGTGAGCGGGTCATGGCAGGGCAATTTCCTGAGGAATTCATTAGTGACCTGCGGAACCGCGCGGATATTGTCACAGTGATCAATGAACATATCCCATTGAAAAAACAGGGACGTAATTATATCGGATTGTGCCCTTTCCATGCTGAGAAGACGCCCTCTTTTGTTGTCTCTCCGGAAAAGCAGATATATCATTGCTTCGGATGTGGAAAAGGGGGAAATGTCTTTTCGTTTATTATGGACAAGAATACCCTCACTTTTCCGGAAACGATTGAATATCTTGCGCAAAAGGTCGGTCTGGCGCTACCAGAAATAAATACATCTCCGGAAAGAAAAAAGGAGGATCTTGCCCGAAAAAAATATTATCGGATCAATGAACTTACTGCAGAATACTACCGGCGAATATTATTCGAACCGGCCGGAAAGGAAGCTCTGCATTATTTATTGACCAGAGGTCTTAAACCTGAAGTGATCGAAAAATTCATACTGGGTTATGCCCCTCAGGGATGGGACAGTCTTATTTTGTATTTGCGCAAGCATGGGTTTGACATTGCAGACATGCTCAAGGCAGGAGTTGTTGTAAAAACTCAAAAAGAAAATACGATCGACCGCTTCAGAAAACGTATTATATTTCCCATAAATGATGAATTTGGCAGAACGATAGGTTTTGGCGGACGCGTCTTGGATGATTCTTTGCCAAAATACCTCAATTCACCCGACACGCCTTTGTTCTCGAAAGGCAAACACCTCTATGGCTTGCATGTTACTAAAGGTAGTATTCGCGAAAAAGACCATGTGATAATCATGGAGGGTTATATGGATGTCATTACATCCTGGCAGCATGGGATCGATAATGTAGCGGGGACCCTTGGTACGGCTTTGACGCCGGAACAGGTGAGACTGATCATGAAATATACTTATCATGCACATATATGTTTTGACGCCGATACCGCAGGCGAAAAGGCTGCCCTGCGGGGACTGGATATACTTCGAAAACAAGGCTGCGATGTTTCGGTGATCACTATTCCTGGTTCCAAGGATCCCGATGAATTTATAAGAAAAGAGGGCGCTAAAAATTTTGCAGCAGTTTTAAAAAATGCACAGAACCTCTTCGAATACAAACTCGGTAGAAGAATGAAAAACAAAGATATGCATTCAGTCCCGGAACGGATCAAAATTGTTCAGAATATGATACCTGATATCTTGGACACTAAGAGCCCTATTGCTCGCCAGGCAAATATCCAACTCTTAGCTGAAAAGTTGATTTTCCCGGAATCTGCCATTCACGCTGAAATAAAAAAAACAATCCAAAATCAAGGAAAAGAAACCGCACCAAAACAAGTATCACCCCCAAATGTACTATCCGCAATAGATAGAGCCCAAAGGATAATATTAAGGATGGCTTCTGAATCGCCAGAATCATTTGCAGAAATCGAAAGGATGGGAGGAAGCGATCTTTGCAAGGATGCTTCTGTACGTAATGTTTACGGGCTGATAGCTCGAATTATCAGTGCCGGGGATATGGTCGAAGCGGATAAATTGATATCTTTGCTTGATGATCCTGAGGAGCAGGAATTGGTTGCCGAAATATTCATGGATGAAGAATTGCCGGAGGAAAAAGCCCGAATTTATCAAGATTGCTTACTTTTGCTTAGAAATGAATGGATACATCGCCGGATCGAGTTGAATTCGGCCAAGATGTCGGAGCTTGAAAATAAAGGTGAAGCAACAAAAGCAATGGAATTAATGGTTGAAATACAGGAATTAGTCAAAGAAAAAAAGAATCTGTCTTTAATCCTAAAGAAAGGGGGCGAATAGCATGGCGATCGACAAAGATATGGAACAGCTGAAAGCCGAGAGTGTCAACAGTTTGATCCAAAAGGGCAAAAAAAGAGGAGTCCTGGCTATGAATGAAATAGTGCAGGCTCTGCATGCTATGGAGATGACCCCGGATCAAATGGATGAAATATATGAACATCTGCATGCCATGGGGATAGAAATTTTGCCTGATACTGAAGAAATCGATCCAATTGAGGAAGTCGGCGAAACAGAGGATATCGATCCTGCTGTTGAGGCCGAAGAAGAAGAAGCGGAAATAGATCTTTCTATACCAGAAGGTGTCGGAATTGATGACCCGGTCCGGATGTACTTAAAGGAAATCGGACGAGTTCCGTTGCTTTCGGCTGAAGAAGAGGTAGAACTAGCCAAAAGAATGGAACTTGGAGAAGAAGAGGCTAAAAGAAGACTGGCCGAAGCGAATCTGAGACTTGTTGTCAGTATCGCAAAACGTTATGTTGGGCGGGGGATGCTTTTTTTAGACCTGATACAGGAAGGGAATCTTGGCTTGATCAAGGCTGTGGAAAAATTCGATTACCGCAAGGGGTATAAATTTAGTACATACGCGACTTGGTGGATAAGACAGGCCATTACCCGGGCTATCGCTGACCAAGCGAGAACCATCCGTATACCGGTACATATGGTGGAAACGATCAATAAACTCATCCGAGTTTCTAGGCAATTACTGCAGGAACTTGGGAGAGAACCTACTCCGGAAGAAATTGCCCGGGAAATGGAGACATCAGTTGAAAGAGTCCGTGAAATACTGAAAATCGCCCAGGAGCCGGTATCGCTCGAAACACCTATCGGTGAAGAAGAAGACAGTCATTTGGGAGACTTTATTGAGGACGAAGACGCTCCCGCTCCGGCCGAAGCTGCTTCATTTATTTTGCTCAAGGAACAATTGGAAGAGGTTTTGGAGACATTGACCGGGAGAGAAGAAAAAGTTTTGCGACTGCGTTTTGGTTTGGATGATGGCAGAGCCCGTACATTGGAAGAAGTAGGACAAGAATTTGGGGTAACTCGGGAAAGAATTAGACAAATAGAAGCAAAGGCATTGAGAAAACTTCGCCACCCAAGCCGCAGCAGAAAACTTAAAGACTACCTTGATTGATAAAACGAGGCAAACAGGTATTGACCCAATTAGCGAATTGATATACAATAATCTATGTTTCCTGACAAAGGAAACAGTGAATGATATGGGCCTATAGCTCAGCGGTAGAGCTACCGGCTCATAACCGGTTGGTCCCTGGTTCGATCCCAGGTGGGCCCACCATCGGGGCGATTAGCTCAGCTGGGAGAGCGCCTGCCTTACAAGCAGGATGTCGGCGGTTCGATCCCGTCATCGCCCACCATAAGAAAAAACCCTATCTGTTTGCAGATGGGGTTTTGTGCTTTGTTTTTCGGGAAAGGAGTAGAAGTAAGGTGCTCAATGTATCTGAAAGGATCAAACAATTGGCGAAAATGACACCTAGAGGATCAAAGGTCGCTGATATAGGTACAGATCATGGATTGTTGCCATGTTACTTAGTGCTTGAAGGAATAGCACCATATGTAATAGCAGCAGATCAAAGATCAGGACCTTTGAGATCAGCGGAAAAAAATGTTAAAGCATATGGATGCGTTGACAAGGTCGATTTGCGTTTAGGAGCAGGACTGAAAGTATTATCTCCTGGAGAGGTTTCGACATTGATCCTGGCTGGGCTTGGAGGGAAAACCATAAAGCAGATCCTATGCGATGCACCGGAAATATCGAATAATGTAGAACAGATAATATGTCAACCGATGAATGCAGCTGCAGAAGTGCGCTTTTTCATAGAACAGTCTGGTTGGATGATCGATAATGAAGAACTGATATTTGAAGATGGAAGGATCTATGAATTTATTTCGGCTAAAAAAGGCATGATGCCCAAAATGACGAGGGCAGAAGCTTTATATGGTCCATTACTTCTCGGATCACGGCATCGGCTCTTATCCTGGCAATTAGAAAAAGACCTTAAAGCTTTGCAGGAAATACTAATCCAATTGACGAAATCAACAACAAGTTCTTCAAAACATAAATATGCAGAGTTCATGAAAAAAGAGAAGATGATAAAGGAGTTGCTTGAATGCCTGTCAGCTGCCAAGAAATAATCAGCCTGTTGGAAATGATAGCCCCACCAAAAATGGCAGAAAGCTGGGATCAGGGGATAGGTTTGCAGCTCGGAGATCCGGATCAAATAATTGAAAATGTGATGTTCTCTCTGGATTTAGACTCGGAGGTCCTCGCGGAGGCTATCGATAAAAGAACTGATTTATTGGTGGTCCATCATACTCCTTTTTTTCGACCTTTAAAAAATTTACGTAGAGATACAGTTGAGGGGCGCTTGATTTCAGAGATGGTCATACACGGTATGTCGCTTTATGCTATGCACACGAATCTAGATTCCGTCAGCGGAGGTGTAAGCGATGTGCTCGCGGAAAAACTTGAGCTTCGGGAAACAGTGGTTCTTATTCCCGGATGGAAACAAAGTTTATTCAAGTTGGTTGTATATACACCGGAGAGTTATGCAGATCGAATCAAACAAGCTTTTTACGAAACAAAGGCCGGTTGGATAGGAAACTATGCGGATTGTACTTTCCTGACCCGGGGTTTCGGTACATTCAGGCCGCTTGAAAATACGAGTCCTTTTTGCGGAAAACAAGGCGAATTGGAAAATGTCGAAGAGGTACGCATTGAAACGATCGTAACTGAAGAACGTTTGGAGCAAACTGTAAATACGATGCTGCAGGTCCATCCTTATGAAGAGCCTGCCTACGATATATTGCCATTGGCCAACGGTGGACATATCTCAGGTCTTGGAAGGGTGGGCTTTCTGCCAAGGGAAATGGCTCTATGGGAATTTGCAGCGAAAGTAAAAGATGTTTTAAAAACTCAAAACATTCGCTGCTGCGGAGATATGAACACAAGAATCATCAAGGCGGCACTGTGCGGAGGCAGCGGAGCGGATTACTGGCGCAAGGCGCTCAAATCGGGAGCACAAGTTTATCTGACCGCCGATATTAAATATCATGAAGCACAGGACGCAGTTGCTAATGGAATATGCTTAGTAGATGCCGGACATTATGCAACGGAAAAACCGGTCATGCATGTCCTGGCCGCCAGAGTTGAAAGATCACTTAGACAAAAGGGTATCAGGGTAGTGGTTTCGGCTGTGGACACAAATCCGTTCGTTCACTTTTAGGGGATAGGAAAACCTATCCTTTTTCAATTATTGATGGAAGGTGGGAAACAATGAGACAAGAGGAAATCATGGTAAAACTCAAAGAATTATTACAGACAGAGCAAGAATTGAAGAAGAAAACCGAAATAAAGCCCCTGATTGATTCCCTGAGGGAGATGCAAAAATACATTTTACTGACGGATCAAAAAAGCTCAGAGCTTCGCAAGGAAATCAAATCAAGAGAAAACAAGGTCATCGAATTGGAAAAGATGATTCAGTTTTTGAACGAGCGAACTAAGGATTATAAAGAAAAATTATATGGAAATAAGGGCGGGTCTCTCAAGGAATTGCTAAGCTTCCAACAGTCGGTACAAAAAATGGAGCAAGATTCCGAGCAAGCAGAAATGCAGTTATTGGATGAACTCAAATCGATTGAAGATGGGAAAAAAGAACGTGAAGAGCTTCGTAAGGCTAATAATGATCAGAAAAGCACTTATAATGAGTTGCTGGAAGATTATAGAAGCAAATCTGCTGTGATCGAAGCGGCACTAAAGGAAAATTTACTCTGTCAGGCTCAATTCAAGCAGATGCTTAAACCGGAACACCTTAATTTGCTAGAAGAAACAATAAAAAGATTTCCATCAAGCCCTATCGCGGTCCTTACAGGTGAGACCTGCTCCGGATGCCATATATCCTTACCAACAATATTATTAAGCAATATTCGTGAAGGCAAAAGGTTCTACCGTTGTGATAACTGCGGACGGATAATCATAAATATCATATGACCCAAAAGTGAGAGTGATTTGAAATGGCTGAAGAAATGCTGATCTCTCTTGAGACAGCGCTCGAATTGGATAGGTTCAAAACAAGAGAATTATATAAACAATATGTAAACCCTGGATTGGTTGGGATCATGTCTCTAATTGGCTTTGATAAGCAATATGTTCGGGCAGAGGGCGCCTTTGTATGGGATGCAGAAGGAAATCAGTATCTCGATTTTCTTGGAGGTTATGGGGCGCTCAATTTGGGCCATAATCCGGAAAGAGTATGGTTTGCCGTGAACAAAGTTCGGGAAAGACCAAATATTTTGCAGGCAGCACTTAACCAGTTGGCAGGAGCATTAGCCGCCAATATTGCTTATCTTGCTCCTGGAGATCTTGAAAGAACATTTTTCTGCAACAGTGGTGCAGAAGCGGTTGAAGGGGCTTTAAAGCTTGCGAAGGCATATGATCGCGTTCGAAATAAAATAATTTATGCCCAAAACTCATTTCATGGCAAGAGTATTGGTGCGCTGTCTGTAACCGGTAGAGACAAATACCGCCGGCCATTTTATCCATTGCTTTCAGACTGTATTGAAATTCCTTTTGGCGATGCTGATGCACTGGAAAATGCTCTAAAGAATGAAGCCGCTGCAGCCTTGATCCTGGAACCCATTCAGGGCGAGGGAGGAGTTAATGTACCGCCGATCGGATATCTCAAGCAAGCCAGAGCATTATGTGAAAAGTACAAGACTCTGCTTATCGTCGATGAAATCCAAACCGGATTCGGAAGAACAGGAACAATATTTGCTTGTGAGCATGAAAAGGTTGAACCGGACATACTTTGTATAGCTAAATCTCTGGGTGGGGGAGTAATGCCGGTTGGGGCATATATCACAACAAAAAAAATCTGGGACAGTGTCTATGGGGGTTTGGACAATTACGCTATTCATACCTCGACTTTCGGCGGAAATTCATTGGCGATGGCTGCAGGTTTAGCGGCCATTTCGGAGATCGTTGATAAAAACCTGGCAGAAGAGGCTGCCCAAAAAGGTGAATATTTGATGGATCGCTTGCGAGCTCTGCCGGACAAAAGTAATTTGATCAAGGATATCCGCGGTAAAGGGCTCTTGATAGGGATCGAGTTCAATCAGCCTTCCGGGGGTTTGATGGATAAAATATCCTCCGGCAGCATAAGCAAAATTTCAAATGAGTATCTTGGTTCACTGGTAGCCGGAGAGTTGCTCAATAAATATCGGATAATAACAGCCTATACCTTGAACAATCCGAATGTGGTCCGTCTGGAGCCGCCGCTTATTGTAAGCTACAAAGATATTGACCTTGTTGTCGAAGCGATAGGCAGCATTATGGAAAAAGGCATTGGCGGGGTGCTGTTCAATAGTGTTAGTTCGGTGGTGAAATCGGTATTCCTGCGCAAATAAAAAATAGGCACATGAGTATGCCTATAAGCCGAGTTCTGTCTCCCCATAGGGGGAGGATAACCATTTATCTGGGACGACAGTTACCTGTCGCCTCAAGCGACCTTACCCGGAAGCGGAACGGGCAGTCCCATAGCTTCTCTATTCGGTCTTGCTCCGGATGGGGTTTACCGAGCCAGTCAGTCACCTGACTGCTGGTGAGCCCTTACCTCACCTTTCCACCCTTGCCTGTGCCGCAAACGGCCATCGGCGGTATCTCTCTGTGGCACTTTCCTTGGGGTCACCCCCACTGGGCGTTACCCAGCATCCTGCCCTGCGGAGCTCGGACTTTCCTCAGATACGGCCTTTCGGCAGATATATCCGCGGTTATCCGGCATACTCATGTGCATTGATACAATTTGGAACTAAATGATAACATAATAAGATCATTATAACAAGAGAACCGAAAGGGATAGGGAAATATTTGTTGAAAGATTATGTGCAGTGAGACTAATTTGGAATTCATTCCAAGCATATCGTCCCTGAGGTCAAGCTAAAATAATAATATCGGCGTGCACTTTACTGGAAGGCGGGCGCTACAGATCCCCAAGTTATTTTAAAATGAAATGGAGTGGTTGATTTGTCAAATATGGTACATACTTTGGTGGTGCTGGTTGAAAACCGTCCGGGTGTCTTGACGCGAATATCCGGTTTGATCAGCCGCAGAGCATTCAATATAGAAAGCATTGTCGCCGGATATTCGGAAGAGCCTGACATGACCAGAATAACCATTGCGGTAAATGGAGACGATCGCGATATTGAACAGGTGGTAAATCAGCTTTCAAAACTCGTTGATGTGATCAGGATAGTTGATTTGACATCTGTTGATAGTTTGGAAAGAGAATTGGCAATGATCAAAGTCAAGGCCAGCCCTGAGAAACGCTCCGACATTGTAGACATCGTGGATATATTCAGAGCGAGGATCGTGGATGTTAACCGGGAGACTATGGTCATAGAATTGACGGGAGATCAAAGTAAAATCGATGCTTTATGTGAAGTGATGAAAGATCATGGTATCATTGAAATAGTGCGGACGGGAAAAACGGTGATTTCCCGTGGACCCTTGCCGGCTAAAGAGCTTTAAAATAAGCCCGAAGAATAGAATGAGAATGAGACCACCAAAATGGGGGTCTCATTCTTGAAATTATGGATATAACAGCAAAAATGCGGGGGTTAAAAATGAAGCTGCGTTTGATCATCGGCCGGGCTGGCGTGGGCAAAACTCATCGCTGCCTGTCAGAAATGACCAGAAATCATCTTGAGGATCAGGACCGGACCTTGCTTTGTATAGTCCCGGAGCAGGCTTCCTTTAACACGGAAAGAAGACTTCTGGAATATTCGCAAATGGAAGGGATGCTCAATGCCCAAATCTTGAGTTTCCGGCGTCTGGCCTGGCGAGTTCTTGAGGAGGTTGGAGGAGTCGCCGTTCCTGTATTAAATGAATTGGGAAGCTTACTGATTCTGAAACAAATACTGGAAAGAGAAAAAAAGAACTTTAAAATTTTTTCCAGAGTACTAGATACACCTGGTTTCTTGAAAAAACTATTGGAAATCATTGCTGAATTTAAAAATTATGAAATAACACCAGCATTGTTGGAAGAATGTACCCAAAGGCTTAGTGAGCAGGATGAAAAAAATTTGGCTTTTAAAATTGAAGATCTTGAAAATATATTCCGTGCATATGAGGAGTACACAAAAGATAGATTCATCAGTACGGAAGATTTTAATTTGAAGTTGATCGATAAAATTTCTCGTTCGGAATTCCTAAACGATTCCCAAATATGGTTAGATGGCTTTTACGGCTTTACGCAGCAAGAATACAGAGTTATCGAGGAACTGCTTCGCAAGACGAAATGTGTCACTGTTGCTATTTGTCTTGATCCCGCGACTGCAGATACGCCACTGGAATCAACAGATGTATTTTATCCGGCCAAATTGACCTACCAAACTCTTAAAGCGATCTCTTTTAATCTTGGCTGCCCAATCGAATATGAAACCATGGAATATCATAAAGAACACCGTTTCTGTCAACGGGCCGAATTGGCTTTTATAGAGCAAAGCTTTATAGACCCATTTACTATATATAAAGCCCAGAATGATCATATCCGAATATATCAAGCGGCTAGCCATAGGGTTGAAATAGAAGAAGCAGCCAGGATAATTCTTCGTTTGTGCAGGGAAAAAAGTTGCCGATTTCGAGATATTGCAGTTCTATTCCGCGATTATTCAGTTTATGAAGAATTACTGCCGGCAATTTTTGAAGAACATGAGATAGCTTATTTCCTTGATTCTAAGCGGCAGTTGAGGCACCATCCGTTTATTGATCTGATACAATCTGCGCTTGATATTTTAGAAACAGGATGGAATCATGAGCCTGTTTTTCGATGTTTAAAAACAGATTTGATGCCTATTTCGAGGGATGAGACGGATTTATTGGAAAATTACTGTCTGGAGCATGGAATCAAAGGATGGGCATGGAAAAAAACGGGTGTATGGAAATACAAACGCCATCACAGACTAAATGGCGAAGACGACCGGTATTTCCAAAAGGAGCAGATCCAATTACAACGTATAAACAAAATACGTCAAAAAGTGGCTCTCGATTTGATGTCTTTAGAGGAGAATATAAAAAAGAATAAAGAAGTACGCTCTTATGCAGTTGAGCTATATGCATTCTTCGAAAAAATATCTGTTGCGGATAAACTGCACAAGTGGGGTTTACGTGCATTATCAGAAGGAAAAGTGGAAGAATCAAAGATACACATCGCCATTTGGCAACAGGTGATTGATCTTATGGATCAGCTCGTAGAGACTCTCGGTGATACACAGATGGAGATTAAGGACTTCAGAAGACTTCTTTCAGCGGGGTTGGAAGCTTTAGAACTCGGAATGATCCCTCCAGGGCTTGATCAAGTTATGATCGGTATATTGGGTCGGTCAATGATCCAGGAGGTAAAGGCAGTTTTAATATTGGGTGTCAATGAGGGGGTATTTCCTTTAAAACCCAAGCAAGAGAATTTGCTTAGTGATGAAGAAAGGAAGCAGCTCTTAGGGCTAAAGGTCAATTTGCCTTTAAATATAGAAAAAAGCATATATTCCGAGCAGTACCTAAGCTATATCGCGTTCACTAGAGCAAGGGAATGGCTTTTTGTAAGCTGCAGCGTGGCTGACTCCGAGGGGAGAGCACTTCGTCCTTCGTCTATATTCAATAAATTGCGCCACCAGTTTGATCATCCGGCAGGAGAGAAACCTTTGCACACAGTACTTGCCGAACCTGATTTCGATAATGTTAAGGATTATATCTTGCATCCTGCTCCGGTACTTGGATATCTTGCGGCAAGCCTGCGCCGTGCTGGTGAAGGGGAACAATACTCCAAGATATGGGATGAGGTTCTTGGCTGGTATCAAGATAATCCGGAATGGAATAAAAAGCTTGCTTTATTGTTTGAGGCTTTAGAGGAAAAGAATACAAGATCACAATTACCAAAGTTGTTAATAAATAAGATGTATGGTTCGAAAATAATGGGCAGTGTTACACGTATGGAAAAATTCAACTCATGCCCTTTTGCCTATTTTTTAGATTATGGTCTTCGTCTTAATGAAAGACAGGAATATAAATTGAGAGCGCCCGATTTGGGATGGCTCTTTCACGCTTCAATCGAAAAAGTATATCGCTTGCTCCAGGAGAAAAAAAGCAGCTTGGAAGAAACTGGCGATCGGGATCTCGGACATTTGGTCAATGGAGTAGTTGAGGATTTAGTTCCACAGCTGCGCAGCGAATTACTTTTAAGCACTTCGCGATATCGTTATCTGACAGGTAAGCTTAAAAGGACAGTACATCGTTCTTTAAGTGTTTTACGTGAGCATGAAAAAAACGGATCTTTCCGAACAATTGGAGTCGAGGTCTCATTTGCTCCCGGAGCTCAGATACCTGAAATCAGATTTCAACTAAAAAACGAAATGGAACTGATTTTACAAGGGCGCATTGACCGTGTTGACTGTGCTTTGATCGATGACGAAAAATATCTACGCGTGATCGATTATAAATCCGGGGCAGCAAAAATCAATCTTCTAGATATATATTATGGCATAAGGCTGCAACTCATAACTTATTTGGATGTATTGCTTCAAAATGCGAAAATCCTGCTTGGGAGCGAGGCAAAGCCTGGAGGAGTCCTTTATTTTAGGATGAGGGATCCTTTTATAATAAGCAACGGGCCACTTGCTGAAAATGAAATAGAACATAATATAACCAAAGAAATGAAAATGCAGGGTTTGTTGATCAAGGACGCTGAAGTTATCAAGCAAATGGATACAATGATCGATGGTCATTCCAAACTAATACCTGCGGCAATGAAGAAAAATGGTGAGTTATATACAAATCAGGACGGGCAGCTCCTAGATATTGAGCAATTTGCACGTTTATGTCAATATGTCCGAAACCTGTTGCTTAATATTGGTGAACAGATCGCAACAGGTGAAATAACAATACTGCCATATAAATATGGAAACAATACCCCATGCGGATTTTGTGCTTTTCGTTCAATATGTCGCTTTGATACAAGCGTCCCGGGTAATAAGCATCGTCATTTCACTTACAGGACGCAAACTCAAATCTGGGAAGAAATAGAAAGAATAATTAAGAAAGGATGACGGCCGTGTGGACTGAAGAACAACAAAAGGCAATTTCATTGCGTAAAAAGAATGTGCTGGTATCCGCAGCGGCCGGGGCTGGGAAAACCGCAGTTCTTATTGAACGTATAATCCAGCGCATCCTTGATCCCTTGATAAATGTCGATATTGACCAACTGTTGGTTGTCACATTTACAAACTCAGCAGCCCAGGAGATCAGAGAACGTATAGCCCAAGAGCTCTTTGAACAGAAAAAGAATAACCCAGGCAACAAGCGTATCCAAATGCAGTCAATGCTTCTGGATAAAGCTTGTATATCAACTATCCATTCTTTTTGTTTGGAATTTGTTAAACAGAACTACCATCTTTTGGAGCTGCCGCCCAAAACAGCCCTTGATCCAAGATTCCGTATCATCGATGAAACGGAAGCCTCTTTACTTAGGGCTGAGACTATGGAAAGTGTTTTTGAAGACCTGTACGAGAAGGAGGATCAATACTTTTTACAGCTCGTTGAGTGTTTTGGCGGGGACAAAGACGATACACTTCTACAAAGCTTGGCACTAAAATTATATGATTATTCCAGGAGCGATCCAATGCCAGGCGAATGGATAAAAAAGATAGCGGAAAGTTTTAAGGATCAGAGTAATTCGCCTGTGTGGAAAAACATCTTAAGTGAATTGGGCCGCGAAATACTAACCTCATTGCAGGAAGTGCGTATAAAATTAGATCAAGCAATAGCCCAGGCAATAATTCCCAACGGACCGGCGGTTTATTTAGAAACATTACAAAAAGAAAAAGACGAGATAGATCAGTATGTTCTTAAATATAGTAATGCTTTAGCTAATGGCAGCTTATCAGAAGCAACAGAGGATTTTGCTGAACTTAAATTTTCAAATTTACCGCCTTGCCGAAATGACGGTGTAGATCAAGATATAAAAAATAAAGTGATGAGCCTGAGAAAAGAAGCCAAGGAAGCAATGGGGAAGATAAATAAAGATATTTTAGGCAGAAACATGGCAGTGTTCAAACAGGAAATGAAGGAAATGCATCCGCTGATGAGAGCGCTTTGTGATTTGACTGCAAATTTTGCTACAGAGTACCTATATAACAAATTGAACATCGATAAAATAGATTTTTCTGATTTGGAACACTTTACACTAGATTTGTTCAGAAAAGGAAGGATACCATATTATTCCGAAGTGATGGTCGATGAGTATCAAGATATAAACAGAGTTCAGGAGGAATTATTGCAGTTTTTGGCCGGAGAAAATACAAAAAATACTCTTTTTATGGTCGGAGATGTAAAGCAAAGTATTTATGCCTTCAGACTGGCTGAGCCGGAATTATTTATTACTAAGTATCTGGCATATAGGGACTTCAAGGAAAAAAATGAAAAAGACGAAAGGGTATTATTAAAAAAGAATTTTCGAAGCCGCCAGGAAGTGATCTGCGGGATCAACTTTTTATTTGAAAGAATGATGATCCCAGGGTTTGGAAAGGTCATTTATGATGATGATTCCCGGCTTGTTTATGGAGCAAAATATCCTGAGGATTTAAAGCATGATACTTTTAAAGGAGCCCAATTGGAATTACACATCATCGAAAAAGGCAAAAAAGAAAGCGAGAATGAATCGGGAGTAGAAAATTTCGAGGCAGTGCTGGTTGCTTCAAAAATCAAAAAAATGTTGAGCAAATTTGTCTGGGACAAGGGAACAAATCGATATAGGCCAATTTGTTACAGTGATATTGTGATTTTAATGCGTTCGGTAAAAGTGGAAGGCGGTTTATTGGCTGCAGAACTGGAAAAGTTAGGCATACCAGTATTCGCTGAGCTTGGAAGTGGTTTTCTAGCAGCACAGGAGATCCAGACCATGCTTGCATTGTTGCGTATTATTGATAATCCAAGACAGGATATACCTCTTGCGGCAGTGCTGCGTTCGGCTTTGATCAGACTAGATGATGAGCAGCTTGCGGAAATCAGGGCGGTATCCTTGGAAACGGATTTTTACGATGCCGTAAGGAAAATGGCGTATAAAGCAAGAAAAAATGAATTTGGCAAGCTTTTAGTAAGTTTTTTACGCCAATTGCGCAGATGGAGAACTTATGCCAGAAGTCACTCAATAGTTGAACTGCTGTGGATGCTGTATAAAGAAACCGGTTATTACAATTATGCAGGGGCTATGCCTAAAGGTAAGCAGAGGCAGGCAAACCTAAGAGTTCTCCAGGACCGCGCCGGTCAGTACGAGTCTACGGGTATGAAAGGATTGTTCCGTTTCCTGCGGTTTTTAGAGAAGATTGAAGAAAAAAGGCAGGATCTTGGCACTGCAAACCCTCTTGGTGAAAAGGAAAATGTTGTGCGTGTAATGAGTATCCACAAAAGCAAAGGTTTAGAATTTCCGGTAGTATTCATATGTGGTTTGGGAAGACTTTTTAATAAACAAGATATCAGAGACGAAATCTTAGTGGATAGAGATATAGGACTCGGACCTTTCTGGGCGGATGCAAATAAAAGGCTTAAATATCCTACTTTAGCAAGGTTGGCAATAAAATATAAACGCAATCGTGAAATGCTTGCTGAAGAGTTGCGGATTTTATATGTAGCCATGAGCCGTGCTCGTGAAAAACTTGTTCTGATCGGCTCATCTGCTGATATTGAGGAAAACTTCACCAAATGGATACAGGAAAGTACTTATGGTGATTTTTGTGCAAGAAGTGTCTTTTTAGGGCGTGCACAAAGCTTTTTAGAGTGGATCGGAGTATCGATCTCGGATCATCGAGAGTGTGAAAAACTTGCCCTTATGATAGGATCAGATGATCAGGAAATCGTAATAGAGTCTGAGGATTCATCAAGTTGGTATATTAAGCTTTGGAAGCGAAATATATTGCAAGATCTTGCTTTAGAAAAAAGAGACAGCAGCTTCGATAGAAGGTCTGATATACCAATTGTCAACTCTCTTAAAAAATCGGCAAATGATCCAGATAGCGTTGAAGCAAGACTGGATTGGCAATACCCATGGAAAGAAAACACAATGCTCCCTGCTAAGCTGACCGTTACTGAGTTGAAAAACTTGTATAGGCAAGAGAACGTGGAAGCTTACAAACTGACTGAAAAAAATGATCATAATATTTATACCCGTCCTAAATTTCTCAGCAGCGAGCAGGGATTATCTGCGCAAGAAAAAGGAACTGCTTTGCACCTGGCAATGCGGCACTTGGATTTGACCAGAGTTTCAAGTAAAAAAGAAATCAGTGAACAGTTACGAGAAATGGTCATAAATGAAAAAATCGCTCAAGTACAGGCAGAAAGCATTCCTTGCGGCAAAATAGCGGATTTTTTTGCCTCGGGACTGGGAAAACGTATTATAAATAGCGGCAAAGTTCTTCGAGAAGTACCGTTTACATTAATGCTGGATCCGTGGCTATTTGACGCGCAAAAGCACCAGGCAGGACACGAAAAGATATTGGTCCAAGGGACGATCGATTGTCTCTTTGAGGAAAAAAACGGATATGTTTTGGTTGATTATAAAACAGATCAGGTTGATATCAACGGAGCAGATTTGCTGGAAAAACGTTATCGTATCCAGATGGACATCTATGCTTTAGCCGTAGAGAAAATACTAAACAAGAATGTCCATCAAAAGATGATTTATTCTTTTGCTTTAGGGGAGGCTTTAGAAGTCAACAATAATTTTGCTTAACTGATGATCATATGATAATATTTGTAGCTGTGTACAAGTATCACAAAAACTGCTCATTTCAATTTTTCTGATAGAATTGGAGGATATCAAAAGTGGAAATAGGTCTAATAGGGTTACCGTTGACAGGCAAAACAACATTTTTTAATTTATTGACCCAATCAAAAATAGATACAGGAAAATATTCGGGAAAGACAGAAACAAATATTGGAGTAGCCCGAATCCCTGATAAGCGTGTTGATTTTTTTAGCCAGATGTATAAGCCACGAAAAACAACCTATGCCCAAATAGAATTTGTCGATATTGCCGGTTTGGTACTTGGGCAGGAAGGACAAAAATCTGGAGCTTCCAAGTTTTTAAATGATGTTCGGCCTTGCGAAGCATTGGTTCACGTACTGAGAGCTTTTAACTCGGATGAAATTTCTCATACATCCGGGACCATTGATCCGGCAAGAGATTTAGAGAATGTGGAAATGGAGCTGCTGTTTTCGGACTTGGAGCTGGTAGATAAAAGAATCGAACGGATCAAAACAGGCAAAAAAATTACCAAGGAGAATAACGAGGAATTGGCACTGCTTGAAAAATGCTTTCCGATCCTTGAAAAAGGAGGTTCTATGTCAGACGTTGATTTAAACCAAGAGGAAAGAGCGTCGCTCAGGAACTTTGCTTTTTTAACAGAAAAGCCGCGCCTTGCAGTCGTAAATTTAGATGAAGAGCAATATAAGAATAGAAACTATCCAAATAAGGAGACGTTGACCAAGCTCTGCGAGGATAAAGGCATACCTTTGCTTGAAATATGCGCAAAGATGGAGTTGGAAATAAGTGAGTTGCCGGATGAAGACCGCAGCATTTTTATGGAAGATCTAGGAGTTGAAGAAACTGGGATCGAAATCTTGGCTAGGACCGTTTACAATATACTTGGTTTGATCTCGTTTTTCACGGTTGGTGAAGATGAAGTCAAAGCATGGACAATAAAAAAAGGACTTAATGCTCGCGAAGCTGCTGGAAAAATCCATTCAGATATCGAAAGAGGTTTTATCAGAGCAGAAGTTGTCAAATACAGTCATTTAAAAGAATATGGAAACATGGCAAAAGTTAAGGAACATGGATTGTTTCGATTGGAGGGCAAGGAATATATAGTCGAAGACGGTGATGTCGTCCATTTTCGTTTCAACATATAAAATGAAAATAGTGACAAAGCAGGAGAACCACTTTTTTTTGTCGAACTATGTCTTAGCTGGTGAGCTGTAATATTGACTGGAGGCGATGCCTATGTTAACAAGAATGTGCGCGGGCGGAGTTGTTTTTCAGGACGATAAGGTTTTTATCCTGAAAAATGATAAAAATGAGTGGGTCTTGCCCAAAGGAGTCGTCCGCAACAAAGAAACTGCTTACGAAGTGGCACTGAAGAGAGTGAAACATGAAGGCGGAGTGGAAGCGGAAGTTATATTTCCGGCAGGCGAAACGAATTATGAATTCTATTCTCAAACCCGCAAGATGCCTGTTTGCAATAAGATAGACTGGTTTATAATGAAGGCTGATTGTCCGGAGGTTACGGTCAACACCGATGAAGGGTTTACCGAAGGCGGCTTTTTTAAAATCGATGACGCCTTGGAAAAAATAACTTATAGTCAAGATAGGTCATTAGTCCGACTCGCACACAAGAAATATGAAAAATATTGTCAGAACAAATGATATTTTTAAGCATATAATATGAAAGTAGAGCCTTTCCTGTTTTATGATCATAAAAAAGGTAAGGGCTTTTTCATTGGCCTTCAAGAATCATCACAGAGAGGTGATAAATGTGATAAGAGCAAGAATACTGTGTGAAAACAGTGTTTTCAGAAATACCGGGGCTATAGCCGAACATGGATGGTCTGTCTTTCTGGAAACTGATACGGGTAATTTTCTGCTTGACACCGGACAAGGACAAGGGTTGATAAACAATGCGCTTTTATTTGGTATAGATCTAAGTTCCATTGAAGGTATAATCCTCAGTCATCACCATTACGATCATACCGGCGGATTATTATCACTTTTGAATCATACTAAAAAGCGAGTGCCTGTTTATGCTCATCCGGATCTTTTTAAACAAAGCTTCATCAGGACAGCAGATAAAGAAGTATATATTGGGATCCCCTTTAATAAGGTGTTGCTGGAAAACAGGGGAGCAGAATTTACTTTTTCCCGTGAACCCAGGGAGATTTCACCGAACATATTCCTTACAGGAGAAGTTCCTCGCATGACTGATTATGAAACAGGTGATACAAATCTTGTCCTGAAGCAAGGTGAAGATTATACGGTCGATACAGTACCTGATGATCAGTCTTTAGCGATCAAGACACCTGCGGGTCTTTTTGTTGTGCTGGGATGTGCTCACTCCGGGATCATCAACACTTTGGAGCATATTAAAAGGATCACCGGTGAAAATAGGATACATACTGTTATTGGTGGTACACATTTGGGACCAGTGAGTGAACATCAGCGTAATGAAAGCATTAAAGCTTTACATACATACAATATTTCCCGCATAGGAGTATCTCCTTGTACTGGGTTGCCAACGTCTGCCAGAATGGCTGCCGAATTTGGCAGTAGATTTATGTTCTGCAATGTCGGAACCCTTGTCGAAGCCTAAAAACCGGTTGACACTATGAACTTTTGCGTGATACAATATCACTTGTCAATTGGCAGAAGCCTGCCTCGGTAGCTCAGTCGGTAGAGCAGAGGACTGAAAATCCTCGTGTCGGTGGTTCAATTCCGCCCCGAGGCACCATGTGCGGAAGTGGCTCAGTGGTAGAGCATCGCCTTGCCAAGGCGAGGGTCGCGGGTTCGAATCCCGTCTTCCGCTCCAGAAAGCAAAATCGAAACCCGGCGCATTATTGGCCGGGTATTTGGTGGAATAAAAATGGTGCGGTGGCGAAGAGGCTAACGCTGCGGACTGCAAATCCGCCATCCGTCGGTTCAAATCCGACCCGCACCTCCAAGTGAATTCCAATCCTGTTAAAAATATAACAGGATTTATTTAGAGATAAGATTGTGCAAAAAATCACTTGATTTTTTGAAAAAGCGATATTATAATACCATTAATAAATCGTTCTGACGCGTTTGGGTCCGTCCCGGATGGAAAGGCGAGCAAATAGCTTAACTTTATGCTACTATTGCCGCGCTTTCAGCGCGGTTTTTAATTTAAAAAGGGAGGAGCGGATAGATGGATAAAAGGATAACCATCATCAGCATTATTATCGAAGACGCAGATGTAGTTAATGAAATAAATAATTTATTACATCAGTACAGTACGTACATAGTAGGCAGGATGGGCATTCCCTATCGGGAAAGAAATATCAATATAATCTGTGTGGTGGTTGAAGCTCCCGGAGACATAACAAGCTCACTATCAGGAAAACTTGGTATGCTCAAGGGGGTCAGCATTAAAACAGTCACCTCCAAAACAAGTGTTTAAATATGCAGGGCGAAATATTATTATGAAAGTAGGGGTTTTAAATGAAAAAGATGAAAAAAGCGGCTGCGGTAATTTCCATTATTGCCATGACCGTGCTCTTGTTTTCCGGATGCCAAAAGGAGCCTCAGGAACAAGTAGCCCAAGAACCGGAAGTTCAAGCAGTTGATATCCGTATCGGAGGTTTGACCGGACCAACATCTATGGGTTTGGTACAGCTGATGGAGTCTGCCGAAAAACAGGAAGCCTCCAATAATTATATATTTACAATATCAGGTTCGGCTGATGAAGTCACTCCCAAGTTGATCCAGGGACAGCTTGATATGGCTGCTGTACCGGCAAATCTGGGTGCGGTGCTTTATAACAATACCAAGGGAGCAGTAAAAATCCTGGCAGTCAATACTCTCGGAGTGATTTATATTGTTGAAAAAGGCAATAATGTAAATTCTTTTGAGGATTTGCGCGGTAAAAAGATTTTTGCCACAGGAAAAGGATCGACCCCGGAATATGCGCTGCGGTATCTTCTAAAAGAAAATGGTTTGGATCCCGATAAGGATGTTATACTGGAATGGAAGTCAGAGCCGGCAGAAGTTGTTGCATTGCTATCCGGAGCTGAAGAAGGCATAGCCATGATGCCGCAACCTTTTGTGACGATAGCGCAGTCAAAGATCGACGGTTTAAGGATCGCGATCGATTTAAATAAGGCCTGGGATGATTTAGATAATGACAGCTTGTTTATAACCGGAGTTTTAGTCGTAAGAAGTGATTTCGCTGAAAAATATCCTGAGCAAATAAATAAATTTCTTGATGAATATAAGGTTTCCGCCGAATATGCTAATGCTCACACGCCGGAAGCAGCTCAGTTGATTGAAAAATACGGGATATTTACAGCTGCTGTAGCTGAGAAGGCTATGCCTTACTGTAATATTACTTTTATCGAAGGATCGGAAATGAAGACAGTGATGGAGGGATATTTAAATGTCCTTTTTGAGCAAAATCCAAAATCTGTTGGGGGCTCTCTTCCGGATGCCGAATTCTACTATACGAGATAATAAACGGATAGAGAAAGTGGCGGCTATAATAGCCGCCCTTTTCCTCTGGCAGCTGATTGCAATGTTTGTTGGCAACCAGTTGCTTTTAGTCACTCCGATGGTTGTTATAAACACTTTGCTTGAATTACTTTTTACATCCAGCTTTTGGAGTGCCGTCGCATTTTCTTTTTTTAGGATAGTCTTTGGGTTTTTAATGGCTTTATTTTTAGGGATCGTACTGGCAACCGTTGCAGGCAGGTTCCATTTAACAGAAATAATGCTTCAACCTTATATTTCAGTAGTTAAAGCTACACCTGTAGCATCCTTTATAATCCTTTGTCTGATTTGGCTCAATGCTCAAAATTTATCTGTTTTCATCGCATTTTTAATGGTTTTACCAATAGTATATACCAATGTTCTCCAAGGAATAAAAAGCACAGATGAAAAACTGTTAGAGATGGCTACAGTGTTTGAGGTAAGTTGGTGGAGACGACTGCATTATATATATATACCGCATTTGAAACCCTTTCTTCTATCCGCTTGCAGCGTATCCATCGGGCTTTCGTGGAAAGCTGGGATTGCCGCAGAGGTGATCGGAATACCAGAGGGTTCGATTGGAGAAATGCTTTATGAGGCAAAGGTATATTTGAGCTCGGGCGACTTGTTCGCCTGGACTGTTGTCATCGTGGTGATAAGCATTATGTTTGAGAAAATTTTCATTCGTTCGCTTAAAGCCTTTTTTGCCCGAAAGGAGCGGGTATAAGATGGATATCATAGTACAGGACTTATCTAAAAGTTTTAATAAAAAAATGGTACTTAAAAATTTTTCAACAGTGATAGGGGCTAACAAACGCACTTGCGTGATGGGGCCTTCTGGAAGCGGCAAAACAACTTTATTGAATATACTAATGGGTTTGACTGCCCCTGATAGTGGAACTGTTCAAGGTGTGCCCCAAAAAAAGAGCGCTGTATTTCAGGAAGAAAGATTATGTGAGTCTTTCAGCGCGATCGCCAATGTGCGCTTGGTATGCAGCAATGACGTGAGCACGGAAAAAATAAAAGAACACTTGGATCGCATAGGATTGAAAGACAGTAAGTGCAAACCGGTGATAGAACTTAGCGGGGGAATGAGAAGAAGGGTATCGATCGTGCGGGCTATTCTGGCTGAAAGTGAAATAATATTTATGGATGAACCATTTAAGGGTCTGGACGAAGAGACTAAAAAAAATGTTATAAAATATGTTTTAGATAACACAGTCAATAAAACCTTGCTTATGGTGACTCACGATCCGGAAGAAATTGAAACAATGCAGGCAGAGCTTATCTACATAAGTATGGAGGGAACAGATGATCAGAATAGAAAATAAAAAAGAGATCCTGAAAGCTTTCGAAATACCTTATGATGAGTTCAAAGAAACCTATCAGCAAGAAGCGAAAAGGATCCACACTGAACTTAACAAAAATGTGCTTGTTGCTTCTGCCATGATGGGCTTTGATAATGTCTGCAAGAATCAATGCTTGTACTGCGGTATGCGCGCCGGAAATAAAACCATCAAACGCTACCGCCTTGACGTTGATACTATTGTCCAAGCGGCCGCTTCTGCTTATGAACTTGGTTTTCGCAGGATATTCCTGATTTCCGGTGAGGATCCTAAATATGGTTTTGAGAATTTGCTTTCGATAGCAGAGCGTACCAAAAAGCTTGGCCTATGGGTAAGCTTTGGTTGCGGGGAATTTTCACTTGCGCAATATCGTGAACTTCATGCTGCTGGTGTCGATGAATATGTTTTGAAGTTTGAGATGTCCAATCGTGATAATTTTAATCGCTTAAACCCTTCGACCGATTATGACAAAAGACTACGTTCAGCAGCTTGGATAAAACAAAGCGGGATGCAATTAGCTTCGGGAAATATTGTCGATTATCCTGGTCAAACTTTGGATGAATTGGCGGATGATATATTACTGATGAAGGAGCTTGATATAAGTTGGGCTCCGGTGATACCTTTTTTACCAGCTAAAAAATACACCTTTAGCCCAAGAAAGTGACCCGGAAGCCTGGAGAAAAACCTGAGGGAGATTTCAATCCTGCGCATAATGATGCCTAAAATTAATATAACAGCACAACAGCCTGGAATGATCCGGCAAAGGGACTTGCTGATCAGAGGGAATTTGGATGCTCTCTTTGCCGGAGCGAACATGCTGTTTGCTGATTTATTGCCAGACGCTTTGACGGACAGCTTTCGCGTTGTAGATAACCGGACAAAATTTGGACTTGAGCATATAAAAGCTATGGCGAGCTTTAGCGGAATGGACCTGGCAGGATTCAATAAACCGGAAAATGGATAACTGAACTTTATGATGATCGATAGATAATAAATCAAATATTTCGTTTTTACTTTTTGCAGCTAGACAATTATAATTGTTGTTGTGGTTCTTAATCTTATAGAATGCCCGAGTGGCGGAATCGGCAGACGCACGGGACTTAAAATCCCGCGGGGTTTACCCCCCGTACCAGTTCAAGTCTGGTCTCGGGCACCATGCATACCAGCCTTTCGAGGCTTTTTTATTTTGTGGGCTTTATTGTCTGGTGAAATCATCTGATAGAATATGACTGAAGGGAGGAGATGTTGAAAAATGAAAAAATCGTCCTGAGGGATATAAAGGATTTGAGATTGGACCGATCCGCCCTCCGGTGAGGCGGAAAGTCTGCTGTTGCGTGTGACAAGAAATTGTCCGTGGAATAAATGCAGATTTTGTGGTTTATATAAAACTGAACGATTCAGCGTCAGACCCAAGGAGCACATATTGATGGATCTGGAAATAATCAAAGAATGTATTGAAGCTTTCCCGCAAAAGCTGATGATTTTCCGGATAAAAGAGCAGTAATAATTAAGGATCTGCGCAATTCATTGAGAGATGACGAGGATCTTGGATATCATTCAGCATTGGCTTGGTACCGCAGTGGAATGAGGTCAGTTTTTCTTCAAGATGCAAACACGATGGTCATCAAACCTGATGATATGGTCAGTATCCTGCACAAAATAAAAAGCTATTTTCCTGAAGTCGAAAGAATCACTTCATATGCAAGATCACATACAATATCCAGAATGAGTGACGAAGATTTATCAAGGATAGCACAAGCCGGATTAAACAGAATACATATCGGCATGGAGAGTGCAAGTGACGAGGTTTTACACTTGGTTGAAAAAGGTGTCGATAAGATAACTCATATTACTGCTGGTAAAAAGATCAAGCAAGCTGGGATCGAATTATCCGAGTATTATATGCCAGGACTGGGAGGACGCAAGTATTTAAGCAAGAATGCTCTGGAAACTGCGGATGCAATGAATAAGATAAACCCTGATTTTATTCGTATAAGAACTTTGGCTGTTCCTGATTATGTTCCTCTCGCTGAGGATTACGCGTCCAGGGTATTCAGCCGTACCAATGATATCGAGATGGCGGAAGAACTGCTGCTTTTTATTGGTGGGCTGGAAGGGATCACCAGCACGGTAAAGAGTGACCATATTTTGAACCTTATACCTGAGGTCGAAGGAAGTCTGCCGGAAGATAAAAATAAAATGATCGCTGCTCTAAAATGGTTTCTTGGGCTTACTCCTCATGAACAGACGCTCTTTAGGATCGGCCGGAGGCTAGTTTTGTTAATACGAAAAAAGATTTGAATGACCCGCAGCTAAAAAACAGAATTGAAAAAGTTGTGGCGGAAAATAACATAACTGAAGAGAATGTTGATATCATTACTGATGAACTGATGAAACGCTTTATATAAAAAGGAGGAGAATTCTTGCGAAATATTTTGACATCCTATGACCCGGGAAACGGTGAAGTGATCGGCAAGGTAACGATCACAAACAAAGCCGAGATCCACTCAATAGTCGAAAAAGCTCGCACGGCCCAATCTTTCTGGGGCGGAATAAAGATAGATGAACGCATCGGCTATATCGATAAAGCGGCAAAAATATTGGCAAAAAATGCCCAGGAACTTGGCAGGCTCATCAGCAGGGAAATGGGCAAGAATCTAAATAGAGGAATTGGTGAGGCGCAGGGTTGTGCTTATGATGCCGTGTACCGTGCGGAGGCAGCTAAAGAGGCCCTGCTTACAAAGGTAATACAGAGCGGTGGTCAAACCACACATATTGAATACAATCCTCTCGGGATATGTGCGGTGATAACACCTTGGAATTATCCCATGTCTATGGGTCATTGGATGATCATTCCGGCACTGACTGCTGGCAATACTATTGTACTTAAACCCTCGGAAGAGACTCCGATGACTGCTCAGGCATATGCCGATATATTCAATCAGGTACTGCCGGAGGGAGTACTGCAGGTAGTTCATGGCGCTGATGAACAAGGACAGATTTTAGTCGAGTCGGATGTAAATCTGATCGCATTTACCGGATCACTTGCTGTTGGTAAAGATATAATGGGCAGAGCAGCCAAATCATTAAAAAGACTCGTTATGGAACTTGGAGGAAAAGATCCTCTTATCGTATTGGAAGATGCTGATATCGATCAGGCTGCACGCTTCGCTGTGGCCAGTAGTTTTGAGAATTCAGGCCAGATGTGTGTCTCCACCGAAAGGGTTTTTGTTGATGAAGGTATCGCTGACGAATTTGAAAAAAAAGTAGTTCGCTATGCAAGCATGTACCGCATTGGAACCTGGAATGATCCAAACGCTCAAATCGGACCAATGATCAATACTAAACAGCGGCAAAAAATTATTTCACAACTGGAAGAAGCAATAAAAAAAGGCGCTGTACCTCTGCTCGGAGGCACAGCACATCCGGAACGCTTCGTTTTGCCGACTGTTTTGACCAATGTCAGCAGTTCCATGAAAATCGCCCTGGATGAAACCTTTGGTCCGGTGGTCAGCATCACTCGTTATAAAGATTTAGAGGCAGCCGTCAGGGAAGCCAACAGTAGTGATTTTGGACTAGGCGCTGTTGTATTTGGCCACAAAAAAGCATGGAAAACCGCTCAAAAAATGGAGGCGGGAATGGTCGGGATCAATCAAGGTGTCGGCGGATTAGGAGATACTCCTTGGGTCGGTTCCAAGCAAAGCGGTTATGGTTACCATGGATCTCCTGATGGGCACAGACAGTTTGCACAGGTGCGCGTGATGAGTTTCCCCAGCAATTTATCCAGATGAGAGCAAAAGAGCTTCTTTCTTTTTAAAATAGTAGCTGATATATGACCCGATAAAAATAAACGCTATACCAATAAACATCATCGCGGTCAACGGTTCGCCCAGGATCAAAAAAGCCAGCAAGGTTGCCAGACCGGGCTTTATCATAAATATGATCGAGGCGGTTATGGCCGAGGTATGACGGATAGATTCAAGGAAGAACAAGTAACCCAAAGCTTTGACGAATACCCCCATGTATAAGAGGATCAATATAGCTTCATAATTTATGCCTTTAAAAAATGGTTTATCCAGGATCAACATTATAATAAAGAGTACTACAAGACCGCACAGGAAAGAGAAACAGTTAGAGACGTAGCCGCCGAAATAGGATAAGCGTTTTGCCGTCACCACGGAATATAAAGAGAAAGATATCGCCCCACCCGCGGCGAAAGCTATACCGATCATATTACGTGCATCACTTATGCCTGAAATGAAACTGCCTGGATCAACGATAAAGATCACACCTATAAGAGTTACGGCAAGCGCTGCAACCATATAGCTTTTGATGCGTTCCTTAAGAATGAAATAGGCAAACGGAGCTGTAAATACAGCATTTGCGCTGATGATCACTGCGACCAAAGAAGCTCTGGTATATCCCACCGCAGTTTGCATAAATACCAGTGATACAGGGATACATAGGGTCCCGGCAACAAGAAAGAATATAAAATCTTTTGGATGAAGCTTTATCCCGCGTTTTTTTTTGTCTTTAAGCATGAAAGGGATAAATATAAAAAAACCGACAAGGAAAACCCAGAAGACAACTTGCATCGGATCTAGTTTGGCACTGACCGCCAGGAATTTGGCTGAGATTTCTTGAGTACTGTAAAGGAATGCGGTAATGATTATAAAAATATAACCCTTTTTCATATTTTGCCCCCGTCTTTTTAGAATAAGCCCCACTCAGCTTTGTGACCAATATAATAACATAATATCCTATATTTTAGATTGTACAATATAGTCTTAAATATTGTACAACATATAAGAAGTGTTATGAAGGAGTAAGACAATAAATATAGAATATCTAAGTATTAAAAGACGAACAGGGAGGTTCAAGCAGTATGGCAAAAGTAGGTATAATGGGAATAGGCCAAATGGGCAAAGGTATGCTCAAAAACTTGATCAAAGCGGGACATGAGGTATATGCTTACGATCCCTTCCCGCAGGCAGCAGAAAGGGCTAAGGATTTAGGCGCAGCTGTTCTCGCTAGTCCAAAGGAAGTGGCAGAAAAAGTTGAATTTTTATTAGCAAGTCTGCCAACAACTCAGGCGGTTGCTGATGCGGTCACAGCAGCTCTTCCCGGATTGAAGCCCGGTACGATCATTTGTGATATGAGCACAGCAGCTGTTTCTTGCGAAAAGGGCTTGTATGAAGCGGCTAAAGCTCAAGGTGTCGGATATTTGGATTGCCCGGTAAGCGGTGGACCGACAGGTGCGGAAAATGCAACAATGTCGATCATGGTTGGCGGTGACCCCGATATTTTTGAAAAAGTAAAGCCGATATTCGAAAAAATCGGTGGAAACATTTTCTACCTTGGAGGAATTGGCACAGGGCAAGTTATGAAAATGTGCAACAATATCGTTTTAGCGGCAAATACAGTAGCTTTGGCTGAAGCTTTTGCCGTTGGAGTGAAAGCGGGACTCAAGGCAGAAACTATCCGCGACATATTCAAGGTGAGTACTGCCGGGAGCAGGGCACTGGATTTGTTTGGGGATAATATCGTTAATGGGACTTACGAAAAGACAATATTTGCCTGCAGCCATATGCACAAAGATGTTGATTTATTCATGAATTTGAATAACGAATTGAAGATGCCATCTTTGATGAGCACAGTTACCCACCAGTTTTTCAATTCCGCAATGAAGAAAGGCTACGGACCAAAGGATATGTCAGTCGTAGCTGCTGTGATTGAAGAATTTGCCGACCAGAAGATCCAAACACCCAAATAATAATCTATAACGCACGAAGTATCAAATGTAGAAGAGCACCCGGTAAAAACCGGGTGCCCTTTTAAGAAGCAAAAAGAATATGGGGTGCGAAAATGATAAATGAAATAATTAAAAGAGATGGTAAAAAAGAAAAGTTCAAACCCGAAAAAATAACTTGGGCAATATATAAGGCGGCGATGGCCTGCGGTGGAAATGATTTTTCCCGTGCGGAAGCGCTTTGCGCGCAGGTCGTGACTATAGCCGAGACTCGCTTCGCGAACAAGTCACCGGATGTAGAAAGTATACAGGATATCGTTGAAAAGGTGCTTATTGAGGAAGGCCACGCTCGTACAGCTAAAGCATTTATACTGTATCGCGAAAAAAGAAAAGGTGCACGTGAAATCAACGCGCTGATCGGCGCTACAATAGAAATGTTTACAAACTATCTCGGAGATAAGGATTGGCAAGTACAGGAGAATGCTAATACCCAAAAGAGTATAAATGGGCTTAATAATTATGTGAGGGAAGCATTTACCAAAAAGTACTGGCTTCATGAGATATATCCGGTTGAGGTTCGTGAAGCCCACGAAAAAGGAGAGTGCCATATCCACGATTTGGGGTTTTTTGGGCCTTATTGCGCTGGCTGGGACTTACGGCAGCTTCTCGTCGAAGGCTTCGGCGGAGTGAACGGCAAGGTGGAAAGCCGACCGGCTAAACACTTGCGCTCCTTCCTAGGACAGATAACCAATTCAACATTCACAACTCAAGGTGAAACAGCCGGCGCACAAGCCTGGTCTAGTTTTGACACCTATTGTGCCCCTTTTGTCTATTATGATGATATGAGTTTTGAACAAGTCAAACAATGTCTTCAGGAATTCGTTTTTAATATAAATGTACCGACAAGGGTAGGTTTCCAATGCCCGTTTTCAAATCTTACATTTGATATAAACGTACCCTCGACACTTAAGGATCAAGCGGTCGTGATCGGAGGCAAGGTCCTTGAAGATACTTATGGCAGCTTCCAAAAAGAAATGGATTTGTTTAACAAAGCATTCTGTGAAGTTATGCTTGAAGGAGATGCAAAAGGCAGAGTGTTCACCTTCCCAATCCCTACGATCAATATCACTAAAGAATTCGATTGGGATAACCCTGTTGTGGATGAATTCATGCGAATCACTTGTAAATACGGGATACCATATTTTGCAAATTATGTTAATTCTGATCTCTCCCCAGAAGATGCGATATCGATGTGCTGCCGCCTGAGGCTGGATACAAAGGAGCTGCGCAAAAGAGGCGGAGGATTATTTGGCAGTAACCCCATGACGGGTTCGATCGGTGTGTTTACGATAAACCTGCCCAGAATCGGATATCTTGCTGCAACCAAAAGCGAATTCAAAGCACGTCTGTGGCAAATGGCAAATATTGGCAAGGTGTCTTTGGAGATAAAACGCAAAATCATTGAACAGCAATCTGAACAGGGATTATATCCATATTCAACATTTTATCTGAGAAATATCAAAGAAAGAACGGGACAGTATTGGTTCAATCATTTCGCAACTATCGGTATCGTAGGCATGAACGAAGCCCTGCTCAATTTCATGGGTAAGGATATAACCACAGAAGAGGGGCGGGAGTTTGCGACAGATATATTAAACTACCTGCGTGACGTTCTGATGGAATTCCAGGAAGAAACAGGTCATGTATATAATCTTGAAGCAACTCCGGCTGAAGGTACTTCGTACAGATTAGCGCAGTCAGATAAAGCGCTTTATCCTGACATTATCACCGCAGGTATAACTACTCCCTACTATACCAATTCATCTCAGGTACCGGTAGGATATACTGATGATATTTTTGAAGTGCTTGAGCTGCAGGACGAACTACAGAGCCTGTATACCGGAGGAACAGTGCAGCATTTGTACTTGGGAGAAAGCATTGAAAGCATTCAGATATGTAAAGATCTCATTAAAAAAGCTTTTGAAAATTATAAAATGCCGTACATTTCGATCACGCCTACCTTTAGCATTTGCCCGGATCATGGGTACATAACCGGAGAACATTTCACATGTCCGGAATGCGGTCGAAACGCTGAGGTATGGTCTAGGGTCACAGGATACCTGCGTCCGGTCCAGAATTACAACAAAGGTAAAAAAGAGGAATATTTAACGCGCAAGAAATTTAAAATTGCAGCAACTGCTGCATCATGAGAATTGTAGGGCTGGAGAAAAATTCCTGCGTTGATTATCCGGAAAAATTGTCGGCGGTCATTTTCACTCCCGGATGCAATATGGATTGCTATTATTGCCATAATCGGAGCATACTGGATCAAAGGGCTTGCAGTGAGATCATGCAAGGAGAGGTCATCGAATTTTTGCATAAAAGGATGAAAATGCTTGATGCAGTTGTTATTACTGGAGGAGAACCTACCCTCCAGTATGGACTGAGGGATTTTATATGCGAAATAAAGTCCATGGGTTATGCAGTCAAGCTGGATACGAACGGGACAAGGCCGGACGTGTTAAAGGATTTGCTCTCCCACGGATATTTGGATCATATTGCTATGGATATCAAAGCCCCCTTGGACAGATATGAGGAAATATGCGGTCCAGGGGTCGATATTCACTCCATACAAGAGAGTGTGGCGCTCATCCTTGATCTTAAAGATACTTCATATGAATTTAGGACAACATTTATACCGGAATTGCTTAAGGAAGATATCATACAGATCGCAAAAATAATAGCGGGCGCAAAAGTGTACTCGCTTCAGCAGTACCGTAAACCCGATAAATTTCCCGGTTTCAGCGATCGACGATTGCTTAAAGATGCTCATAAATCTGATTATTTAAGACAAACAGCAGACGAACTCAGAGGGATTTTTCAACGCGTTGAGATCAGGGGGATATAGTATGTAATACGGGTGGAAACTTGCGTTCTGGAGACATAATCATGTTTTCAGGACGCTTTTGCAATACAATAATATTGCACTGCAAAAGAGGGTGGGTATTTGAAGGCGATCATTTCGGCAAAAAAAATAGGAAAAACCTATTATATGGGTGAGATCACGGTACGCGCTCTCCAGGATGCAAGCTTTGAAATATATAAAGGGGAGTTTATCGTCATACTAGGGCCCAGTGGTTCTGGCAAAAGCACATTGCTCAATATGATTGGAGGCATGGATAAAGTCAGCGAGGGAGAACTGTATTATTTACAAACTCCGTTACATGTGGCTGACTCTAAAAAACTTACCTACTATCGCAGAAATAACGTTGGATTCGTATTTCAATTTTATAATTTGATGCCTAGCTTGAATGCCTATGAAAATATAAGCCTGGCTGCGGAAATATCTGCTGATCCTTTTAACGTTGAGGATATGCTTGATAAAGTAGGATTAAAAGATAGAGCAACACATTTTCCAGCCCAACTCTCTGGCGGAGAGCAGCAGCGTGTCGCTTTGGCGCGCGCGGTGGTGAAAAATCCCGACATCCTTTTATGTGACGAACCAACCGGAGCGCTGGACTTCAATACAAGTATTCAGATGCTGCGGTTATTGAGGGATTTTTGTGATGATTTTCAAAAAACAGTAGTTCTGATAACCCACAATACGGCCATAGCAAAAATTGCAGACAGGGTATTTTATTTAAAAGACGGTAGAATAGAAAGTATTGTCGAAAATGAAGAACCTCTTTTGCCGGAGAAGGTGACCTGGTGATGCTTTGGAGAAAACTCGGCCGTGATATCAGAGAAAATAAAGGATCGTATTTGGCCTGCGTAACCATAATTACGATCGGACTAATGATTTTTGCATCCTTTTCTTTAGTAATGAATAATCTATCGTTTTCCAAGGACACATTTTACTCCGAACAGAATTTTGCTGATGGGTTTGTTGATTTGAAGGCTATGCCCTTTTCTTCTGTCAAGGAGCTCGGAAAAATAGACGGGATCAAAGATATCGAAGGCCGTCTGGTAAAGGATGTACGCGTTTTGATGCCTGGCCGCGGGGATAATATATATCTGCGCCTTGTGTCTGTGGATATGGATAGCGCTAAACACATCAATGAAGTGCGATTGGAAAGCGGTATAGATCTTGATGATGAAAAGCTGAACATTTGGGTGGACAATAGGTTTTTTGCTGCCAATAAGCTTATTCTGAATGATCGGATCGAGATAATAGCGGACGGGCAAAAAAAAGTTCTTACTATTGTCGGTACAGGTACAAATCCCGAATTTATATATGCCGTACGAAATTCAATGGAGTTATTCCCCGAAGAGGAAAAATTTGGGATAGCCTATCTTCCATATGAAGTAATGAAGAATATTTTTCGAGAAAAGGATACCGTTAATAGTATTGTTTTCACAGTCCATCCAGGGTATGACTACAAAAATGTCGAAAATGCCCTGGAGAATGAGTTGAAAAAGTACGGACTAATTAGTATTTACCCGCGCAAAGATCAATCAAGCGACGTTTTGCTCTCGGGAGAGATGGAACAGCTGCAAAGCATGGGAACTGCATTGCCATTGTTGTTCCTCTCTGTGGCAAGCATTATTCTCTATATAATGCTTAAGCGAATGATTGAAAACCAGCGAGGTCAGATAGGGATAATCAAAGCTTTAGGTTATACTAATAGAGAAGTCATGACGCATTATATTTCTTATTCACTGCTGATTGGCATTGCCGGAGGTATTCTCGGCGGAATTCTGGGGATTGGCCTGTCTCGAACATTTACGGCGATGTATGTTGAATTTTTTAATCTTCCCGGATTGGGGACAGGCTTTTCCTTTAAACCTATCTTGCAGACTCTTTTACTTAGCCTCGTTTTTGCCGGATTTGCCGGTTATAGGGGAAGCCGCAGGATCATGAACATGGAGCCTGCTGAAGCGATGAGGCCCAAAGCTCCTTTGGCTGGAAAAAGAGTTATGTTGGAGAGAGCAGAGTTTTTTTGGAATATGTTGAATATCCAAGGCAAAATGGCTCTTAGGAACGCGTTCCGTCACAAAGGGCGCAGCTTATTTATAATAGTTGGGATCATGTTTTCTTTTGCTATATTGGGAACATGTTGGGCTATGTGGGAAACTACAGAGAAAATGATGTATGATCAATATGAAAAAGTCGAAATATATGATCTAAGGATAGCATACCAATATCCACTGGAAGACAAGGAGACGGAACGTGAATTAGCCGGATTTCCCGGAGTTAAACGTGTCGAAAGCAAAGCTGAGATACCGGCAACATTAGTGAATAAATGGAAGAAAAAAGACGTTATCGTACTAGGTCTGCCCGCCGACAGCAAATTGCATAAAATATTTGATGACAAGGGTCGTGAATTGTCCTCCGAGCGACGGGATCATGCTTTCACAAAGACTTGCCGATGTTTTGGATGCGCAAGTGGGTACCCAGCTTATTTTTGAAAGCCCTTTTTCTAAAGATACCAGTGACAGGCAATACATCGAAGTGACGGACATAATCCCCCAGTTTATGGGGATAAACGCTTATATGGAACGCAGTTCTTTACAGAAAGCATTAGGACAAGGAAATATTACTACCTCGCTCATGGTCAGCATTGACGAGGATAAAGTCGATATACTACAGGAGAAATATCTGAATGCTTCTAAGGTCGGAGGAATAGAAGACCGCAAAGAAATGCTTGGGCAGCTCAAAGAACTAATGGAAACTTACTCGGCAACAATTTATATAATGTTATTTTTTGGGGTCATCATAGCCTTTGCTATTGTTTATAATTCTTCAGTCATTACAGTTTCGGAAAGAAGCAGGGAGCTTGCCTCGATGATGGTTTTGGGAATGACCGCAAGAGAAGTGCTCTCAGTGATAACTTTTGAACAGTGGTTTCTGGCAGTGTTTGGGATTTTGGGAGGGATACCGCTTACGAAGATGTTTCTTGTTGCCTTATCGGGATCTGTCAGCAATGATGTCTACACAATGCCTTCCGTTTTGGGTAAAAACACTATTTTTGTTGCCTTGGTCATAAACGCCGTTGCCATATGGTTTGCGCAAAGAGCGGCAGCGCGCAGGATAAAAAGCTTGAATATTGCGGATGTTCTTAAAGCAGGAGAATAAGTACCAAAAGGAGCGCAAGTTTTATGAAAAAAGTATGGAAAATTATAATAATCATCATAATCCTTATTGCTGCGGGCACCTGGTATTTACTTCAACAGACAAAAAGCCTGGAAGCTGCAACATTAGAGCTGCAGCCAAGCTTATTTGTGGATGCTTTTGATGAGGAGGGCAGAGTCGTGGCAGCCGGGGAACATGAGGTATATACTTCTTATGGAGGTAAGGTCGGAAGACTGTATTTCCAAGAGGGAGAAAAGGTTTTCCCCGGAGAATTGCTTGCCGAATTTGATATTAGTGAATTTTTGTATCAAATCAAAATTCTTGAAGCCCAGCGTAACAGTATCAGGGCTCAGGCAGAGCTTGAAAGGACACAAATATCGCTGGAAAGGCAAAAAGAGCTTTTGGCCGCTGGCGCGATCAGCCAGAAGGAGTATGATGATGCTGAGAATAAGGTCAACTCACAATATTATCCGGCTCAAATAAAATCACTGGAAGAGCAGATAGAGTTAATAAAGCATAAAATCAATGAGAGCAGGATTTATGCCTTTTTATCCGGAGAGATCGACCAGATATATATTAAAGAAGGAATGATCGTTCCTCCAGGCAGCCCGTTGATGAAAATATTGAACGAGGGGAAATTGAGAGTCGAAGTATTTATTTTGACTGAGGACGCAGCGGAGATAAAACAAGGCATGAAAGTGAAATTGATCAAAGAAGAAAGGTATCAAGACATCGATTTCGAGGGCAAAGTGGTTAAAATAGCCTCTACAGCAACAGAAAAAATCTCCGCTCTTGGTTTGACAGAGCAGAGAATCAAGGTTGTGATCGAAACTGATGTGCCTGAAGATCTGATTATCAGACCGGGATATGTTTTGGATGTAAAATTTGCAACATTGACAAAAGAAAATGTACTGATCATTCCAAAAACAGTTCTTTTCCCTTATCAAGGCGCAGATGCCGTCTGGGTGATTGAAAATGGCCGGGCAGTGATACGCCAAGTCGTAAAAGGTTCGGAAAACGACCGGGATGTTATTATCGAGCAGGGTTTAAGTGCTTCGGAAAGGATAATTTTAAACCCGCAGCTGGAGGGTTTAAAGAATGGAACAAAAATCAAAACTGACTAATTCATCTCATCAAGAGTAAGTTTGAAACTTGGAATAAATATTTCCATGAAATAGTCCAACTCAGCACAAGAGTATTTATTTAATTCTGCGCGGATCATTTTTTCTGCCTCAGTAAACTCATTGTTTCCGGCCGCGATTTCTTCCAGACACTTGATATAAGCACTGAGCTTGTCTGCTATTTTTATCAAACGCAAGGATTCTGGATCTGTTTGTTCCACAAATATCATGTCATGATAATCATTTCTAAGTTCAGGGGGAAGCAAGTTCCAAAGCCTTTCTTTTGCATAATGTTCAACATTGTGAAAGGCTTTTTTGATTTCCGGATTAAAATACTTTATAGGACTGGCAAGATCGCCAGTCATAATTTCACTTATATCATGATACAAGGCAAAGGTAGCGACCTTTTGCGGATCGACATTACCGCCAAAAAGCCGGTTTTTAATTATAGCAAGATTATGGGCTAAAAACGCCACCTGTAAGGTGTGTTCCTGGATGTTTTCCTGGTGCACATTGCGCATCAGTCCCCACCTGTTGATATATCTCATGCGCGATAAATATGCCATAAAATGACTCATTGTTCTTCCTCCCACTCAATAAATGGTAAAGCATGCCACCCTGATTATTACTATAGCTTAATTGATCGATTAAGAGTATCGTTTTTGCTATAATTCAACTTAGAATATTTAAAAACAATTATGAAAACTTATAATGCGGGGATCAATATGGAAATAATAACCGGAAACGTAGAAAAGATAACTTATGCAAATAAAGAAAACGGGTTTTGTGTATTAACCATAAGCCAGGGTAATGAGCAGGAACAAATAAAGGCTGTGGGATATATGCCTCAGGCAAGATTGGGTAGTGTCTTAGAGCTTCGAGGTTCATGGAAATTTGATAGTCGCTACGGAAAACAGTTTATGGTTAGTTCATGCACAGAAAAAATCCCGGCAACAGCTGCAGGAATAGAAAGATACCTGGGCAGTGGTATGATAAAAGGGATAGGTCCTAAGTACGCCGCGAAAATAGTTGCGCATTTCAAGGAATCAACTATCCGAATAATCGAGGAAGAGCCAAAATCACTTGGACAAATCGAAGGTATAGGAGAAAAAAGAATAAGTCAGATAACAGAAGCATGGCAGGAGCATAAAGAAATTAAGAACCTGATGCTTTTTTTACAGGAATTTGATATTTCAACGACCTATGGGATAAAGATATATCGTCGTTACGGCAACGACAGCATAGAAACTGTTCGAGAGAATCCCTATAAGCTGGCAGATGATATTTGGGGGATAGGTTTTAAAACGGCTGATAGTATAGCTGAAAAATTAGGCCATGATAAAGATTCGTATGCTCGGATCCGCTCAGGGATATTGTATACGTTGTTTCAGGCTTCCGGCGAAGGGCATTGTTTCCTGACTGAGGAGGAACTGATCCAAAAAAGCACGGTACTGCTCGATATAAGTATAAATGAAATAAAAAAAACTATTAACGATATGAAACTTGACGAGAGCATCATTGCTGAAGATGGATGTTATTACAGTCCTACAATATACTTTTGCGAAAAAGGCACCGCGCTTAGAATAAAAGAAATCCTAAACTGTTCTTATGGAACAAGTGATTTGTATATAGAAGAAATCATTGACTCGATCCAAAAGAATACCGGTTTGGAGTACGACGATATTCAGGTTAAGGCCATTCATAAGGCAGTAAGTTCGAAGTTTATGATTCTGACCGGGGGTCCGGGAACGGGAAAAACAACTACTATGTTGGCGGTGATCAAAGCATTTTCGCATATGGGCAGGAGAATATTTTTAGCAGCACCTACCGGTCGCGCAGCCAAAAGACTTGCGGAGGTTTCAGGTTCCGAGGCAAAAACGATACATCGACTTCTGGAATACAAGCCGACTGAGGGCTATCAAAAAAATTCCGATAACAAGTTGGATTGTGATGTGCTGATTTTGGATGAAGCTTCAATGATCGACATTGTATTAATGTATAATCTGCTTAGAGCCGTTAAAAACAGTACCGTAATAATTCTGGTCGGAGATGTTGACCAGCTTCCTTCTGTAGGTCCGGGCAATGTTTTTCGAGACATTATCGAGTCTGGTACAGCAGATATAGTTCGGTTGACCAGAGTTTTCAGACAAGCATTAAATAGTCTGATCGTGAGCAATGCTCACCGCATCAACCAGGGTAAATCGATCCAATACTGTCAGGGAAGGGATGGAGACTTTTACTTTATTGAAGAGAATGATATCTCTAAGGTAGCTGAAACAATCAAAGATTTATGTAAAAAGAGACTTCCGGAGTATTATGGATTAAATGGCATAGAGGATATTCAAGTAATAAGCCCTATGACCCGTGGAGAAGTTGGAACACGGAAACTGAATGAAGAGCTTCAAAAAGTCCTGAATCCTGAAAGTTTTGGGCTCGCACATAGCGGGGTCATTTACAGAGTTGAAGATAAGGTCATGCAAACCAGGAATAATTATGATAAAGGTGTATTTAACGGGGATATAGGAAAGATCATAGCCATTGACCAGGAAGAAAAAAAAATTACCGTTTCGTTTGATAATAATAAAGTAGAATATGAGGCAGCGGAATTTGATGAGATCCTTCACGCTTATGCTATCACAGTCCATAAAAGTCAGGGTAGCGAATATAATGCAGTTATATCTCCGCTTGTTACCCAACACTTTATGATGCTTCAGCGTAATTTGCTTTATACTTGCGTTACCAGAGCAAAACGCTTGATGATTCTTGTTGGCTCAAAGAAAGCATTATATATGTCTTTGAAAAATAACAGGGTCGAGAAAAGGAACACTGCACTTGCTGCAAGACTTTGCGAACTGGCATCGGAAGAGGTAGGACATGAAAAAAACCAATGATTTCCAGACTTGTTTAAAACTCTTGTTCTCATTTATGAAAATCGGGACTTTTACTTTCGGTGGCGGTTTTGCAATGATACCGCTGATAGAGAGAGATGTTGTTCAAAAATATAAATGGCTGACTACAGAAGAATTCATCGATATGCTTGCCGTAACTCAGTGCTCTCCAGGCCCGGTGGCAGTGAATGCTGCGGTTTATATCGGATATAGGATCACAGGCCTTCTAGGTGCTTTCGCTGCAACGATAGGAGTCGCTTTACCCTCCTTCGCGATCATCCTGCTTTTGGCACATTTTTTATTAGCGAAGGGAAACCAGCTTATCCTTCAGGAATTTTTCAAAGGGGTTCAGCCTGCGGTCATTGCGCTTATTCTGAGCGCCGGGATAGAGATGGGTAAAAAAAGCATAAAAAGCAGGTACGATTTATCAGCTGCTGTTATAGCTTTTTTGTTGTTGATATTTTCACCAATACATCCAATTCTTTTGATCATAGCAGGGGTCATTTCAGGTGTTATAAGCCGCAGTCTGATTTCCAAAAATGAAGGGTAGGTAGATAGAATGCTGTGGCAACTATTCAGCACATTTTTTCTGATTGGAGCATTCAGTTTTGGTGGTGGATATGCAATGCTGCCGTTGATCCAGAATGAAGTGGTATTAAAAAATTCCTGGCTCAGTATGGCTCAATTTGCCGATATCATTGCTGTTGCGGAAATAACTCCGGGCCCGGTAGCCATAAATACAGCGACATTTGTTGGTTATAAAACAGCAAGTTTTGCGGGAGCTTTTTTTGCTACGTTAGGAGTAGTGTTACCGTCATTTATGCTCATTGTGCTATTGGCTGGGTTGGTGATAAAATACAAGGATAATAAATACTTAAAAAGTGCTTTTTCGGGACTCCGACCTATCGTTGTAGCATTAATAGTTGGAGCAGCTTTTTTGATCGGAAGAGAAACAGTCACGGGTCATCGGGATCTGATTTACGCATTAGCCGCATTGCTTCTTATGGTCAAATCACCACTAAATCCTATCCTGATAATTCTCTTTTTTGGTCTGGGTGCAGTGATTTTTTAGTCCGAAATATTGCCTGAAAAAGAGGTGATTTTTATGAGTGCGACTGAAAGCAAAAAAATAACTCTTTGGATCGAAGGAATGAGTTGCGCTGCCTGCTCTGCCGGGATAGAGAGCAAACTCAATGATACCGTTGGTATAAATAAGGCAGTGGTCAATCTGGCTGCGCGGAAGGCTACGGTCTATTACAACCCCGAAAAACTGACTCCTGAAAATATAATAAGTATGATCGAACAAATGGGCTTTGGTACGAATTTTGAAGACAGCCGCAATCAGATGGAAATAATGGAGAATAAAGAGTCCATTGAAATAAGGCGTCAAAAATTATATTTTGGTTTTGCTGCGCTTTTATCTATACCGCTGGTATTAGTCATGCCTGTTCAGCTTTTTGGAAAAAGTGGTTTTCCTGAAATTATGTACAGCCCATATTTTCAAATGATCCTTGCCTCTATAATTCAATTCATCATTGGAGGACAATTTTATAAAGACGCGTTTTACTCTCTGCGCAGAAGGAGTGCTAACATGTCAGTGCTGGTAGTTTTGGGTACGACTTCAGCATATCTATACAGCGTTGCAGTTGTATTATGGGGTGAGCAAATTGGACTGCATCATGTATACTTTGAAACATCGGCACTGATCATCACATTGATCCTTTTAGGAAAATTGCTGGAGAATTCTGCTCGCAATAGAACTTCACATGCGATAAAAAAACTATTAAATATGCAGGTAAAAAAGGCCAGTGTAATACGTGGAGAGAAGGAAGTGGAAATACCCGCTGAAGAAGTGGAAGTCGGTGATATAATACTGGTTCGCCCTGGAGAGAGCATGCCGGTGGATGGGATCGTAATTGAGGGAATAAGCACAGTAGACGAAGCAATGCTTACCGGAGAAAGCATACCCGTTGATAAAAAACCGGGCGACCGAGTTACTGGCGCAACAATCAATATACAGGGTTTCATAAAATATGAAGCAACTGCTGTTGGCATGGATACAGTTCTGGCACAAATCATCAGTATGGTTGAGGAAGCACAGAGTTCTAAAGCCCCTATACAGCGTTTGGCTGATAAGGCTTCGGCGTATTTTGTGCCTGCGGTAGTCATATTTGCGTTGTTAACTTTGATCATCTGGTATTTTATAGTTCAGCCTGGAGATATCACAAAAGCATTAATAAATTTCACTGCTGTTTTGGTTATAGCTTGTCCCTGCGCCCTAGGTTTGGCAACACCGACTTCAATAATGGTCGGAACAGGTAAAGGTGCTGAGAACGGTATACTTTTTAAGGGTGGAGAAAATTTGGAAAACACCCATGATGTAGATACGATCGTTTTTGATAAAACGGGCACATTGACTATAGGAATACCTGTTGTTACAGATGTATTAGCACAGGAGGGTTTTGATGAAGCGCAGATCTTGAAATATGCGGCAACAATAGAGAATGGTTCACAACATCCTTTGGCAGCTGCTATTATTGAAGCAGCAAATGTAAAAAATATACAGCCGGGGCCAATGTCTTCTTTTAGTGATCTACCTGGATATGGCCTTGAAGCCTCGAGCGATGGCAGACATATATTACTCGGAAACCTCAGATTGATGGAAAGCAAATCGATCGATCTTGCAAATAAACAGGAAATCATACACAAGATGGAAACAGAGGGAAAAACGGTTGTTTACCTGGCTATTGATCAAAAATTTGCCGGATTGATAGCTATGTCGGATATTCTCAAAGAAAACGCAGCGGCAGTCGTAAAAGATATACAAGGTCTTGGCATTGAAGTGATCATGATGACGGGCGACAATAAAAGAACAGCCTTCGCAATAGCTGTAAAACTAGGTATACGTAATGTACTTGCAGAAATATTGCCTCAGGAAAAGGCTGGGCAGATTAAGACACTGCAGCAGCAGGGCCGTAGAGTGGCTATGGTCGGAGATGGTATAAATGATGCGCCAGCGCTGGCTGTTGCAGATGTGGGAATAGCAATAGGCAATGGAACGGATGTTGCCATCGAGGCCGCGGACATTGTCCTCCTGGGTGGCAATCTTTCCGGGATAACGTCCGCTATAAAGCTTAGCCAGGTGACTATGCGAAATATAAAACAGAATCTTTTCTGGGCATTGCTCTACAATTCTCTTGGAATACCGGTCGCAGCCATGGGATTCTTAAATCCGGTGCTGGCTGCAGCAGCAATGGCTTTCAGCTCTTTTTCTGTGGTGAGCAATGCTCTGCGCTTAAAAAAATGGGAACCATGAGGAACTGATTTAGAGGCTTCCAATTTATTACGGAAATAGATACAATAAGACAAAAAGGCTAAAGGGAAGGATTTTACAATGTATATCAGTACTAGAAACAATTCTGATAAAGTCAAAGCATCCCAGGCAATAAAAACCGGTATGGTGCCACAGGGAGGATTATATGTCCCCGAAAACATCCCTCTGCTCGATCAAAAGGAAATCTACGATATTAAAGGATCAGGTTACAATGCACTTGCAGTTAAGATTTTAACTCTTTTTCTCGATGACTACACACAGGAAGAAGTCGCGGAATGCGTTAATAAAGCATATAATAAGGAAAACTTTCTGGATCCGGACATTGCCCCGATCAAAAAACTGGATAATGACACATTTATAATGGAGCTATGGCATGGGCCGACGGCAGCCTTTAAAGATATTGCCCTACAAATAATGCCTTATCTTTTGGTAAAAGCGATCGCAAAAACAGGAACTGTCAAAGAAACCGTCATTCTGGTAGCAACATCTGGTGACACCGGGAAAGCGGCGCTGGAAGGATTCAGAGATGTTCCGGGTATACGCATCATTGTTTTTTACCCATATGAGGGTGTCAGCAAGGTGCAGGAATTACAGATGAATACTACCGAAGGAAATAACACCAGTGTAGTTGCAGTGAGAGGAAACTTTGATGATTGCCAGCAGGCAGTAAAAAATATATTTGCTGACCCCATATTTAGGAAGGAACTTGAAAGCAGAGGCTTCGAGCTTTCCTCAGCAAATTCAATCAATTGGGGCAGATTGCTTCCCCAGATAGTGTACTATTTTCACGCCTATTTGGATCTTTTAGCAAAAAAAGCAATCAGCGAAGGAGAAAAAATAAACTTTGTTGTACCTACAGGTAATTTTGGTAATATTCTTGCCGGTTGGTACGCCCAAGCCATGGGCCTTCCAATAAACAAACTTATTTGTGCATCTAATGAAAACAATGTTTTGACCGATTTCTTTACCACGGGCAGCTATAAAAGCCAAAGACCTTTTATAAAGACAGTGAGCCCATCGATGGATATTTTGATTTCAAGCAATCTGGAACGTTTCTTATTTGAAATAACCGATCATGACGGAGACAGGGTCAAATCCTGGATGGATGATCTTGCTGAACAAGGGAGCTTCGAAGTACAACCCGAATATATGAAAAGAATAGGACTGGTTTTATCTTCGGGATGGGCCGATGAGACGAAAACCTTAGATACCATTCGCCGCTGGTTTGATCGGACCGGGTACGTTCTAGATACACATACCGCGGTTGGAGTCCAGGTGTATGAGGATTACTGCGCCGTCAGCGGGGATAGAACTAAAACAATTATCGATGCTACAGCCAGCCCATTTAAATTTAATACCAGCGTACTCAAGGCAATCAAAGGAGATCCAGCTGTTATTGATAAAAATGAGATAGAGATTTTACACGAGCTAAGCAAAGTCATTAAACAACCGGTACACCCTTCCTTGTTGAATCTGGATAAAAAAACTATCAGACATAAGCGTGTCTGCGCAAAAGAAGAAATAAAAACGGTGCTGACAGATATTTTAGGCATATAGTTGACAAATGGGGTATAAAATCAAATGTGTCTTATTCTGATGTCGTATAAAAAATCAAACAATATATTGGTAATTGCCGCAAACAGGGATGAATACTACAGCCGCCCAACTTCGTCCGCCGATTTTTGGGATGATAATTCCAATATCCTGGCAGGGCGGGATTTGCTGCAAATGGGGACCTGGCTGGGGATAAACCGCCAAGGAAACCTTGCGGCGCTCACGAATTACCGTGATCCCGAGTTATATGATCCCTCTGCCCGAAGCAGGGGGGAACTGGTCTCCAATTTTCTTTGGTCTGATTACGATAAAGAAGAATATCTGCAAAATCTTTACAAAGATCCCCAAAAGTACAACCCCTTCAGTATATTGTTGGGGGACATGGATAGTCTGTATTACTACAGCAATATGCAAAAAGAGATCTGCAAATTAGAACCCGGTATTTACGGATTGAGTAATCATTTGCTTGATACACCATGGACTAAGGTTAGCAGAGGAAAGGCAGCGCTGGAGAAAGCCATAAATGAAAGTAAAGATTCGTTTGAACTGGAGAAAAACCTCTTTGAGATCCTGGCTGACAAAAAAGAAGCCCCGGATGAGGAGCTTCCTGAAACAGGAATAGGGATGGAACGAGAAAGAAACCTTTCTCCAGCCTTTATTTCAGGTAGTGACTATGGGACGCGTTCGTCGAGTGTAATCCTTGTTGATACAAAAGGGAAGGTTTCATTTATTGAAAGAACTTATACACAAAAGGATCCACTGATTTGGACTGAAAAGAGGTTTGAGATCAAGATTCTATGATATATACTGCCTGAACAAGCACATTTAAGATAGCTTCATCCGGAATAACAGGAGTCGTGCTGCTTGCTGCTGAGACTCCCATTCCTTTTTGCATATCGTAATAAATTGGGGGAGCTGAACTTTCTTTTATGACCTGCAGAGTTTGGATCCCTTTTATTTTTGTCCCAGCTGCTGCAGCTGTGAGTTCAGCCTGATCGCGGGCATCTTTCACAGCTTGATCTATCGCCAGACCGATGATTTGCTCTTTAGCCTCGTCAGAAAGGCTGAAGTTAAGACTGCCGACCAAGTCAGCACCATTCTTTACTGCAGTGTCGATAATGGAGCCGCTTTTATCAAGAGCCTTTGTTTTAACGAGGAGCGTATTTTCGGCACGATAGCCGATCAGCTGCTGACCATCTTTTTCATCCCAACGATACATTGGAGTAAAACTTACATTCTGAGTTTCCAGCTCATCCTTTTTTAAACCCAGAGCAAGCAAGGCGTCGATCATTTTTTGAGTTTTGACACTATTTTCCTCCTGTACATTCTTATCTTTTCCCTCGCTGATCACGGTAAAGCTTATTTGGACTGTATCAGGCACAGTCGTTACTTTGCCGGAACCAGTTACCTGGATATTACTCGAGGCGCGGGTAAGAGCCTGATCACTACAGGCAGAGAGTGTACAAAGCAAGAGAATTACTAATAGAATGGTGAAAATCTTTTTCATAATGATTACCTCCCGGATATTGATAATTTATGGACTCATATTTGGGAGTATTTGTTCCCTAAATCACCTTACTCAGAGATATCTTTTGTTTGCAAAATAAACAACAGTAACCTATAATAGTAATAATTTACGAATGACAAGATATCTGACAAGACACCTTGGCCGGGAGGACACATGGACAAAGAAACAATAATCGAAAGAATCCAGGAATTAAAAAAATCAAAGAATGCTGTTATATTAGCGCATTTATATCAGAATGATGAAATTCAAGAATTGGCGGATTTCACCGGAGATTCTTTAGAGTTGAGCAGGAAGGCGGCAGCTACAGATGCTGATGTTATAGTGTTTTGCGGTGTGCGCTTTATGGCCGAGACAGCTAAAATACTATCTCCCAATAAAAAGGTTCTTTTAGTAGCAATGAATGCTGGATGTCCTCTCGCGGACATGATAACTCCAAAAGACGTTTTGGAAATGAAAAATAAGTATCCCCAAGCAGCCGTTGTTACGTATGTAAACTCTTCAGCGGAGGTCAAGGCAATAAGTGACTACTGCTGTACATCTTCAAATGCTATAGGTCTGGTCAGGAATATCCCGGAAAAGGAAGTGATCTTTATTCCGGACATGAATTTGGGAAGTTACGTCAAAAAAAATGTTCCGGAAAAAACTATCCATCTAAATGAGGGATATTGCCCAATCCATCATCAAATCAACGAGCAGGATGTCCTGGAGATCAGGGGAAAGCACCCGAATGCTCCTGTTTATGTACATCCTGAGTGCAAGCCAGAGGTTAGCGCCCAGGCGGATTTTGTCGGAAGCACTGCTGCGATCCTGAAGAAAGTACTGCAAAGCGTTGCTAAAGAAGTGATCATTGGCACTGATAAGGGTATATTTTATCGCTTAAAAAAAGAAAATCCAGATAAGAATTTTATTCCACTTTCTCCGGGGCTTTATTGTAATGATATGAAGATGACCCGGCTGGAAGATGTTTATGAAGTATTGAAAAGCATGAAAAATGAGATAAATTTGAATGCGAATATTATTAAAAGTGCCGGAATGGCTTTGAACAGAATGCTTAAATACTCCTAAAGCATAAAGAGAGGACCTTATATTATGAAAGAAATGATCGATGTGATCATTGTTGGCAGTGGTATAGCAGGACTCTACACCGCGTTATCCTTCGAACAGGGAATGCGTATCTTGATCTTAACAAAAAGCAAGATCGCCGATTCCAACTCATATCTGGCTCAGGGCGGCATTGCCGCTGCCGTAGACAAGGAAAACGATACAATAAAAGAGTATTTTGAAGATACTATGCGCGCAGGAGCTGGCATATGCGATGAAAAAGCATTAGAAGTAATGCTTAATGAATCAACAGAAGTTATTGCCGAGTTGATCAAGTTAGGCGCCGATTTCGATAAAAAAGACGGTAAAATATCTTTGACCAAAGAAGCGGGGCACAGAAAATCAAGAATATTACACATCGATGGCGACGCAACAGGCAGAGGAATAATGGAAGTCCTGATAAAGAGAGTTAAAGAACGCGATAATATTACTATCAAGGAGAATTGTTTCTGCTGGGAATTAATAAAAGAGGGCCAAAGTTGTATAGGAGTCAAAACATTAGAAATAGATGACGTATGTACGTATTATGCACCGGCGGTGGTTTTAGCTGCCGGCGGAGTAGGCATTATCTATGGGGTAACAACTAATGCCTTTACGATATCGGGTGATAGCATCGCCATGGCATATCGTGCCGGAGCTGAAATCGCAGATATGGAATTTGTTCAGTTTCATCCCACAGTGTATCATCAGCCACAGATGAATCGTTTCCTTATTTCTGAAGCAGTCCGGGGTGAAGGAGCTTTTTTGAGAAACTTATCGGGCAAAAGGTTCATGCATGATTATGACGTTCACGGAGAATTGGCGCCACGAGATGTAGTTGCCCGAGCTATAGTCAGCGAAATGAAAAAAACTTCTGCTGACCATGTATTTTTAGATTTGACTCATATGGATCCAGAATATACAAAAAAACGTTTCCCCAATATATACGCGAAGTGTATGGAAGATGATATAGACTTCACTAAAAAATGGATTCCAGTCTCGCCTGCCCAGCATTATTTGATGGGAGGCATCAAGACTGATATAAACGGCAAAACGAGCATTGCGGGTCTTTATGCCTGTGGCGAAAATGCTCGGACAGGAGTCCACGGAGCAAACAGATTGGCTTCAAATTCTCTTTTGGAGGGGCTTGTATTTGCCAGGCGTACATCGAAGTTCATCACGCGGGAAATAACAGGATCAAAAAGTTTCAAAGAAAAGGACTGGAAGTGTCAGAAGATCGTTAGAGCAAGAATGGATGATGTCGTGACACTTATAGAAAAAATCAAAAAATCATGCAGGAGTACGCCGGCATAGTTCGTACAAGACAAGGTTTGAAGACAGGACTTGATAAACTTGCTGAAATTGAAAAAGAGCTAAACTTGGTGAGTGGTATCAACCAGCAAGTAGCTCAATGCCATAATATGCTAACTGTAGCTATGATTGTTTTCCGCCAAGCGTTAAGCAGGGGAAAAAGCCTGGGAGCGCACTATCTAGTTCCCGACAAGGAGAAAGTTTGATATGAATTGGTTGGTTATCGATGAACAAATAAGACGATGGCTGCAGGAGGATATGCCCTATGGGGACATAACAACGGATTCTTTGATTGGCACAGAGGCGGTTTCTTCCGGAGAATTTATAGCAAAAGCATCTGGTATCGTTGCGGGCATCGATGTCGTCAAAAGGGTTTTTTCGATTCTGGATACCCGAATAGTTCTTGATTTCTGCAAAAAAGACGGAGATAGTGTTGATAAAGGCGAAATAATTTCCCGCATACAAGGTAATACACGCAATATATTGAAGGGTGAGAGGCTTGCACTGAATTTATTTCAGCATATGTCGGGAATTGCTACGCAAACGTCAAGGTATGCAACTCTTATTCGGGGTACTAAAGCGCGAATAGTTGATACAAGAAAAACAATGCCAGGATTAAGAATGCTTGAAAAATATGCAGTATGCGTCGGAGGAGGATACAATCACCGCTACGGACTTTCGGATGCTGTGATGATCAAGGATAATCATATAAAAGCCTGCGGAGGTATTCACGAGGCAATTTTGCTGGCAAAAAATAAAATCCCGCACACAATGAAAATAGAAGTTGAAGTAGAGACGCTGGAACAGATGGAAGAAGCGCTTAAATACGGTGCAGATATAGTTATGCTGGATAATATGGATATATTTACAATGAAACAAGCAGTTGCTATAAATAATGGGAGAGCCCATATTGAAGCTTCAGGAAATATTGATTTGGAAAGCGTCAGGGCTGTTGCGCAAACTGGGGTCGATATCATTTCATCCGGAGCGCTCACACATTCCGTAAAAGCATTGGATATTAGTCTGAAATTATACTAAAGATAGTTCTTTACTATCAAAAAGGACTGCTTTATAATGTGGATAAGTTTAGTTTAGATGAGAACAGTTGAGAAAGCACAATTGAATAGTCCTAGGATTAGGAGAGCTGAGTCCAGAAGAGTTGAGTGTAGATGAGCAGAGCGTACCGGAATAATAATTCCGGGTATGGTTTACTTACTATTGTCCAGGGCGGCTTGCCCTGGATTTTTTATTTTGTGATCATTACTATGGAGGGAACGATCATGTATCCATCAAATCAGAATGAATTTATGCTTATTTCTCAAAAGGGCGAGTATACGCCAGTCTATGACGAGTATTCTGCATCCCTGGAAACACCGCTTTCTGTATTTCTGAAAGTACGCCAAGGCAACTATAGTTTTTTGCTGGAAAGTGTTGAACGTGGGCAAAATGTTGGAAGATATTCTTTTATCGGCACAAATCCCTATGGAATATTTTCTGCGGAGGATGGCAAAGTATATATTACTGAAAACAAGATAACGAATGTGCAGAAAAGTGATGATCCTCTGGTTGAGCTGGAAAAGATAATGAAAAAGAATAAGTACAAAAGTATACCCGGGATGCAAGGCTTCACTGGAGGAGCAGTTGGATATTTGGGGTATGATATGATGCGTTATTTTGAGGATATTCCAAGCCATAAAAATGGTCAGGCAGAATTTCCCGAATGTATGTTTATGTTTTTTGATACGGTGATCTTATATGACCATGTTCGTCAAGTTATTCAAATTATAACGTATGAAAAGGCAACAGAGGATCCGGCTTCAGATTATAAAAATGCGGTTGGACGTATCGCTGAAATAAAGAAAAGGATGGATGCGCCAATTAAGAAAACATTCTCTAAAAACAAAACAAATGAAAGCAAAAAGCTTGAATATATGAGCAATATGAAGCCGGATGATTTTCATGAAATGGTGAAGAGGGCTAAGAACTATATAGAAAAAGGGGATATATTCCAGGTAGTTTTGGCACAACGACTTTTAGTTGAAGTGAGGCATGATCCTGTTGAAATATATCGGGAACTAAGATCGCTGAACCCTTCGCCATATATGTTTTTTCTGCATATGGATAAAATATCTTTAGTTGGCTCTTCTCCGGAAATGTTGGTTAAAGTCGAAAAGGAACAGGTGGAAATCAGGCCGATAGCGGGTACAAGACCACGGGGAGATAATGCCGAAAAAGAAACATTGCTTGAAAAAGAACTGATCCGGGACGAAAAAGAAAAAGCTGAACATTTGATGTTGCTGGATTTAGGGCGAAATGACCTTGGAAGGATAGCTTCATATAACTCGGTTCGCGTGGATCGATTCATGGAAATTGAAAAGTATTCTCATGTGATGCATTTGGTCTCCAAAGTTATTGCCGAACTGTCCGAAAAACAAAATTGTTTTGATGTCCTGAGAGCTTGTTTCCCTGCCGGAACAGTTTCAGGAGCTCCGAAGATAAGAGCCATGCAAATAATTGACGAACTGGAACAGGACGTGCGGGGGCCTTATGCCGGAGCGGTGGGCTATATCAATTACAATGGCGACATGGATACATGTATCACTATTCGCACCTTGATCATTAAAGGAAACAAAGGATATATCCAGGCTGGGGCTGGCATAGTTGCAGACTCGGATCCTCAACGAGAATATATCGAGACCCTTGATAAAGCGAAAGCACTGCTTAAGGCGGTTGAAAAGGTGGAAGGGGTGGGGAAACATGCTGTTATTGATCGATAATTACGACTCGTTCACCTATAATCTTGCCCAATACTTTGGATCTCTTGGAAGTAAAATAAAGGTCGTAAGAAATGATCAAATCACGCTTGATGAAATTGAACGGTTGGATCCAGCCAGGATGGTCATATCACCGGGCCCGGGCACTCCGGCTAGCGCTGGGATAAGTAAAAAAGCTATTGAAAGGTTTTCCGGAAGGATCCCGATCTTGGGGGTATGCCTTGGGCATCAATGTATAGGAGAAGTTTTCGGGGGTTTTATAGTTCCGGCAAAAGAAATCATGCACGGAAAAACTTCCTGTATCAACCACGATGGAAGGGGAGTTTTTAAGGATATTCCGCAGCGAATAAAAGCCACAAGATATCATTCCCTGATCATAAAAGCAGAATATATACCGAAAGAACTTATTGTTTCAGCAAGAAGTGACGACCAGACGATAATGGCAATTAAGCATATGAATCATCCTACTTACGGAGTGCAGTTCCATCCGGAATCTATTGCAACAGAGTTCGGAATAAAAATATTGGAGAACTTTTTAAACGAAAAGATCAAACGAGAAGGTGAACCTGAATGATCAAGGATGTATTGAACAGATTGATCAGAAAAGAAAATATTTCTGCCGCTGAAGCCAAACAGGTCATGGTTATGATCATGGAGGGAGAAGCGACATCAGCACAAATTGGAAGCCTGCTCACAGCCCTGCGAATGAAGGGTGAAACCACGGCTGAAATATTGGGTTGTGCTCAAGCCATGCGCGATAAAGCTCAGAAGATCAGAAGTAAACATAAAAATGTAATCGATACATGCGGTACGGGTGGAGATTGCAGTGGAACGTTCAATATTTCGACAACTGCAGCGTTTGTCGTTTCAGCAGGAGGGGTCCCAGTAGCAAAACATGGAAACAGATCGGTTTCGAGTAAAAGCGGCAGCGCAGACGTCCTGGAAGCATTAGGAGTCAATATTGACCTTGATGCAAGAAGTGCCCAAAAGCTTCTTGACGATATTGGGATCACATTCTTATTTGCTCCAGTTTTTCACCAGGCAATGAAATATGCTATTGCTCCGAGAAACGAAATAGGTTTTAGAAGCATCTTCAACTTACTCGGACCGTTGACTAATCCTGCAGAGGCCAATGTGCAGCTCTTGGGAGTCCCCTTCCCGCAGATGACAGAGCCTCTGGCCGAAGTACTCGATCAGCTGGGAGTTGAAAGAGCCTGTGTGGTTCACGGAGCTGGAGGTTTGGATGAAGCATCAACCGTTGGTTTGACAAAAGTCAGTGCCTTAAAAAACGGCACGATCAAAACATATTTTATCGATGCTTCTGAATTTGGGTTTCCAAAGGTTTCGATAAAAGAGCTTTTTGGAGGAAATGCGATAAAAAACGCACAAATCACCAGAGAAATACTTGAAGGTAAAAAAGGGCCCTGTCGTGATATTGTTATATTCAATTCTGCACTTGCATTTTTAACTTCGGGGGAAGTTCAGGATATAAGCGAAGGAATATTAGTAGCTACAGACAGTATTGATACCGGTAAGGCATTAGGAAAATTGGAAGAGCTTATTGAGGCCAGCAATCGTTGTAGACTGCAGGAGGTAATATGATGCTCGATAAAATCGTTGCCGTTAAAAAAAGAGAACTAAGAATACAAAAAGAACTTGTTCCTTTAGAGAAATTAAAAAAACAAGCCTACCCGGGAGATTCGGAAAAAAGAGATTTTCGAGGCTCATTGTCCGGAAACGAGGTCGCTCTGATCGCAGAAATAAAAAGAGCCTCCCCTTCAAAAGGGATTTTGAACTCATCATTCAATGCCTGCTCGCTGGCTAAGTGTTATGAAAAAAACGGGGCTAAGGCCATTTCAGTGCTCACCGAAAAAGAGCATTTCCTTGGTGATCCTGATAGTTTGAGCGAAGTCAGAAAGTGCTCAAGTCTTCCGCTTTTACGCAAGGACTTTATTATTGAAACGTATCAAATATTCGAGTCGAGAGCACTGGGTGCGGATGCTCTGCTGCTGATAACACGATTATTGAATAAAAACTCACTGAAGACGCTATTGACTTTGACGGAAGATCTGGAAATGGAAGCTCTGGTTGAGGTCCATAATAGAGAAGAAATTGAGACAGCTTTGGAATGCGGAGCATCGGTCATCGGGATAAATAACCGCGATTTAAAAACTTTTGATAGTGATTTAGAGAATACATTCAAGCTTATCGAAAGTATTCCCGAAAAATGTTTTATCGTAAGTGAAAGTGGTATATATTCTTATGAGCAAATCGGCGAACTCAAAAGGGCTGGTGTAGATGCAGTACTTGTGGGCGAAGCGTTGGTGACTGCTTCCGATATTGCTTCTAAGGTAAGAGAGTTGTCCGGGAGGTGACAATATGGTTTGGATAAAAATATGCGGGATAACATCACTTGAAGACGCAATTTCTGCCTCTCTGTACGGAGCAGATGCACTAGGTTTTGTGTTTGCGTCAAGCAGGAGAGAGGTAACTATAGATAAAGCCCGGGATATCATCAGCAAACTACCGGCAACAATTGAGAAAATAGGAGTTTTTGTAGAGCAGGATCATCAAACGGTACGTAAAATAACTCGATATTGTGGATTGACCGGGGTGCAGTTGCATGGAGATGAATCAATAGAATACTGCAAAAAATTATCAGGAATTAATGTGATCAAGACATTTAGAATAAAAAACAGTATTGATTATAAAGTGATCGCAGCATATTGCGCAGATAATACAGTGAGCAGGATACTTCTTGACACGTTCAGTGACAAAGCATACGGAGGAACAGGACAAAAATTCTTTCAAAACATCCCGCTGATTTCACATAAGATTCCATTACCATTGATTTTGGCTGGTGGATTGAGCCCTGAAAATGTAGGACAGGCACTCACGCAAAACAGAGTATTCGGATTGGATGTCAGCAGTGGGGTCGAAGAGGGATATGGCATTAAGGATCATGCTAAGATCAAAAAATTTATTGAACAGGCGAGGAGGTATGACCTATGTCCAGCATAGGATATTTCGGCGGATACGGAGGAAAATTCGTTCCAGAAACCTTGATGGGCGCTTTAAATGATTTGGAGCAAGCATACGAAACTTATTATGATGAGCTGAATTTCAAACAGGAGCTTTCAGATCATTTAAGTAATTACGTTGGCCGTTCTACCCCACTTTACTATGCAAAAAGACTTTCCGAGTATTTATGCGGTCCAAAAGTATATTTAAAACGTGAAGACTTAAATCATACAGGAGCACATAAAATAAACAATAGTCTTGGGCAGGTGCTTTTAGCAAAAAAGATGGGCAAAAGAAAAATCATAGCCGAAACCGGCGCAGGCCAGCACGGTGTAGCTACGGCGACTGCCGCAGCGCTCATGGGTTTCGAATGTACTGTCTTTATGGGAACTGAGGATATCAAAAGACAGGCATTGAATGTATTCCGTATGCAGCTTTTGGGTGCACGGGTCGAGGAGGTAACTTCCGGTTCGCAAACACTCAAAGACGCTACAAATGAAGCAATGCGCTATTGGGCGGGAAACATAAAGGATAGTTTTTATGTTATAGGCTCAGCTGTAGGGCCACATCCCTATCCAAGTATTGTCAGAGATTTTCAAAGTGTTATCGGAAATGAAACTAAAAGACAAATCATCGAAAAAGAAGGACGTTTGCCGGATTGCCTAATTGCATGCGTAGGTGGAGGCAGCAATTCGATAGGATTATTTTATCCTTTTATTGCTGATAAAGAAGTCTGCATGATAGGAGCAGAAGCGGGCGGAAAGGGTATTGAAAAGGGAATGCATGCCGCGGCTCTTTGCGCTGGAACGAAAGGAATTTTGCATGGCTCTTTAAGTTATATACTTCAGGATGATGACGGACAGATATTACCAGCTCATTCGATTTCGGCAGGACTGGATTATCCCGGGGTCGGTCCGGAGCATAGCTATCTAAAAGACATTGGACGCATCAGATATCAGACGGTCAGTGACAATGAAGCCCTGGAAGCATTCTGCCTACTCACAAAATTAGAGGGGATCATTCCAGCTTTGGAAAGCGCCCATGCCTTGGCCTGCCTGAAAAAAAACGCAGCTTCGTTTAGTCCACAGGATCTAGTCGTTGTTTGTTTGTCAGGACGCGGGGATAAGGATGTACAGACAGTTAGCAGGATCATTGGAGGTGATTTATATGAGTAAAATCAATATGGTTTTTGAGCGACTTTCTATCAAAAAAGAAAAAGCTCTGATCCCTTATGTATGCTGCGGGGACCCGAACTTAAATTTTACTCGAGAATTGGTTTGCAAATTTTCTGCTGAAGGCGCAGATATCATTGAACTGGGGATACCTTATTCAGACCCGATAGCTGACGGACCAATAATCCAAAGAGCCGGACAGAGAGCACTTTCTGCAGGAGCTAGAATTGAAGAGATATTTGAAATGGTTGCTGCATTACGCCCGATGATCAGTACTCCACTTGTCATCATGACCTATTATAATCCAATTTACCGATATGGAGTTGGGCAATTCGTCCAAAAAGCGGTTGATTCAGGGATAGATGGCTTGATCGTTCCGGATCTGCCCATGGAAGAATATGGGGAGTTAAAAATGGAAGCTGCGCGGTCAGGGATTGATTTGATTTTGATGGTAGCACCGACCAGTTCAGAGCAAAGGATCAAGAAAATTGCCGAACAATCACAAGGATTCCTATATTGCGTCGCTGATACGGGCGTTACAGGAAGCAGGAAAAGTCTGGCTGCCGGACTTAACTACTATATATCCAGAGTTCGCAGATTGACTGAGATGCCGCTTGCTGTTGGCTTCGGCGTTTCCGGAGCTGAGATGGCGAGAAGTATAGCGCGATTTGCCGATGGAGTGATCGTAGGAAGCTCCATAATCGAAAAAATAGAAAGCAGACTGGATATGGTTGAAAAATCTCCGGAACTGGCAGCCAAGGAAGTAGCTGAGTATGTAGGAAGGCTCAAGGAAGCGGTCCGTTAAAAATAATGACTTTAAGCTGCACCAGAAAACTGATTGTTATAAAGTTCGGCATAAAAACCTTGTTGGGCAAGCAATTCTTCATGCTTACCTTTTTCTACTATTCTTCCTTCGTGTATTACTAAAATAAGATCAGCATCGCGTATGGTCGATAAACGATGAGCAATTACAAAACTTGTTCGGCCATGCATTAGAGTTTTCATCGCTTTTTGAATCAGCAATTCTGTCCGGGTATCCACACTGCTTGTAGCCTCATCCAAAATCAATATGGCCGGATCGGCAAGCAGAGCCCTGGCGATGGTTATCAACTGGCGCTGACCCTGAGAGATATTTGAGGCTTCTTCATTCAAAACAGTATTATATCCTTCAGAAAGAGTGCGGATAAAGTAGTCAACATGAGCCATTTTTGCGGCTTGAACTATGTCTTCTTCAGAGGCGCCCTGTCTTCCATAAGCAATGTTATCCCTGATAGTCCCATTGAAAAGCCACGTGTCCTGAAGTACCATCCCGAAAAGACCGCGCAGGTCGGTCCTGCGTAGATCGCGGATATCGATCCCGTCTATAGTGATCGAGCCTTGATTAAGTTCATAAAATCGCATCATAAGATTGACCAAGGTTGTTTTACCTGCTCCGGTAGGTCCAACAATTGCGACTACCTGATCTTTTTCTACATGAACATTTAAATCCTTGATGACCAAATTGTTTTCCTGATAACCAAAGGAGATATCTTTGAAACTGACTTCACCTTGAGGAAGATCGATCGATCTAAAGCTTTGAACATCCGGTTCTTCTTCCTTTTCATCCAGCAGCTCAAAAACTCTTTCAGCAGCAGCAATAGTAGACTGGAGAATATTGGCGATG
>JAXGPE010000005.1:0-82793 GCA_040767105.1 Peptococcaceae bacterium | reverse complement strand
TGAGGATCTAATGAATAACCCAAAATATGGACTTCATGACCATAATACTCTGTGCTTAGCTCAATACCGGGTATTATTTTTAAATTGTTCTTTGATGAATACCCTGAGATACTGATAAGACCATTTATTGTATCATGATCTGTTATTGAAATATAAGAAAGTCCTTTTGCTTTCCCCATATCGATAATTTCCTGAGCTGAATATAGACCATCTGAAGCAGAAGTATGCAAATGCAAGTCGCCAATTCCAATCGAGCAGTCCGGATAAACATTTTTTTTCAACAATATCGGGTGACCTCCAACTTTAAATTTATATTCAGTGATTATCCAGGTACAATATAACATAAAAAAGGCCCGTTTGATCAACGGGCCTTAAAAGACGATCCAGTTTATCTTGGTTCGACGATAAGCTTAATTGCGGTCCTTTCTTCTCCATCAATAATAATATCAGTGAATGCCGGAATGCAAATCAAATCAATTCCGCTGGGAGCAACAAAACCTCGAGCAATTGCTACGGCTTTCACAGACTGGTTTAGTGCACCTGCTCCAATCGCCTGGATTTCAGCGCATCCTCTTTCGCGTATAACACCGGCAAGAGCACCTGCAACTGAATTTGGGCTTGACTTTGCTGAAACTTTTAAGACTTCCAAGTATGTTACCTCCCAACATCATATATTGATTCGCCTAATGATGGTATTATTCTATATGCTAAACCGAAATCCTTTAAGTAAAGGGATTTTTATTCCTGAGAAAAGTATTCATTAATCCTTTCAATGTACACCGTTTGTCCAGTAGACTTTGAAATATGAACAATTACTGCGTTAAACTGAATGTCACCGGGAGCTATTTCAAAACGAACAGGAAGTTGCGTAATGAATTTTTTTACAACCAAATTTTTATCAATTCCTAAAACGGAGTCTCTTGGACCAGTCATTCCTACATCTGTTATATATGCTGTGCCTAAAGGCAAAATCCTTTCGTCCGCCGTCTGAACATGAGTATGTGTCCCGAAGACTGCGGAAACCTTTCCATCCATATGCCATCCAAAAGCAATCTTTTCTGAAGTTGCTTCGGCATGAAAATCAATAATTATCAAATTTGTTTCTTTTTTGATTTTTTCGACTATATTATCGGCCGTTCGGAATGGGCAATCCAAAGGAGTCATGAAAGCTCTGCCAGAAAGATTAATTACTCCAATTTTATATTTTGAGGAAGTAGTAAATATCACACTGCCGTGGCCTGGAGTACCAGGTGGGTAGTTTGCCGGTCGAATCAAATATGGTTCATGATCGATGAATTCAAATATTTCTCTTTTGTCCCAAGTGTGGTTTCCCATAGTCAAAACATCTACGCCAATGCAAAATAATTCATCAGCGATATGTTTATTTATCCCGTTCCCACTGGCTGAGTTTTCTCCATTAACTATAACAATATCTACCGCGAATTTTTTAATATAGTACGGCAATTTTTCTTTTAGTATTTTTCTTCCGGGACGGCCTATTATATCACCAACCATTAAAACTTTTAACATCTTATCCTCCCGACAAAGTCAATAATCAAATATTTCATTGATAAAATACGGGGTTTATATATCAATCTCTTGATATATAAACCCCGTATACAAAGTTTATTTTGCGAAATCCACAGCTCTTGTTTCTCTAATGACGACCACCTTGATTTGCCCCGGGTATTCAAGATTTTCTTCTATTTTTTTAACTATTTCTCTTGCCATACGAATAGAGGTAGCATCATCAATTCTTTCCGGTTTGACGATTATTCTAATTTCTCTTCCGGCTTGGATAGCAAATGACTTCTCTACGCCCTCAAATTCATTGGCAATTTCTTCGAGCTTTTCAAGGCGCTTGATATAGGCTTCAAGGGTTTCCCTTCGTGCACCTGGTCTTGCAGCTGATATTGCATCAGCTGCAGCGACTAAAACAGCCTCAACTGATTTAAATGGTTCATCACCATGGTGGGCAGCTATCGCGTGAATTACTTCAGGAGATTCACGATATTTTTTTGCCAGATCGGCGCCTATCGTTACATGAGGACCTTCTACTTCATGATCTATCGCTTTACCAATATCGTGAAGCAATCCAGCTCTTTTGGCAAGATTTATATCCGCTCCTATTTCCGCTGCCATCATTTTTGCAAGATGAGAGACCTCTATAGAGTGTTTAAGGACATTTTGGCCGTAACTTGTACGAAATTTAAGTCTTCCAAGCATTTTTATCAATTCAGGATGAAGTCCGTGCACCGCAGTGTCAAAGGTAGCTTGTTCACCTTCTTCGCGAATTTTTTGTTCTACTTCTTTTTGAGCTTTTTCTACCATTTCTTCTATTCTTGCCGGATGGATACGTCCATCTAGGATAAGCTTTTCAAGAGCTGTACGCGCTACTTCACGACGGACGGGGTCAAAACCAGATAATATTACTGCTTCGGGGGTATCGTCAATGATCAGATCAATTCCGGTGAGAGTTTCTAAAGCTCTTATATTTCTTCCTTCCCTACCAATTATTCTGCCCTTCATTTCGTCGTTTGGCAAGGCAACCACAGAAACAGTTGACTCTGCAACATGGTCAGCAGCACATCTTTGTATAGCAAGGGATATGATATCTCTTGCCTTTTTTTCGCCTTCTTCTTTTGCTTGATTCTCATAATCTTTTATCAGCATAGCTGTTTCGTGTTTTATTTCATCTTCTACACGTGCCAGAAGGATGTCTTTAGCCTGATCAAAGGAAAGGCCGGATATTCTTTCCAGTTCATGCATTTGCTTTTGTAACAATTCTGCAACACTTTTTTTCTCTTCTTGGAGATCTGTTTCGATTTTATGTAGATTCTCTTCTTTTCGCTCGATCGTCTCAGATTTTTTATCTAAAGTTTCTTCTTTCTGGATCAATCTGCGTTCTGCGCGCTGCATTTCATTACGACGTTCTCTTATTTCTCTTTCGGACTCTGAGCGCAAACGATGGGCCTCTTCTTTGGCCTCTAAAATTGCTTCTTTTTTTCTAGCTTCAATAGTCCTATTTGAATCCTCAAGTATTCTATTAGCTTCCTTTTCTGCCGAGACTATTTTTGCTTCAGCAGTTTTCTTACGTATGAAATAACCGATGAATATACTGACTAAAGCTGCAATTGCTGCGGTAATGATATAGTAAACTATGGTAATCACCCCCTGATTTTATTTGAAAAACAAAAAATAACCGACAATCCTCGGTTATTGAATATTCCATCAAAAAAGCATACGGGTACTTTCGTATACGAATATCTCTTCTTGATCATAACACACAAGAAAAAATCATAAATGAATATTAACCCGCGAAGGGATATTTAGCTTATATATATAAACGGGAACAAGATATACAGCCAAAATCCATTGATGGAAAACAAACAAACCGTCATTATCAATTAACATTCTAATATTATTCGCAATAGCTGTCAAGAATATACAAAATACAACAAAATTCATCATAAAATAGACAGTCTATTCATTTTCTTCGCTTGTAGTAAAAAGTATTTCTTTTATATATTTACTGGAAAATCCTTTTCTCTGTATTTGACGAACAATTTTTTGTTTATTATATGGACTGGTTCTGCTTATTCGTTGCAGGAACAATTCAAATACTTCCCGCTCCTTCTCTTCACCATAATCTCGCATCGCAAAAGAAATAGCCTCACAAGCTATTTCTCGTTTGTACATAATGTTTTTCAAAAGAGAAGGGCCGGCAAACTTTTTTCCTGTATATTGTCTATACAAGTTCTGAGCGAGAACAATGTCGTCCAGCAAGCCGGTTTCAATCAATTTGCGAAGTGTATTTTCAATTTCTTCATTAGCATATCCTTTAGAATGAAGAGCTCTTTCCATTTCTTTAATACTCAACATTCTCCTTGAAAGGCGATTATAAGCATAATTAAGAGGATTTGGCCGCGACATCTATTCCTCACCAGTATTTTTTTCAACGATGTTGCTAATAGGTGTAAAGCTTGCTCTTATCTTTGCTTCTATTTCATCGGATATCATAGGGTTTTCTTTTAAATATAATCGTGTGTTATCTTTCCCCTGCCCGAGACGGTTATCATTATAGGAATACCAAGTACCACTTTTATTTATGATATCTAATTCGACGGCTAAATCAATTATACTTGATTCCCTTGAAATACCTTCTCCATAAATTATATCAAAATCGGCCTGCTTAAAAGGCGGAGCGATTTTGTTCTTTACTATTTTCACACGAGTTCTACTGCCAATATTATCTGTACCCTGCTTAAGGGTTTCGATCTTTCTGACATCCATTCTTATTGAAGAATAAAATTTTAAAGCTCTTCCTCCTGGTGTTGTTTCGGGATTTCCGAACATTATACCAACTTTTTCGCGTATTTGGTTAATAAAAACCGCTGTGGTATTTGATTTACTTATTGCCCCAGTAAGTTTTCTCAATGCCTGCGACATCAAACGCGCCTGCAATCCAACATGTGTATCCCCCATATCCCCTTCTATTTCTGCTCTTGGAACTAATGCAGCGACGGAGTCAATAATAATTATATCAACAGCTCCGCTGCGGACTAGGGCTTCGGCAATTTCAAGGGCTTGTTCCCCGGTGTCAGGTTGGGAAACCAGGAGATTATCCGTATCAACACCCAGCTTTGAGGCGTATTTTGGATCTAGCGCGTGTTCGGCATCAATGAACGCAGCTATGCCACCATTTTTTTGTGCTTGAGCAGCTATATGAAGGGCAACAGTTGTTTTGCCGGAAGATTCAGGACCGAATATTTCAACAACTCTACCTCGCGGGACTCCTCCAATGCCAAGAGCAACATCAAGAGCAATTACTCCTGTAGAGATAGTATCGATTTGCAGCTTTGTTGGCGAATCACCCAAACGCATTATTGAACCTTTGCCGAATTGTTTTTCTATTGATGAAAGTGCCATTTCAAGGGCTTTCTTCTTATCTGACATAATGTTCCTCCTAAACAAACGTATGTTCGATATATGTATTCTATATTAATTGAGATTACTTGTCAATATAGAGAATCATTATTTAGCTCTTGCAAGCTGTACAGAAACCCTTTTGCCGCAAAGATTACTTTTATCCATGATATGGATAACACGAAATGCTGAATCTTCAGGAACCTCGAGAAAGGTGAATTTATCATAGATATTAATATCACCAATAGATTTTCCATTGATACCGGTTTCTTTTGAGATCCATTTTACCAGATCGCCGGGCTTAATGTTTTGCTGACGTCCTATAGTGAAGAATAGTCTTGCCATACCTTGTTTGGCCCCAGTGTTGCTTATTTCTGATGTTGAATCATCATCGATAAGTTCGATCCCTTTTTGACTATAAGCATATTTTATTGCTGCAGCGACAACATCTTCAGGCTCATTTTCCTGTAATAATTGTCTTGCCAGGATCCGATAATTATTAAGATTCTTATCATTTATTATCGTGCTTATAGCGTTGCGCATGTTATCGCTTTGCTGTTGAACAATATCTTGAAAAGAAGGTAAAGAAGAACGTTCGATTCTGGTCTTTATTAATCTTTCAATCATTCTCAACTGGCGATATTCCTTTGGAAATATCAAAGTAAGAGCCTTGCCCTCCCTTCCTGCTCTTCCAGTACGTCCTATTCTGTGAACGTATGATTCAGGATCTTGAGGTATATCATAGTTTATTACATGGCTAACTTTCTCAATGTCCAATCCGCGAGCTGCCACATCAGTAGCAACTAATAACTCCGTTTCTCCATTTCTAAAACTACGCATCGTTTTATCTCTTTGTGCTTGACTCATATCTCCGTGAAGTCCCTCAGCGAAATATCCTCTTGTCTGCAAACTTGCCACAAGTTCGTCTACTCCTCTTTTTGTCCTACAAAATACTATAACTGATTCGTAGTTTTCAAAATCAAGAATTCGGCAAAGGGCTTCAGGTTTTGAACATTGAATAACCTCATAGTAATTTTGTTGTATCAAGGGCACAGTAAGATTTTCTTTACTGATAGACACGATTTGCGGAGTATCAAGATATTTTTCGGCAAGTCGCTGAATTGGTAATGGCATCGTTGCAGAGAAAAACAGCGTTTGCCTTTTACCGGGAACTTTATCGAGAATTAGTTCAATATCATCAATAAAACCCATGTCTAGCATTTCGTCGGCTTCGTCAAGAACGACCATTTGAACCTGGTCAAGATTCAGTGTTTTTCTCCGGATATGATCTAAAATACGTCCGGGAGTTCCAATAACAACCTGAACTCCCATACGTAATGATCTGATTTGCCGGTCTATAGGCTGTCCACCATAAATAGGCAGTACCTTGATCTTTTTTGAAGCACCAATATTGCCGATTTCTTCAGCAACCTGGATCGCCAATTCTCGAGTCGGTGTCAAAATCAAAGCCTGGATATCGTGCGAACTGTTTTTTGCATTTTCTATTATTGGAATACCAAAAGCCGCAGTTTTTCCAGTACCTGTTTGAGCTTGACCGATAAGATCCTTTCCAGCCATAACTAAAGGAATAGCTTGTTTTTGTATCGGTGTGGGTTCTTCAAAACCCATTGCAGAAACTGCTGTAATTATTTTTTTTGATAATCCAAATTCAGCAAAACTTGAATAGTTCATAATTACCCCTTTCGAAAAGTCAGTATATTATTTTTCTTTTTCTTTTAAATATCTTAGCAATAAAGCGTGTGCGGTCTTGACGCTGATTGCACGTATATAATCTCTTCTGCCCCGGAAAATGTTTTTGACAACTTGAGTTTTACCCTCTGAATATAGCGCAACATATACAAGACCGACAGGTTTTTCAGAACTTCCTCCTTCCGGTCCTGCTATGCCCGTGATCGCTATCCCGATATCTGTTTTGCATATCGCGGAAATATTCTTAGCCATTTCTACGGCGGTCTCTTCGCTAACGGCACCATGTTTATCAAGAACATCGGCTGGTATATTAAGAAGGTTTTTTTTGATGAAGTTGCTATAAGCAATAATTGAACCATAATAGAAGTTCGATGCTCCTGGCAAATCAGTGAACGAAGCACTTAGGAGACCAGCTGTGCAGGATTCGGCGGTGCTTATACTCAAATGATGCTTCCGTATAAATTTCAGGGATAAATCAAGTGAGCTCTCTCCATCTTCTCCTATTTTATATTTTCCTATTCTTTTTTCAATTTCTTGCAATATCCCTGAAATACCTTCAATAAAGGAGTCCTCACTTGGAGCTTTAGCTGAGATGCGCACGTGTACTTCACCTACTCCAACGTAAGTTGCCAATGTTGGAGTGGTTTGATTTTGAATAAGATCTTTTAACTTTTCTTCAACATTCGATTCAGTTATGCCCGCAAACTTTAATAGTTTAGAATAGAGCTTTTGATAACCGTTACCTAAAAGATTGCCTGTTATCCAAGGGATCGCATATTTAACAAACATCGTTTCAAGCTCGCGAGGAGGCCCGGGTAAAACAATATAGCTTATTTTTCCCTTTTGAAAAGCCATGCCAGGCGCCGTGCCATTTTCGTTATTTAATATTATACTGCCTGGAATAAAGTCCGCTTGCTTATTATGACTTTCAAGCATAATTATATTTCTCTTTTCTATTTGTTCCCGGAGTTTTGTCAATTCATCGGGAAAACAAATCAAAGGCAGTTGTAAGTATTTTGCTAAGGCTTCTTTGGTCAAATCGTCTGCTGTTGGACCCAAGCCACCAGTTATGAGTACAATATCAGAGCGTTCTGAAGCAATTTTGAGCGCATCAATTATACGATTCATGTTGTCTCCAACGCTTGTATGGAAAAAAACATCGATACCATGATCGGCAAGTTTTTCAGAAAGGTATTTTGAATTGGTATTCAATATTTGTCCAATAATGATTTCTGTTCCTACTGCAATTATTTCCGCGTTCAATAAAGACCCTCCTCAAAAAATGATCATGATTACCAATCGAGTTATTAGACCCGCCAGAATATCGTCGGACATGATTCCTATCCCGCCGGGCAAATTTTGAGATCTGTTTATTGGAAAAGGTTTAAATATATCTAATAATCTGAAAAGTAAAAAGGCAAATATAATAGATTTATTGTCATTAAGTGCGAATCCGGCGATGAACATCCCGCAGAATTCATCAAATACGATATTCGGGCTGTCTTTTTCAGGAAAATAGCGCTCTGCTTTTCCGCAAATAAAAACTCCGAGGCATACAAGCATTATGATATAAATGATACTAAAATCAATATATAACAGAAGTATTGCAGCAAGTATGCTGGCTATCGTTCGGGCATGAACGGGAAATAACCTATTCAAAAGCGGTCGCAAAAAGCATTGATAACCGTTCCATCACAATTTTAATCTTTCATTTCTTTTAGCTTTTAAATAGTAATCCACACCTGACCAAATCGTAAAAAACAGGGCAACATAAAGAAGGTATTTACCTAAAGGTATATTAATTAACTTCTGTAAAAAACCATTGAGCAAAAGTGCAGAGATCGCAACTATTTGAGTTATCGTTTTAATTTTACCGAGCTTGCTGGCAGCAATAACTATTCCTTCGCTGGCCATAATAGATCTTAAGCCCGTTACAAAGAATTCCCGCCCAATTATGATGAATGCTACCCAGGCTGAAATCTGATTTAATTCAACCAGACATATTAATGCTGCGGAAATGAGTAGCTTATCAGCTAAAGGATCAAGCAGCTTGCCGAAATTGGTTATCTGCTTACGCTTTCTTGCCACATAACCATCTAAACCATCAGTACTGGCAGCTATAATGAAAATAAATGCAGCAATGTATTCTCCGAATGGATAAGGAATTCTTGTCAATAATACTAGCATAAAAACGGGTATTAAAAATATTCTTGAAAGAGTAAGCTTATTTGCCAAATTCATTTATTATCTCTCCTATTAAAGCAAAGTCTTGAGTATGAGTTATTTTGACTTTTAGAAACTTACCAACGGATATTTTTTCTGTTGGGTTAAAGTAAACGACACAATCGATATCCGGAGCATCTTTTTTTGTTCTTCCCTCCCATAATAATCCATTATCTGGAGAAGGGCCATCAACGATCACTTGTACAATTTGTCCAATCATTTCATTTTGTTTCTCCGTAAGTATTGAATACTGTAATTTTTCAGCTGCCTGCAAACGCTTGATTTTAGTCTTGATAGGTATTTGATTCTTCATCTTGGCAGCTTTTGTACCCGGCTCTTTAGAATAAGCAAAAAAACCTGCTCGGTCAAATTTAGCTTCTTGAACAAAATCAAGTAGAAAATCGAAGTCCGCTTGAGATTCTCCTGGAAAACCAACGATAAAAGTAGTTCGCAGAGTGATATAAGGTATTAAAGATTTAATTTTTGAGATGAGAGTTTTTATTTCTTTGCTGCTCATATTTCTACCCATTTTTTTAAGTATTGGATCAGATATGTGTTGGAGAGGTATATCTAAATATGGGCATACTTTTTCTTCTGTAGCTATAACATCCAAAAGATCATCAGTAATATTTGCTGGATAAGTGTAAAGCAATCTTATCCATTCGATGCCATCGATTAAACATAGGTTTCTTAATAAATCAGGCAGGACAAGCTCATTATATATATCCATACCGTACAATGTTGTATCTTGAGCAACGAGAATAATCTCTTTTGTACCATTTGCGGATAACCAGGCCGCCTCTGCCAATATCTCTTCGATGCCTCTGCTTCTATACGATCCACGCATCTCTGGGATCACACAATATGTACATTTATTGTTGCAACCTTCAGCTATCTTAAGATATGCTCTGTGTTCACCATAGCCTGATGCTTTGACCCATTCATTGTTATATAAAAAATCCTCCGGTTGCCCTACCAGGCAAAGCCTATCAACCCCCTGTCGAAGCTTATCGATTGCCCGAGCCAAAACGGGCAAATCTCCGGTACCGATGATCAAATCAGCTTCTGGTATATCTTGATATAGTTCTGTCGAATATTTCTGCGCAAGACACCCGCAATAACGAGCAATCTATTTGGGGCCTTGTTTTTCCAATCAATAAATTTAATTATTAAATCAACAGACTCTTTTTTTGCAGCTTCAATAAAACCACAGGTATTCACAATCACAATGTCAGCCGAGGATAAGTCATCAGTAAAAATATTACCTTCAAGATTTAGTGCACCTTTAATGCAAAGAGAATCGGCAATATTTTTCGGACAACCAAGTGTTTCGATAAAAAAATTATATGACATAAGATCCTCCTGAGCTGGAAAGAAAAAATTTAATTTGGTGGTTTTTGATGAAGAACTACCTGATTACTTCTTCGGGTTTGCCATTAATAAGATTATATTCTTTTGATACAACCTGGCCACTAATGCCTAAATTCATTAATAGCTTACCATTTATGTAAACCTCGGTGTCGCCTGCATTCCCTAATCGGAAACGGATATTATTCATTTCAGTAAAAATTATTTCTTCACCAGCACGCAAAGTTCCGACATAAACTATGTATTCCCCATCGGCGATTTCCATCCAACATGAGTTTTTAACTACCTTAACTTTTAACTCAAGCTTGTCTGCCTCGCCTTGATCCACATTCACTTGCAGTTCTTCTGAAATATCTATCCCCGGATCGATTACAGATGGTTGCGTGGCTTCAGTCAATATGCTTGTGTTGGAATCTTTTGAAGAAATGTCTTTAACATTCTGGCGGAAATTATTATAGAAATATTGAAATGACAATAACAGGATGATTGCGATCACTGCAAAGAATATAGCAATTTTATTTTTTGGTTTTCCAGGCAGTTCAATTGTTTTTTGTAATTTTTCATTTTGCGGTAACGGTAAAACATCGTGAGTAATTGAATCCAAAAGCCGGTCTTCGTCAAGCCCGAGATAGTTAGCATATTTTCTTAGAAAAGCTCTAAGATATGCACGGCCCGGAAATTTATTCCACTCTTCATTTTCGAGAGCCTCAAGATAATATTTTCTTATCTTAGTTTTTTCTTCAATCTCATCTAGAGATATGCTTTGCTCAATACGAGTTTTTTTAAGTATATCGCCAATATTTTCCATAGATCTGCTCCTCTCTCAAAAATCAGCCAATCAGGGATCGGAGTACATCAACAGCATATGCCATATCAACGGACGAAATATTGATTTTATATTTATTTGAGTGTTCCGAAGGAAATGCATACAGTGGATCATAGTAATCTTTGAGTAGAATCTCAACAACTTTTGAATATTCATTATTTTCAAATAAATAGATCAAATTATTTGTGTTTTTTAAACCGAGCCTTTTTTTGAGACCATAGATTGCGTTTCTGATACTTTCACGATTTTGATCATTATTTTCTATAACATAATTGTCTGTGATTCTTTTTATACGATTTTCAATAATATCGTGGATCAAAATATGTTGTCCATTTTTCATTGCTGTAAAAAATGTTTCTGGAATTGAACAGAACCTATCCGGCGACTTTCACATTCAACAATTATATTTGGCTTGTCTTTTGTTTTAAGCACTTTGCTAACAGCAAGCCTTCAAAATGTTTTTGCTGAGGTTGTTTTCCTAGTCCTATACAGCCGAAAACTGAGCCACGATTGTTTGCCAGAGATTCCAGGTCAATTGCCGGTAGACCAAGTTTTATAATTTCTTGAATGAGGTCTGTTTTACCAACACCAGTCAAACCGTCAAGAACTATAACATTTTGCTTAAATGGTTGAGAAAAATATTCCAGCACATAATTTCGAAAGGCTTTGTAACCTCCGTATAATCTGAAATGTTTTATGGACATGATATCCAAAACATTTGAAAGCGCCTGGCTGCGCATGCCTCCCCGCCAGCAGTAAATAACTGGGTAATAAGCATTGCCGATGTTTTTGATTTTTAAGCATATATCTGGCAACTTTGGCGCGATAAACCCGAATCCCTCTTCGAGAGCGAGATCAGGAGAATGTTGTTTATAAATCGTGCCGACGATCTTTCTTTCGTCATCCTCCAGTAAGGGTATATTTATTGCTCCCGGTATATGTGCTTCCTCAAATTCTATCGGTGAACGCAGATCAATAAACTGCACATTTTTTAGTTCAAAAGCATTGTCTACACTTATCAGGTATTTATCCAATTTTAACATTTCCTTTATGAATTAATCATCTCTGTTACCGAAAACTCTCTCATATTCTTCCCAAGTCATTCGTACAGTTCTGGGCTTACTTCCTTCATATTCGCCGACTATACCTTTGAGTTCAAGTTGATCAATTATTCTTGCTGCTCTTGTATAACCTATCCTAAAACGTCTCTGCAACAAAGATATAGATGCTTGACCACTTTCTATGAATAATTTTGCGGCTTCGGGCAGCAAATCATCTTCATCTGATGAAAAATCACTATTTTTTTCCTGTTCACTCCAAGGGGTAATGTATTGGACCGGTTGTTGATTTTTTAAGAAAATCACCAAATCATCTATTTCTTGATCTGAGACAAATGCTCCTTGGACCCTTAAAGGTTTGGCCATTCCCGTTGGATAAAAAAGCATATCACCTCTCCCAAGAAGTCTTTCAGCACCGCTCATGTCTAATATAGTTCTCGAGTCGATCTGGGAGGATACGGCGAAGGATATACGAGAAGGAATATTAGCTTTAATGACTCCTGTCAAAACATCGACAGAAGGTCTTTGAGTCGCGACAACCAAGTGTATTCCTGCCGCTCTGGCCATTTGTGCTAATCTGCAAATCGCATCCTCTACATCTGCAGGGGCTACCATCATTAAGTCAGCAAGCTCATCAATGAAAAGCACTATGTAAGGAAGTTCAGCTGATTTCTGCGAAGGTTCATTTTCGACTTTTAATTGATTGTAACGATTAATATCTTTTACTCCTTCGGCGGCGAATAATTCATATCGATTCTCCATCTCATGCACTACCCAGCGAAGGGCAATGGCAGCCTTTTTGACATCAGTTACGACAGGAGATATCAAATGGGGTATACCATTAAAGTTTGATAATTCAACGACCTTGGGATCGATCATTAACATTTTAACTTGATTGGGAGTGGCTTTAAATAGTATGCTGCCGATTATTGTATTCATACATACGCTTTTTCCAGATCCTGTAGAACCTGCAATCAAAAGATGAGGCATTTTTGTCAAATCAGTTACTATCGGATTGCCGGCTATATCTTTGCCAAGGGCTACTGTTAGATGAGAATCACTATTTTGAAATGCGGGGCTTTCAAGTACTTCACGCATAGTTACAAGAGAAACCTCATCATTAGGAACTTCAATGCCCACTGCTGCTTTCCCTGGAATAGGGGCTTCGATTCTTACTTGAGTTGCTGCAAGCGAAAGTGCGATATCGTCAACAAGACTTACAATTCGACTGACTTTCACTCCGGGCGGCGGTTGTATTTCATAGCGAGTTATACTCGGACCTTTACTAACTTGTGTTACTTTAGCATGAACACCAAAATTTTCGAGGGTTTCTTCAAGAATGTGGACGCGGTCTTTTATATCATTATTATTCTTTTGATTTTTCGTTCTGGAAAGTGCCTGTAATAGACTTATTGAAGGAAGTACATATTCCTTCGGAGATGAATTATTTATAAGCTTGAAATCATTTTCAGAAGATGGTCCGTCTGGAATGATTGGAATATCTTCTTTTGGAACAAGCCGCAAAACAGGTCTGTTTGCAGGTTCAAAAGCCTTTATGCGTGTTTGTGGAATATCTTCATTGTTTATATGATCAATAATCACCGGAGACTCAGATCTTTCTCTGGATTTATTAATATTAATAGATCTATCACGATTACTTTTTTTATTGAAAAAACTATTTATTATTTCTTTAATCTTAAAATATATTGAGCGAAGCAGATCTGCCAGGGATCTGCGAAGGATAACGATGAGTGATACAATTATGCAGGAAATATAAAACAAGCGAGATCCAAAGGTGCCCAGAAGCTTATTTGTAATCATGACTGATATCCCGCCTATAATTCCTCCACCATGCCCATTCAATCCGGATTTATAATTCTGAAGTTCCACAGGCAATGTAAGATGTATAAGGGATAACCCCGCTGTGAGCAGAACCAGCCACGAAACGGTTGTGAAATAGTCCCAGGTCTTTTTTTGTAGCAGGGTATACATACCTGTAAGAATTAGTATTGAAGGGACTAAAATTTTACCTTGACCGGTAGTTGTATGCAAGAAATTATAAATCAAGGCTCCGATAGTACCTATTGCACCAGAAGGATTTTCTCCAGAGCCCTTCCAAATAGACAAAAATATAAATATAGCAAACACGATCAAAAAAATACTTATTAACTCATCTTTTAAATCTTTAGATATAGGAGCAGACTTTTTTTTCACTAAATCACACCTTCATCATATTTCCATGATTATTGGCATTATCATCGGTCTTCGACCAGTCTTCTCGTAAAGAAATCTGCTTAATGACTCTCTTACCTGCGATTTTAGTGTCGCCCAATCACCGATGTTTTTGTCAAAACATTTTTCAACTATTTGCTTAACAAGCTCCTTCGAGCCTTCGAGCAATTCTTCAGACTCACGGACGTATACAAAACCTCGTGATACAATATCAGGTCCGGCAATCAATTGATTCGCTTCCTTATTGATAGTTAAAACTACTATCAAAATACCTTCGCGAGACAATTGTTTTCTATCTCGCAGAACTATATTGCCAACATCACCAACACCCAGGCCGTCGATCAAAATGCGCCCGGATGTAACCTTTCCGCCTATCATTCCTTTTTTATTTGTGAATTCAAGAATTTGACCATTTTCCGCGACAAAAATGTTTTCAGTCGGAATGCCCATCTGATTGGCAAGTTTAGCATGCTTGATCAAATGTCTGTATTCACCATGTACCGGTACAAAAAATTTTGGTCTGACAAAATTAAGCATCATCTTTAATTCTTCTTGGCTCGCATGTCCGGAAACATGTATGCCGCTGGAGCGCTCATAAATTACTTCTGCTCCTTGGCGGTACAGCTGATTGATGATCCTGCCAACCATTTTCTCGTTTCCGGGAATTGGAGTTGCTGAAATCACAACAGTATCACCAGGAACTATTTCAACACGACGGTGATCAGACATTGCCATTCTAGTGAGCGCCGACATAGGTTCCCCCTGACTGCCTGTTGTTATTATAGCAATTCTATTTCGGGGATAATTGACGATTTCATCTATTTCTATAAGTGTATTCTCAGGAACGCTAAGATAACCTGCATCTTGAGCCACTGATACAACGTTGACCATGCTCCTGCCCAATACGGCAACTTTGCGATTATACCGATATGCCGCATTAATAACTTGCTGAACACGATGGACGTTTGAAGCAAAGGTCGCCACTATTATTCTTTCTTTTGCCAGACGAAACATATCCTCAAATGTTTGACCAACGAGCTTCTCTGAAGGAGTAAACCCAGGCCTTTCAACATTTGTACTGTCAGAAAGCATAACTAAAACACCTTTTTGGCCATATTCTGCAAAACGAGCAAAGTCAGTAACCATACTATCCACGGGTGTCTGATCAAACTTGAAATCTCCAGTATGCAACACGATGCCCACAGGTGTATGAACAGCCATTCCAATGGCATCAGGTATACTATGGCTTACTTTGATGATTTTTATTACGAAAGATTCTCCAAGCTTTATAGTGTCACGTGGACGAATAGTTATGAGGTTTTTTGCTGATATGCCGTGTTCTTTTAGCTTCCCTTGCAACAATGCCAAGGTCAATTTCGTTCCATAAACAGGAACATCCAGCTCCTTTAATACATAAGGTAGTGCTCCAATATGATCTTCATGACCATGGGTCAAAACAAATCCCTTGACCATATCTTTGTTTTCTACTAAATAAGTAAAATCAGGTATAACTATGTCTATACCAAGCATCTCATCTTCTGGAAACATGAGTCCAGCATCAATGACCATGATTTCATCGCCATATCTCAAAGCCATCATGTTTTTGCCTATTTCACCAAGACCGCCCAGTGGTATAAGCATTATTTTTTTGTCTGTATTACTCATTATGACCTCCTTTTGTTCTTAACACAAAAAAAACCTTCTCTTTCGTTCCGTTCAGAAGGTTTGCATTGAATTGGATAACCGTTCCGCACATCGTCGTTGATACTATTATAAGCGATAAACGTAGTGTGCGCAAGAAACAAAAAGGTGCACCTCAAAGAGCACCTTTTAAATATCTATTGTATTATACAAATTAGATTATAAAATATTCTAGACTATAATAATCCAAATCCTGCTAGTGCTTTCTTAATTGTTTCTGTTTCGGATGGAGATGCTTCAACAAGAGGGAGCCGAGGTTTTCCGGATGGTAATCCGAGTAAATCCAAAGCTTTTTTTACTGGTATTGGGTTAGTTGTAACAAACATTGCCTTAAATAGAGGATAAAGCTTATTATGCATGCGTGCTGATTCATAAGTATTTCCGGAGAAAAAGTATTCTATCATCTCATTGATGGCTCTAGGAGCAACATGACTAGCAACGCTTATAACCCCATAAGCACCTACAGCAAGCATCGGCAAAGTCATGCTGTCGTCTCCGCTGTAAATAATAAAATCATCTGAAACTAAATTTTTAAGAGCGGAAACCTGATCTGTATTACCGCAAGCTTCCTTCAGAGCAACTATATTCTTCTTGGTGGCTAAGCGGGCAACAGTATCGGGAAGTAGGTTGATTCCTGTTCTACCGGGAACATTATATAGAATTATTGGCAAATCAGTTGAGGCTGCAATTGCTGAAAAATGCTGGTATAATCCTTCCTGGTTTGGTTTATTATAATATGGCGTGACAGATAATATCCCCTCTATGGAAAGCTTTGAGGCTTGTTCGGTCAGTTTGATGCTATCAGCAGTCGAGTATGAACCTGTACCTGCTATAACAGTTCCTTCATTTCCTACTGCCTCTTTAACAGCCTTAAATAAATCCAGTTTTTCTTGGATCGTTATTGTGGGCGATTCACCCGTTGTCCCGCTGACGACGATCCCTTTGCTGCCATTTTGCAGCAAATATTTTGCTAAGTATTGAGCTCCATTATAGTCAACCTCACCATTTTCCTTGAATGGAGTTATCATTGCCGTCATCATTCTTGGGAAAGTTTTCATTATATTCATCTCCTTGCCGTTAATCCATAATAGTCTCAAGACCGATTCTAATTCCTTTCCATGATGTTACTTTACGTATTGCCATCAGAACACCAGGAACAAAAGACTCTCTTGAAAATGAATCGTGACGTATGGTCAGTAATTCTCCACAGCCTGAAAATAAAACCTCCTGGTGTGCAACAAGGCTTTTTAATCTAACGCTGTGTATCCTGATCCCATCATATTCGGCGCCGCGGGCACTGTTTTCCTTTTCATTGCCTATACATCCACAGGATGAGGCATTTTCCTTCATGCCATGTGCTGTGGCGATGGCAGTGCCGGATGGGCTATCGACCTTTTTATCATTATGATATTCAATTATTTCTGCTTGCTTCATATAACGTGATATATCGCGAGCAGCTTTCATCATCAGTACAGCGCCGAGGGAAAAATTTGGAGCAACAAATATACCTAAATTATTCTTTTCAGCAAGATCAGCGAAGCTCGTTAATTCATCAGAAGTCAAGCCAGTTGTGCCCATCACGACATGCGCACCATTTTTTAGTGCTAAAGGCACATTTATCCGCGCGGCATCTTTAAAAGTAAAATCCACTACAATTGTCTGAGCTTTTGCGGACAAATCCTTGATCAGTGCCGGAAGATCATTTGTGATAGTCACACCCAAGGATTTGCATCCTACGATTTCTCCTATATCGAGACCAATGTTGGAAACATCGACAGCACCGGCAATATTCATGTCCTTTGTATCCACGATACCCTTGACCATTTCTCTTCCCACTTTGCCACAAGCACCTGTAACAACGATATTAAATTTTTGCATTTTGATCCCCCCATACTGTGTTAAAAGTTTTGCCAATGATATCAAAAATGATCCTGTATAAACAAAAAAGGCAAGAGTTGCAACCTCAAGCCATTTAGACTCCAGCTCACCCCCATAACCCAACAGCGAGATAGTGCTCCATGTGACAGGCCGGGTTCCTGGCACATGACAGTCCAGTGCTTTTTCAACACTGTCCCAGCTTGATAAACAGGCATTTATCAAACTTCGGCGAATCCCCCTTTCATTTCAGTTCCTCGCTGCCAAGCTCCCTGAATTACTTATGGTTTTCGCGACCCCTACCCCACTCTATAAGAGCGAGGTATTTATATGATTTTATAATATTTTAATTTTATATTCCTATTTTGTCAACTTATAAATACTCAAATCAGTATTTTTGCTCAGTTGTCCAATTGTGCTAAGACTAAAGTTGTTCTGCGCAAAAAGATCTTCAGATAACGAGCAAATGTCTTCCATCTTAACAGCATAAAGTTTCTCGACGATTTCTTCCGGGGTCAAGATCCTTTTCAAGGTCAACTCTGATCGTCCCAGTCTAATCATTCTGCTGTTAACACTTTCCAAACCAAGATAGAGATTTCCTTTCAGCTGCTCTTTTGTATTAGTGAGTTCTTTTTGTGTTATTCCGTTCAGATAGACATCTAAAAGCTCTTCAAATAGCAGTTTTAGAACATCCTCGTACTTTTGCGGACTTGTACCGACATAAATCGTGAACAATCCAGTATCTCTAAAAGCAGAGTGATATGTGTATACAGAATAAGCAAGACCATGGTTTTCCCTTATTGACTGCATCAATCGAGAGGATAAGCCTCCTCCTAAAACATTGTTGAGGATCATAAGCGAATATATCCGCGGATCATCATAACTCAATCCATCGGTAGATAAACAAATCTGAACTTGTTCGGTCTTTCTGTATAAATTTGATACATTAAATATTTTTTTAGGTGTATTAAATTCCTTCATGTTTGCTTTATTATTCCAGCATTCAAAAATCCCGCCCAATTTATTGAGGATACTTTCGTGATCTACATTTCCTGCGACTGCTACAACACAGTTTGACGGCAAATAATTATCATTCATATAGTTCATGATCTTTTGAGTGTTGATTTCATTTAATGACTTATAATTGCCCAGGATTGGCCTTCCAAGACTATCTTCAGGCCATATATTCTGAATGGCGATATCATGAATGAGTTCGTCAGGGGTGTCGTCATACATACGAATCTCTTCTTCGACCACTCCACGTTCCTTTTCGATCATTTCATCAGCAAATATAGAATTGAAAAAGATATCCGTAAGTACATCGATTGCAAGATCAAGATTATCATCGAGTACTCTTGCGTAGTAGCAAGTATACTCTCTGGTTGTAAATGCGTTCAATTGACCACCGACCGCTTCCAGGGATTCGGCAATTTGTGCCGCGCTTCGTTTTTGGGTACCTTTAAACAGCATATGTTCGATAAAATGCGAAATGCCTGACTCGGAAGAAGTTTCATTCCTCGAGCCAACACCTACCCAAATACCAATTGATACAGAACGAACACCGGGGATATTTTCAGTAACGATACGAACACCATTATTTAGAATAGTTTTATTAGAATTATTTATCTGCATTGAAGCTCCTTTAACTTTAATGGTTAATATGTACTAAAAAGATAGAAGCGTTGAGCGCTTCTATCCGTTTTTTATTGATTTTTTTGCTGTCGCAATGCTTCTTTTCGCGATAAGTTAATTCTGCCCTGTTTATCTATTTCAATGACCTTAACTAGGATTTCATCGCCCATCGAAACAACGTCCTCAACTTTGGCTATCCGTTCTTCGGCCATATGAGAAATGTGTACTAAACCTTCTTTGCCTGGAAGTATTTCAACGAAAGCACCAAAAGCCATTATTCTAGTCACTTTGCCCATGTATAACTTTCCTATTTCGACATCTCTAGTCAAATCCTCAATAATTTTCATTGCTTTTTTACCTGCTTCAGGATCTATAGCAGCTATAAAAACTCTTCCATCGTCCTCTATATCGATCTTCACACCAGTTTCTTCAATGATTTTTTTGATCATTTTTCCGCCTGGGCCAATCACTTCTCTTATTTTATCCGTTTCGATCATCATGGTAATGATCCTCGGTGCATAAGGTGATAATTCATTTCGAGGTTCTGAGATAACAGAGAGCATTTTTTCCATGATGAACATGCGGCCTTTTCTTGCTTGTTCCAAAGCATCTTTCATAATAGCACGGTTGATACCTGATATTTTTATATCCATCTGGATCGCAGTTACACCATTTTTAGTGCCGGCAACTTTGAAATCCATATCTCCAAGTGCATCTTCCATACCCTGAATATCTGTTAATATAGTGTAGTTATCGTCATCCTTGACTAATCCCATTGCTATGCCAGAAACCGGTTCTTTTATAGGTACTCCTGCATCCATAAGAGCCAGTGTGCTGCCGCAGACACTGCCCATCGAAGTTGAACCATTGGATTCTATAGCTTCAGATACAAGACGAAAAGCGTAAGGGAATTCTTCTTCTGATGGGATCATTGGAAGCAAAGCTCTTTCAGCGAGAGCACCATGGCCTATTTCTCGTCTTCCTGGCCCGCGCATCGGGCGTGTTTCACCCACACTGAAAGGAGGGAAATTATAGTGGTGCATATAACGTTTACTTTCCTCAACTCCAAGTCCATCAAGTATTTGTTCTTCACCAACAGCGCCAAGTGTCACTACACTTAATATCTGTGTTTGTCCGCGAGTGAAGAGTCCGGAACCGTGGGTCCTTGGAAGGATTCCTACCTCACAAGTTATATTTCGAACTTCATCTAATGCTCGTCCATCCGGGCGAATTTTTTCAACGGTGATCAGTTTACGGACTATTTCTTTTACTATTGTATCAAGAAGAGTTTGTATATCCTTGGGATTATCAGGATATTTAACGATCAATTCTTCAAAAGTACTTTTTTTGATCAAGGATATGTTTTCCTCGCGCTGCTTCTTGTCTTTGTTCTTGACCGCATTTTGCAGCTGTTCGGTAGCATGAGCTCTGACATCATTTTCTAGATCCGCTGGAATAGTGTAGATCAAGGGGGTTTCTTTGTCCTTTGCAAGTCCGATTTTTATAGCTTCTGTTCGAAACTCCTCTATGAAAGCAACGATTTCCCTGATCTTTTCATGACCAAGCATTATCGCTTCTAAACATTCCTCTTCAGAGATTTCTTGAGCGCCTGCTTCGACCATCATAACTGCATCCATCGTCCCGGCGACTACCAGATTCAATTTTGATTTTTCAGCTTGTTGGATATCCGGATTAATAATATAGTTTCCATCGACATAACCTACAGACACTGCAGCAATAGGACCCATAAAAGGTATGCCCGAAATATGCAATGCCGCCGAGATGCCATTGATCGCCGTAATGTCAGGCATATTGTTTTTGTCAACCGAAAGAACAGTCGCAACCAAATGAACATCATTTTTAAATCCTTTTGGGAATAATGGTCTTATTGGTCTGTCAATCAAACGACTCGACAAAGTAGCCTTTTCGCTTGGTCTTCCTTCGCGTTTTATAAATCCACCCGGTATTTTACCAACAGCATAAAGACGCTCTTCATAGTCGACTGTTAATGGGAAAAAATCTATTCCTTCCCTTGGTTCGGAAGATGCTGTTGCAGTTGCAAGGACACTTGTATCCCCATAGCTTATCAGAATTGCTCCACCGGCTTGTTTAGCCATGCGGCCTGTTTCAAAAATAAGTTTGCGGCCTGCGATTTCAATTTCTTTTTTTAATATTGGATATGGATATTCCATCTGTTATTGTAAACCTCCCGTTATATGGTAATAAGAATATATCGTCAAAGCCTTCTATTCTACAAACAAGGCTGTATTTCCTTTATTATGGGCCAAATGCCAGCTATTATAAAGATAGAGCGGTAATACCGCTCTATCTTCTAATATTTAGACTTACAAGAATTGCTCTATAACGATTAAGATCTTTTTCTTTAAGGTAATTAAGCAATCCCCGGCGTTGTCCGACCATGACCAAAAGCCCCCGGCGTGAATGGTGATCTTTCTTGTGGATTTTTAAATGCTCCGTTAAATAATTGATCCGCTCGGTCAAAATAGCTATTTGAACCTCGGGTGAACCGGTATCGGTTTCATGAAGACGATATTTACTGATTATATCTGTCTTCTTAGCCTGATCCATTGACATATGAGCACCTCCTTATTTATTCAGCGATACCAAGTACAGCGGTGGTGAATCGCTTGACCTAGTCAACGCTAATTTAACAGAATTCATTATATTTCAGATCAACTTATAATGCAAGTAATTTATATTAAATGTCTTTTGCTTCAATAAATTACGCGCTTCTTTGATATCGCTTTCAATTTGCCTGCGCATTTCATTCATATCGGTGAAATATAACTCGTCTCTAATGAATCCCAACAAATTGATTCGTAAATATTTTTTATAGATATCTTCAGAGTAATCAAGAAGATGAATCTCAATAATTGGTTTCTCAATGTGGAAAGTCGGTCTAATACCAATATTTACTATTGCCGGATAAAAATTAGTGTCTTCATTTTTTTGATCATCAGGAATTTCTGTCCAGGCTGCATAAACACCGTATCGAGGCAAAAGCAAATCGTTCGGGATATGGATATTTGCTGTTCTAAAGCCAATATTCCTTCCTCTCCCCTCGCCTTTTTCGACTATTCCTTCGAAAAATGGCCAGTAGCCGAGAAGTTCAAAGGCAGCTTTAATGTTTCCAGTGCGATATTGTTCGCGCACAAGGCTGCTGCTAACCAGGGAATCATTTATATATATCGGAGGTATTATTTTAGTTTCATATTCATACTTTTTTCCATGATCGGCTAATAACTCGGGGGTGCCCCCATTTTCCCGAAAAAGAAATTGAATCCATATAGATTTTTTTAATGTGCATAAATTTTACTAGGTATTTTGCAATAAAATCTTCCGGGCTCGTTTCGGAAAAGTATTTGTCGAACGGAATTACAATCAGGATGTCGATCCCTAATAAGGCGATCAAACTATATTTCTGTTCTGGTGTGTTAATGAGCTTAAAAATCCCCTCTTTATCAAAGAAAGATTTTGGATGAGGCTGGAAAGTCATTGCACAGGATAACCATCCTCTTTTCATGCGATTCCTCAACACAAGTTCGGATAAGCTGTTGATGACCTATATGAACACCATCAAAATTTCCAATTGCAATAGCTATTGGTTTATCAAAATTTGAAATTTCTTTAAAATCAAAGCAAATTTTCATTTTTCACTCCGGCCGGAAAACTTTTTGGGGTTTTAAAAAGTATTTTCAGCTTCTGGCTCACTTCGCATCCAAGCTATGGCAACGATATCATTATCCTGATCGATCAATGCTGCCCTGTTCTGCAAATCATTGCTAGTACTCAATAATTGGATACGGTCATTGGGTATATAAATTTTCCTTCCAAAACGAATATTTGTTGATTCCTCTTCATCCAGACAAATCTGCGGAAGATCGAGAATACTAGCAGATGGTTTAATTAAAAATCCATAGGTTCCTTTTAATGACTTTTTCGAAAGTAATACTGTCCTTAAGATGAAAAGATCCTGCTTGTATACGCAACAAATAACTCATGTGTGCCCCTAGCCCGAGCTTGGAACCCAAGTCATGGCACAATGTACGAATGTATGTTCCCTTAGAACATGATATTTTCAGGCTTAGCTCATTTCCTTTTATATCAATAAGCTGTAAATCTTTAATATTTATCTCGCGAAATATTTGAATATTTTCCTCACCGCGTCGTGCCTTTTTGTATAGCGGTTCACCATTAAGTTTAACAGCAGAATATGCAGGAACCCTTTGTGAAATACAGCCACGGAAAGAAGAAAGTGCCTTTTCAACATCTTCGTAGCAAACAGTTTTTACCGGGGTTTGAGAGAGGACATCTCCCCATGCATCCTGGGTAGATGTTACAATACCGAGCTTGAGTCGGCAGAAGTATGTTTTGTCAGAAACACTGATAAATTCTGCCAGTCGCGTAGCATAGCCGACGCAAATCGGTAAAACACCCGATGCTTGGGGATCGAGAGTTCCTGTATGTCCAATTTTTTTAATACCTAATTCTTTTCGCAAACGTTGTACAACATCATGCGATGTCATTCCGGGAGGTTTAAAAAAATTAATTATCCCATTCATTTTGATCGCACCTGTTTATAAAACGAAAGAGCTCTATCGATCAAGATATCCCTTGTTTTTTCCAATTCTCCTCTTATCGTACAGCCCGCAGCGCGAGGATGTCCTCCTCCTCCAAACTCATTTGCCAAAAGATTAACATCTACATACTTATTCGAACGAAGGCTTACTTTGATTTCTCCGGAGAAAATTTCTTTTAGCAGTAGTGCAACTTCAACGCCTTCCAAAGAGCGCATCATATTAGTTAAAAAATCAGTTTCTGTATAAAAATAATTTCCATTCAGCATTTGTTTATAGTTTATCGAGCAGGCAATAATCGAACCATCTGCACTTATATACATATTATTTAGGGATTCACGTATGAAAAATAATTCACTTAAAGATTTTTTATTATAAAGGTTTTCACGTATAGACGAAAGATCTGCACCCCTAGCGACAAGATCTGCACATATGCGTAGGGTATCAGCCGTGGTATTGCTGTAAGTAAAAACGCTGGTATCGGAAGAAATGGCAACATACAAGTTTGTCGCTATATCCGGCGTGATATCTATCTTTAAGAATTTTAAAATTTTGAATATGACTTCACCAGATGCTGCTGCTAAAGGTTCAACAAAATTTACATCTCCAAAAAAAGAGTTGCTTATATGATGGTCAATGTTAACAATCGTTGAACCGGGGAGAGTATTGTAAGCAGATCTGTTCAAATCAGTACAGTCTACTGTTATTATTAAAGTATTATCAGGCAGAGTTCCCGGAGGAACATTGTTAATTATATCTACGCCAGGCAGAAAACTATACATATCAGAAATACTTTCGGCATAATACATGGACACCTTTTTATTAATCCCAGTCAAACCTAATGCCAGAGCAATAGAAGAACCCAAAGCATCCCCGTCTGCCTTTTCATGAGTGATTATAACAATCTCGGAGTATTTGTCCAATTCAGCAGATAGTTTATTAGCATCAAGCATAAAACTCTTAATTCCTTTCATCATGCTTGATATTAGAGATTATTTCATTGATTTTTGAGCCATGTTCTATTGAATCATCTTTTTTGAATACAAGCTCAGGAGTCAATCGAAGCTGCAATCTCTTCGCCAGCTCGCTGCGCATGTATCCTGAAGCTTGCTTAAGCCCCTCTAATACAGATGACTCTTCTTCGCCCAACAAAAGCGTACTGATATAAACCTTGGCGTAACGCAAATCATTTGTAACCTCTACGTGTGTCACACTTATTAATCCTTTGACCCGCGGATCCTTTATCTCATCGCGGATCATTTGTGAAAGCTCTCTTTTTATCTCCTCGGATATTCTTGAGATTCGGTAATTTGACATAATTTGATTACAGCTCCCTTTTGATCTCTTCAAAAGTAAAGGACTCCAACTGATCGCCTTCATGTATATCATTGAACCTGTCTATTCCTATACCACATTCATATCCACTACTCACATCTTTTGCATCTTCCTTGAATCTTTTTAGAGAATTTATCGTGCCTTCATGGATCACTATTCCATCTCTGGTAACTCGAACCTGAGAATTACGACTGATTTTACCCTCAGTAACATAGCACCCGGCAATTGTTCCAACTTTGGGGACTTTAAATACTGCACGTACCTCAGCGTGTCCAAGAACAAGCTCGCGTATTTCTGGCTTTAACAGACCTCCTAAGGCTGCTTTAACATCTTCAATGGCATTATAAATAACTCGATAAAGCCTGATGTCTATTTGTTGTGCTTCGGCTGTTTTACGCGCATTTACGTCTGGTCGAACATTGAAACCCAAAATGATCGCGTTCGAGGCATCCGCAAGCATTACATCAGTTTCGCGGATTCCACCAACTCCTTGATGGATAATATTAACTCGCACTTCATTGTTTGATAATTTTTCCAGCGATTGTTTAAGTGCTTCTATGGATCCTTGAACATCTGCTTTAATAATAATATTCAAATCTCTGATTTCACCCTGCTGGATATGGCTAAACAGATCTTCTAGCGAAACTCTTGTTCTAGACTGCATTGCCTCTTCTCTTTTTTGAGCAGTTCGTTCACTCGTAATTTGCTTGGCCAGGCGTTCATCTTCTACAACCTGAAATACATCTCCAGCTTGAGGAACATCTGTAAGTCCAATTATTTCGACCGGGGTCGAGGGTAAAGCCTTACGTATTTTTCTGCCAAGATCATCGTACATTGCACGGACTCTTCCCTGTGTGGTACCAACAATCATAAAGTCACCTGTACTGAGATGTCCATTTTGGACTAATAAAGTTGCGACTGGCCCGCGCCCCTTATCGAGTTTTGCTTCGACAACCGTCCCTTTTGCTTTTCTTTCTGGATTAGCCTTTAGATCTCCCATTTCAGAGACAAGCAAGATCATTTCCAAGAGAGAATCCAAGCCCTGCTTTGTCTTCGCGGACACATTTACGCAAATAGTTTCTCCGCCCCACTCTTCGGAAACTATTCCATACTCAGTCAATTCCTGTTTAATCTTGTCTGGATTGGCTCCTGGTTTATCGATTTTGTTGATTGCAACTATAATAGGGACATTGGCTGCATGTGCGTGATTGATTGCTTCAATCGTCTGAGGCATAACTCCATCATCCGCCGCAACGACAAGGATTGCAATGTCCGTGATTTGAGCACCTCTTGCACGCATTGCTGTAAATGCTTCATGTCCGGGAGTATCTAGAAATGTAATTTTTTTACCTTTGATTTCAACCTGATAGGCTCCAATATGCTGAGTGATCCCTCCGGCTTCACCAGCAACTACATTTGTTTCTCTTATCACATCCAACAAAGAGGTTTTGCCATGGTCGACATGTCCCATTATTGTAACTACGGGAGGGCGTTCTGCAAGCTCTTCCGGCTTATCCGGTTCTTCGGCAAGAAGTATATCCTCTTTGGTAGCTTTGATTTCAACGGTAGTACCAAATTCAGCCCCCAAAAGAATCAGTGTTTCGATATCCAACTCCTGATTAATTGTTGTCATCATGCCAAGTGAAAGCAACTTTTTGATAACGTCTGTAGCCTTTTTGTTTATCAGATGGGCAAAATCCTGGACAGTCAATGGCCCATCCAAAGCAATATTTTTAACGACCACCGGGACAATTTCTTTCGCTATTGACTGCCTTCGATAACCTTTATTAAAACGCCCTCCCTTTTTATTATCAGAACGTTTATTATCAAAGCGAGATCCTTTTTTCGCCGACGGAGTCTTCGTTATTCCTCCGCGATCATAGGCCTTTTCTCCCAATGCGGTTTCAGCTTTATTCAAATAGGCATCCTTAAGCTCGCGACCGGATACCCCTGTCTGGCCCGTTGTCTGCATTTGAGGAAATGTCTTTTGCCTGTTTTGGGCATCAACAATATCCTTTTTTTCCGGCTGTTTTTGCGATGGGATGCTTTTTTGAATTTGCTTCGGTTTTTCATCTATTTTTCTTTCAAGCTTAACTCCGGTTTGAATAGGTTGAGGAGGTTTCTCCTTTTGAGAAGCCGAAGCTAAGTTTTCAGCCTGGATAGATTCCAAATTTAAAACCATATTTTTAATACGGTTAACTTCGCCTCCAGGAATAGTACTCATATGATTTTTCATGTTCAAGCCCAAGGCCTGTAATTTTTCTAAAAGTTCTTTGCTATTAAGATTCATTTCCTTTGCCAATTCGTGTACTCGAATAGTAGCCATTAAACCACCCCCATGAATTATTACTCAATCAGATCATTATTATTAAATATATTAATTATAGCTATACTCATCTGTTTATCCGTCACCGCGATGATTCCCCGATCCGGCATACCTAATATTTCCCCATATTCTGATTTGCTACCTGAGATGTAGTAATTAATTCCTAATTTATGACATTCATGTATCAAATGCGCTTTCTTTTTCATGGGCAAATCCTCAGCGATAAGTATTAGTTTTGCCTTGCCTATTCTTAAGGCAGTTTTTACAGATGTTTCCCCGCTGTACAAGCAGCCGGATTTTTGTGCGAAGCCAAGCAGGGCAAATACTTTATTTTTCATTTGTATCGTAACCTAAGCCTATTTTAAGTCTGTTCATAACTTCTTCTGATATAGGATGTTGAAGATTTTTCTCAAGCCTATTGCTTTTAATAGCCTTTTGCAGACATTCCTTTTGCGGACAGATATAAACCCCGCGCCCGGATTTCTTCCCGGAGGAATCGAGGATAACTTCAGATTCTGGCGTTCTCACAATACGAATTAGTTCTTTTTTGGGTTTCATTTCTTGACAACCAACACACATTCGCAAGGGGACTTTTCTTTGTTTCATAAATAACACTCCATGATTCAAATTGTATCTTCATCTAAAACCATGCATTGCGATTCGCTTTTGATATCAATTTTCCATCCAGTCAATTTTGCCGCTAGCCTTGCATTCTGTCCTTCTTTGCCGATAGCCAAAGAAAGCTGGTAATCAGGCACCACCACCTGAGCCATCTTTTCATCAATATTTACTTCAACAGAAATCACTTTTGCAGGGCTGAGAGAATTCGCAATGTATTTTATGGGGTCAGAGCTCCATTTTACGATATCAATTTTTTCTCCCTTTAATTCATTAACTATAGATTGCACTCTCAGACCCTTAGGACCTACACAGGAACCCACAGGATCGACATTTTCATTTTTGGAATATACAGCAATCTTTGAACGTGCTCCGGCTTCGCGAGCCACATTCTTGATTTCCACAGTACCATCATGTATTTCTGGAACTTCTAATTCAAAAAGTCTTTTGAGTAATCCCGGATGAGTCCTGGATAAAAGGATCTGCGGGCCCTTGGTAGTCTTTTTCACATCAATTATAAAGCTTTTTATACGTTCACCATTTCGATATGATTCATTTTGCATCTGTTCATTAGGTCCCAATATGGCTTCCGTTTTACCTAAATCAATATAAACGTTTTTATTCTCAATCCTTTGAACTACGCCAGTTACGATATCTCCTTCACGGTTTGAGTATTCATTGAATACCATGTCACGTTCAGCTTCACGCAGCCTTTGCACAACAACCTGTTTTGCAGTTTGTGCTGCAATGCGGCCAAAATCTTTAGGCGTGACCTCGTTTTCGACGATATCGCCTATTTCGTAGCGCGGATCCATTTTTCGCGCTTCATCAAGGGATATTTCCTCTCTGATATTTGTTGTCTCCGTGACAATAGTCCGGCGAGAAAAAACTTTTATTGTCCCTGTATTACGATCGATATGTACCCGCATATTAGAATGCGTTCCAAAATTTTTTTTATATGCTGAAACTAACGCAGCTTCAATAGCTTCAATTATAATTTCGCTGTTGATCCCCTTTTCTCTTTCTAATTCAATCAAAGCACCTACTAATTCTTGATTCATTTTTATATTATGCCTCCTTAATATCCCAGGCTAACCTCACCTGAGATATTTTTTCTCTCGGAATTATTTTTATAGTATCTTCTGTATTAAGTTCCAAAGCATCAATTGTAACTAGTCCTAAAGTACCAGTGTGTATTTTCGCACCATCGACTGGTGCATATGTATGCACATTTACTCTACTCCCAAAGTATCTTTTAAAATCCTTTTCCCGCTGCAACAACCGTTCTATACCTGGTGAAGATACCTCCAAAAAATAGGCATTTGGAACTGGATCTGCCCTATCAAGCAAGTCTGAAACAACAGCGCTCACAACCTGACAATCATCTAAATCGATCGCACCTGATTGTTTATCGATATACAGGCGCAAGAACCAATTGGCACCTTCTTTTAAATATTCGACTGCCACTAATTCATAATCGATTTCAGTTATTGCCGGATCAACCAGCTCATAAACAAGCTGCTGAATACTCTTTTTTTTCAAATTTTTATCCCTCCATGATACATAATAAGACGAAAGAGTGGGATATCCCACTCTTGCAGAGTTCAAAAAATGTTTGCCGCGTCTACGAGGTTAAGTCTACCATAATGTGGCACTGGTTGGCAAGGATTATTAAAAAAGTGTGATCTGATCGCTTTGAGGCAATGTCGAGAGACATCCATGATTATTCAAGACCTCGATCACAGTTTTAGTTAATTTAGCTCTTGTTCTTAAATCGTCTTGAGAAGTAAAAGGTTTTTTCGAGCGAGCATTGACTATAGACATAGCAGCGTTTTGACCTAAGCCGGGCAATGAAACGAGCGGCGGGAGCAATGACTTGCCTCCTTCGTCGATTTTAAAGCATTTTGCATCAGAGTTATTTAAATCGACATGTTTTAATCTTATGCCTCTTAAAAACATTTCCAAGGATACTTCGAGGATCGTATAGAGTTTATCCTCGGTTTGAGTGGATTCTCCGCCTTTTTTATCAATGTACTCCATTTTGTTTTTTATCGCTTTTATGCCCCCAACAATTATTTCTGAGTCAAACTCATCAGCTCTTACTGAAAAAAAGCTGGTGTAAAAAGCCGCTGGATAGTGTATTTTAAAATACGCTATCCTGAGTGCCATGATTACGTAGGCAGCTGCATGAGCTTTTGGAAACATATATTTTATTTTCTGACAAGAACGAATGTACCAGTCAGGTACCTGATGGTCTTCAAGCAAATCTATAAATTCAGATCGAATACCATTGCCTTTACGGACGTCTTCCATTATTTTAAATGCCTTATCAGGTTTTATGCCTTTTTTGGTTAAATAAAGCATTATGTCATCTCGAGTTGAAATAACCTCAGAAACCTCAGCAATCTTATTCCGAATCAAATCTTGTGCATTATGGAGCCAAACATCCGTCCCGTGTGAAAAACCGCTTATCATGATCAAATCTGAAAATGTCTGAGGTTTTGTATCCTCAAGCATTTGTCTGACAAATTTTGTACCGAATTCAGGTATTCCGAGGGTACCCATTCTGGAACCAAGTTCTTTGGGGTCGATGCCAAGAATCTCTGTCGATCGGAACAGAGAAAATACCTTTGGATCATTCAAATTGATTGCTCGGCAATTTACACCGGTCAAATCTTCGAGCATTTTGAGCACAGTGGGATCGTCATGTCCAAGTATATCAAGTTTTACCAAGCGGCTCGAAATAGCATGATAATCAAAATGGGTCGTGATAGTATCTGTTTTAAGATCATCGGCAGGCCTTTGCAAAGGAGTAAATAAATGAACATCTAATCCCTTGGGTAAAACCATCAATCCTCCCGGATGCTGTCCAGTTGTTCTTTTTACTCCTGTGCACCCAGCGAGTAAACGATTGATTTCTGGATTACGCAAGCTTTTCTTTCTCTCCTCAAAATAATTTTTAACAAATCCGAAGGCGGTTTTTTGAGCTATGGTTGCAATCGTCCCGGCTCTAAAGACGTTTTCTTTACCAAATATTTCTTCGGTATATTTATGAGCTTTGGGTTGATATTCTCCGGAAAAATTCAAATCTATATCCGGCACTTTGTCGCCTTTAAAACCCATAAACACCTCAAAAAGTATATTATGACCATCTTTTATCATCTCGGTATTGCAGCGTTGACAAACTTTATTTGGCAAATCAAAACCTGAACGAACATTAATGTCATTGATGAATTCACTTTCTGAACAGTTCGGGCAGCGATAATGAGGCGATAAAGGGTTTACTTCCGTTATGCCGCAAAGTGTTGCTACTAAAGATGATCCTACAGAACCCCTGGATCCAACAAGGTATCCATCTTCATTGGATTTGCGAACTAATTTATGAGCTGTAAGATATAGCACTGCAAAACCGTTATTTATTATCGCATCAAGCTCTTTTCGGATCCTATCATTTACAAGTTTGGGCAACGGATCTCCGTATAATTTTTTGGCTTCCTGCATTGTTAGATATTCGATTTCTTTTTCTGCACCCGGTATCTCCGGTGGATAGAAATCACTCGGAATAGGGATCAATTCTTCAATAAGATCACAAATATACTTAGGATTCCCGATCACTACCTCTTGAGCTTCATCCAAACCCAGATAAGCAAATTCTTCTAACATTTCTTGAGTATTTTTGAAATATAAAGGAGCCTGGTCATCTGAATCTTCGAACCCTTTGCCAGCCATCAGAATTCTTCTATATACTTCATCCTCTGGATCAATAAAATGAACATCACCGGTCGCAACTATACGCTTATCTAGCTCTTTCGCCATACCATAAATGCTTTTATTCATATCAAGCAGAGATTGTTCAGAAGTAAAAGTTCCATTGTCCAGTAAAAATTTATTGTTTCCTCTCGGTTGTATCTCAAGAAAATCGTAGAAAGATGCAATTTGTTCCAAAGATCTTTTATCGATTCCGTTTATATATCCTTGGATCAATTCTCCTGACTCACATGCAGAACCTAAAAGCAGTCCTTTTCTTAATCGGGCAAGTGTGCTTTTTGGTATTCTTGGTACTCTGTAGAAATATTTTAGATGAGATAGTGTTACAAGCTCATATAAATTACGCAATCCCTCCTTTGTTTGGGCTAGTATTATACAATGATAGGTTTGTGCTTTTGCATGATGCATTTCTGAAGTATGATCGTCATTAAAAATATAAGCTTCTAATCCATAAATTATTTTAACGTTGTACCTTTTTCCTGCCTCATATGCTTCGGGAAAAGCCTGGACTACTCCATGATCTGTTATAGCAATAGCCTCATGTCCCCAAATGCTTGTTCGTTTGATTATTTCATCTATATCAGCCAGTCCATCTAGCGCACTCATTTTTGTATGCATATGTAACTCTATACGCTTATCCGTTGCAGTATCGACTCTTTGTTCATGATAAGCTTCGCAGATATCCCTTGGGATCATTGTAAGCTCTTGTGAATAGCTATCTACCGAAACCTGTCCTCGGATCAAATACCATGATTTTTCCTGTATTCTTTTTTCAATAGCTTCCGAACGTTTACTGTCAATTATTAGCTTACACGATATAGAATCGGTTTTATCTGATAATGAAAAGTTAATTATTTTTCGCCCAGTTTTCAGCAACCGAACTTCTTTATTAAAAAGGAAACCTTTGATTGTGATATCCTTTTCCTCTTCAACGATTTCTTGTATTAATACCGGCTTTACGTTTATCTTTTTCCCGTGTATTACTGATATTTTTGACTTGTGTTTTTTTGCCCCTCCGATTTGTTTTCTTCAGTTTTCGCATATTCATCGATTCTAGTTTCAAGTATTTCGTCAAGATAAGATTCATTATCAGCTGGGTCATCATGGTTATCTTCATTTAACAACAGTTCTACATTCACCGTTAGATTATACTTCTTATTGATTATTTCTTCTAAATATCTCGAGAAATTTCTGGATATCATATATTGCCATCCGATCTCCTGGTTGATATATAATTGCAGACAGTTTCCTTTTACTGAAAAACGAGCGTTTTTCATCCAGGTTCTACATATCGGAAAAGCAGAAGATAATTGATCCAGTAAATATTCCTTATGCTCCCCACAGATACTATCGATTTTTATAGAATTATAAGTGCTTTGAAATATAAATTTATATGAAAATAATGAACCAAAGATATATTCGAACAATTTTCTGGCACAGTCTTCTATTGCTTCGTTAGATGACTCCGGACATATAAAACTGATTTCCCAAGCTTTCTCAGCCTGGGAAACCAGAATATCTTTTATTGCACATTGTTTTAAAAAACTTTACTTTCGTCACTAAAGTCAAGCACACACATCGCATCAATAAAAATGGGAGATTCTTTTATATTGAAAGGCACTTTGCTACCTCCTGAAAACATTTTGAATGCTCAACAAATCTGAACATCGAAAACTCCGTCGACCCGTCTGATAAAATCCAAAGCATCATTCAATCTTATATTATAAGGAATATTACACAAGATACTGATCTTGATTGTCTGATTTTCAAGAGCTTCGCTCATTTCAACCTTGCGAATGTGTATTTCCAATTCCCCTAATGCAGACGATACTTTACCAAGCTGCCCTGGCCTATCAGCAATGATTACATCGATCCGCTTCAACTTTTTTTGTTTGACTTTAACATATTCTTCTAAACCGCCAAAATATACAAGTACGATCAAAACAATAGCAGTAGTGACAACTGCAGTGATATAATCCCGATCCAATAGATAAACCAACTGCAGCAACTACCCAAAGCGAAGCAGCTGTGGTCAGTCCGCGAATACCAAATCCTGAATGCAAAATAGTCCCGGCACCCAAAATCCGATGCCGCTCACTACCTGGGCAGCAAGTCTTGCCGGATCGGCAACTGAACCATATTTTGTGTTCATATCAATAGAAACTATCATTATCAGGCATGATCCAAGACAAACCAAAGTATGCGTGCGGAACCCTGCAGCTTTATTAAGGCTTTCGCGTTCAAGTCCTATCAACCCGCCAAGTACCGCTGCCAAAGATCAGGCGGAGGGCCATATGCAGTTCATAATTCAACACCGCCTACACCTCCGAACGACCATTTTTTACTATTTCCCGATACATTTTCATTCGCGAAGAAAATCCGTGAACCAAGCCGTATTTTTCTTCTTTCATCACGTGTGTGACTCCCTCAAGTGCTACGGTTGTGACTCTTAGCGATTTTTTTGGGCAAACTTATTTAATGCACTTTCAATCCCGTAACCAACTTCTGTCCAGTGATTAAAATCGGCGAAGCAACTTTTTCTTATACATCTTTGGCCTGTCAAAAGAAGGAGCAACGACCTGAGCAAGATCTGTGCGCAGGCGGCCATTGTCAAATATGCCCAGTGTCATGTCGGCCATTGATTCGATGACCGGGGAAGACAACGATAAAATATGTGTTGGACTCAAACCAATAAGATCAGCATCAAGAAACATAACAACTTCAAGCGAAGAAGCTTGAAATCCTGTGTGCATTGCTGCACCTTTGCCTTTATTAATAGTGTGTTCTATCAGTTTAATAGAGTATTTTTTTGCTGCTTCAGCAGTATCATCTGTTGACCCGTCATTGACTACAATTATTTCTCCGATCAAATCAATCTTTTGTAATATTCCTATAACATTTGAGATGTATTTTTCTTCATTGTATGCGGGAACAACGACAGAAATAGTCATAATTTCCTCCGCTATACTATCTTGCTATGATTTCTTTTACAGTTGATAGGATATTATTTCGAGATACATTGAAATGTTCCTTCTCTATTCTCTTTTTAACTTCAACTTGATTACTTTCAATATATTTCTTGCCCACTGTTATTCGAATCGGAAAACCAATCAGGTCAGCATCTTTGAATTTCACTCCTGCTCTTTCATCTCTATCATCGATTACGACTTCAACTCCAGCAGAAGAAAGCTCTTTGTAAATATCCAGTGCCGCTGTCCATATCGCTTGGTCAGAAACAGAAACCGGAACAATAAACACATGATAAGGAGCGATTTGCACTGGCCAGATGATACCATTTTCATCATAATTCTGCTCTACCGCGGCAGCCATTGTTCTACTCACCCCAATTCCATAACAACCCATAATAATATAATTCTCTTGCCCTTTTTCATCAAGGAAAGTCGCTTTTAGAGATTCGCTATATTTTGTTCCCAATTTAAACACTTGCCCAACCTCTATTCCTCTTGCAAGATCAAGGGGTATTCCGCATTTAGGACATGGTTCGCCCTTCTCAATTTGTCTAATATCTTCATACTTTGTTACATTGAAATCAATTCCAGGGTTTACCTGCAGCAAGTGAAATCCCTCTTCATTCGCTCCGCATACCGCATTTACCATATCTTTGATTTCTAAATCGGCGTAAACTTCAGTATCTTTAACGCAAAGACCCACCGGACCAACATAACCAGCTTCACATCCAGTTACTGATGTTATCTGTTCATGTGAAGCCATTTCAAGATTGTCGCAAGGATGGACCCTTTGTAGTTTAATATCGTTTACAGTTCGATCACCGCGTACCAAAACAGCGATTATTTTCTCATCAGCCTGATAAAAAATAGTTTTGATAAGTTTTTGGGAAGGTAAATTTAAAAATTTCGCAACCTCTTCAATCGTTGTCATTCCTGGCGTAGCTTTCTTATAAGCAGGTAAAATATTATCTTTCTTTGAATTTTGGGGGAGACAAGGTGCTATTTCAACATTTGCTGCATAATTGCATGCTGGGCAATATACTATTGCCGCTTCACCCGAATCAGCAATAACCATAAATTCATGCGAACCACTTCCTCCGATTGCTCCTGAATCTGCCTCTACCGGTCTGAAATCAAGTCCGCATTTTGTAAATATTTCTGTGTACGCCTCATACATAATTGCATAACTTTCATCCAGTCCTGCCTGATCGCGATCAAAGGAGTACAAATCCTTCATGATAAATTCACGACCTCGGAGCAAACCAAAGCGCGGTCTCCTTTCGTCTCGATATTTGTTTTGGATTTGATAGAGCATTAAAGGCAAATGTCTGTATGAAGATACATCCATTCGCACTAAGTCTGTAATTATCTCTTCATGAGTCGGGCCAAGGCAGAATTCTCGGTTATGCCTATCATTCAGCCTGAACAATTCTTTTCCATAAACATTCCATCTGCCGGATTCCAACCAAAGCTCTGAAGGTTGGATGATTGGTAACATAAGTTCCATACCACCGGCCTGATTCATTTCTTCTCGGATTATTGCGGATATTTTTTGGAGGACTCTTTGAGCCAAAGGAAGATACATGTAAACTCCTGAAGATGATTTGCGTATATATCCTGCTCTCACAAGGAGTTTGTGGCTTATTACTTCAGCTTCAGCCGGAACTTCACGTAATGTCGGTGTATATAGTTTACTAAAATACATTCTTATTCCCCTTTTTTTCTTCTTTGATTTTTAAAATCTCTGTCCATAATTCATTTAAAAGCTTATCTTCAGACACTGTATTTACAATCTTGCCCTTAACAAAAATCAATCCTTTTCCTTTGCCTCCGGCAATTCCAATATCTGCTTCCTTGGCTTCTCCCGGACCATTTACGATACAGCCCATGACTGCAATGGTTAAAGGTATGTTTATATTTTCAGTCATTTTTTCTACTTTTGTTGCCAGGCTGAATAAATCGATCTGGCAACGGCCGCAAGTGGGACAAGAAATAATGTTGATTGCTTGTTGCCTTAAATTCAACGCACGCAAAATTTTCAATGCAACACCTATTTCATTGACAGGGTTGCCAGTAAGTGAAACACGAATAGTATCGCCGATACCCTCAGCAAGTAATGTTCCGATTCCAATTGCAGATTTTATTACCCCTGAATCACCAAAACCGGCTTCGGTAACTCCAATATGCAGAGGATATTCAATTAGTTTTGATATTTTACGATAAGAAGTCAACATTATTTGCACATTCGATGATTTTATCGATATTTTAATTTTAGAATAACCTAAATCCTCCATGTATTTAATGTGGTTCATTGCGCTTTCCACCAATGCATCAGAGGTTGGTCCGCCGTATTTGTCCAAGAGCTTTTTTTCAACCGAACCTGAATTGACTCCGATCCTGATCGGTAAATCATAAATCTCTGCCAGCTTGACGATTTCTTTGATCCTTGCACGTGAACCTATGTTGCCGGGGTTTATTCTTAATCCATGAACATTTGATTCGATAGAGCGTATGGCAAGGCGATAATCATAATGGATGTCTGCAATCACCGGTAAAGGCGATCTCTTGCTTATTTCAGCAATAGCCTCAGCAGCTTCAATGTCCGGTACAGCAACACGCACTAACTCGCATCCTGCATCGTAGAGTTCTTTGATTTGTCCCAAGGTTGCAGAAATGTCTCTGGTGTCGGTATTAGTCATCGACTGAACGGAAACAGGATGTTTTCCACCAATGCCTAAATTTCCTACATAAATCTCCTTTGTTTTCTTTCTTTCGATTTGATCATTTATCATTTATTTCACCTTTAAAATAATTTTATAATATCTTTATATGTAACAAATAGCATGATGCTCATCAGAAATACAAAACCGAGAAAATGGATCATATTCTCTTTTGCCGCCGGTACAGGTTTCCCTCTTATTAATTCTGCAAAAAGAAACAGCAGACGGCTTCCATCCAATGCCGGTATAGGGAAAAGGTATCGTAGGCCTATATTGATTGATATGAGTGCTGTTAGATTAGCTACGTAAAGCAACCCATAATTTGCAGTTTCACCTATTATTTTAATTATACCAACCGGGCCGGAAATGCCTTCCGCAGAAACTTTCCCGGTGATCATCTGTCCAATGCTTTGAAATGTTAATTGTATTATTTCAACTGTCTTAAGGGTTCCAAACCGGATGCTGTTCAATACTCCAACTTTGACCATGTTGGAATTTGTCGAAGTTATACCAATCATTCCGGTCTGTGTATCTGAGTTAAACTCAGGAGTAATCTTAAAAACCATCTTGTCTTCTGCTCGTTCCAGTTCGATGGTCAATTCCTCTCCAGGATTGTTGTGTATATAGCCTGTTACCCCAGACCAATCCTCGATGACAGTACCATTTATTCTGATTATTTTATCTCCCGGAAGAAGCCCTGCAGACTCAGCGGGTGTTCCAGGCAGGACAGAACCTATTTCGTTACTTAACTGTGATGGTATACCTATAATTGCGAAAACCGAACTGAATATTAAAACCGCTAAGAGTAGATTCATTATTGATCCAGCCGCTATAACGGCAAAGCGAACATGCAAAGGCTTTTTATCAAACCTTTTTGAAATATCTACTTGTGAAGTATTCTTTTGCTCAAGTGATTCACCTGTATTTTCTCCGGCCATACGACAAAAGCCGCCTAATGGAAAAACCCTAAATGAATAATAGGTTTCTCCCCATTGTTTACCAATAAGCTTCGGGCCCATACCAAGAGCGAATTCTTCAACTTTCACACCGGTTATTTTAGCTACAGAATAATGCCCGAATTCATGAACAAATATAATTATTCCAAATATTATAATGGACAATATCAAAGTTTGCATAATATCGCGTCACGTCCTTTATGTACACATTGCACTAAATTTCTCAAGAGTGATCCTGCGCGCCCATTCATCTACTAAAAGAACATCTTCCAGCGAATATTCCGGAAATGGATGATGTTTTATTAGTGCACTTTCTATGAGCATGGGAATATCATAAAATCTAATACGCTTCTCAAGGAAAAGCTGAACAGCGATCTCATTTGCAGCATTGTAAACTGTTGGCGCAGTGCCCCCCGCTTTTCCCGCTTCATAAGCTAGTGACAAACCTGGAAATTTATTATTATCAGGTTCAGCAAATATCAGTGGCTCTATTTTAGTAAAATCTATCTTGGGGAACGGATTACTAAAGCGCTGAGGATAAGTAAGTGCATACTGTATGGGTATTCTCATGTCCGGCAGTCCACATTGTGCAAGGACTGAGCCGTCCTGATATTCTACCATGGAATGTACTATGCTTTGCGGATGTATCAAAACATTGATTTTTTCGTAGGGCACATTGAAAAGCCAATGAGCCTCGATAACTTCAAGACCTTTATTTATCATACCTGCGCTGTCGATTGTTATTTTATTGCCCATTTTCCATTTCGGATGATTAAGGGCATCCTCGGAACTAACCAAGGCTATACTTTCCTTGTTCATCGATAAAAATGGACCCCCTGAAGCAGTGAGAATAAGCCTGTTGATGGCTTTAGTATTTTTTAAATCCAGGCATTGGAATATTGCGGAATGCTCACTATCCACAGGTATGATTTTTGTCCCTGTTTTTTGGCTTAATTGCATTACCAAATCTCCGGCGGTAACCAGTGTCTCCTTGTTTGCAAGAGCAACTGTAATATTGTTTTGCAGGGCTCTTATTGTGGGTTTAAGTCCAGTGATCCCTGATAATGATATAAGTATTAAATCAGTTTCTTGAAGATCGGCAATATATAATAAAGATGATCCACCACTCATAATTATTGTGTCCTTTGATTGGATCATATTCTTAAGGTTTATTTCAGCATTTGAGTTTGCTATCGCTGCATATTTAGGCTTGTATTTCTCAATTTGTTCGGCAAATAAATTTACATTTTCACCGGCAGCTAATGCAATTATTTTAAATTTTTCCGGGAAGGCATCGATCACCTGCAAGGCTTGTCGACCAATAGATCCAGTTGAGCCCAGTATTGATATATTTTTTTTCACTGAATTTTCTCTCCAATTCTGTTCTTATATATTGATTTAAGCAGAATTACTAAAAATGGTCCGGCTATTACTCCTATTATACCTATGAGCTTTAAACCTACATACAAAGAAAGCAATGTAGCTAAGGGGTGCAGACCTATGTTCTGTGAAAGTATTTTTGGTTCGATTGATTGACGTACTACGATAATCACTGCGTATAAAATCAGAATGAAAATTCCTGTAGTGTACTTTTGCACGGCAATCAAATAAATCCCCCACGGAATTAAAATAGTCCCCGGGCCAAGAATAGGCAATAAATCAAATAAACCAACTATTATTCCTATTGATAAAGCATATGGCGATTTAATTATATATAAGCCTATTATTGAAATGGATGCAGTGACACTGATAAGTATGATTTGTGCTCTGAAGAAACCTAGGATAGCCATATTGATTTCTCCAATCACCCTGCTTAATGTTGGAACATATTTTGAAGGCAAAGAGCGATAAATCAGCCTGCTAATTTTTTCTTATCACGGCTGATAAAAAATGAAGCAACTGCTGTGACGATAATAAGTGTTAATAAGTATGGCAGCTTTGCCACAAGATTTAGTAAAAGATTTGAAATTGAGCCTATCAAATTAGTTAAGGTTCTAATAATATTTTGCAGATTAGCATTTAATGCTTCGTTAGCCTCGGCTGGAAGTGGATTATGCGAAAGATAATCTTTGGCTGCGTCAACTATTTGCATGGCATAAATACTCAATGCGTTTGCATATGTAGGCAGGCTCGTATATAGGCGTGTTATTTCAATAGTAAATCTTGAAACAAAAAGAATGGCGATCAATATTATAAATGCCGAAAGGACAAAGAGGATCAAAGCGACAGCCAAACCCTTTTCCAACCTTTTTTGACATCCAGGTAATCAACATAGGGATCGATAACTGCTGTAACAATAACTGCCAATATAAATGGCAAAAACCCCCAAAAGAATTGCCGAGACTTTTTTTAGGGCAGGGAAAAAATACATAAAGCAAAAATACACTCCCAGTAAAATCGAAAAGACAATCAATATTCTTAAGAAAAGTAATTTATAATATGCATAATCTTTATCCATCAACCAAACATCCTTTCGAAAATGACGTATGCATAGTACGTCAAGGGTGCTGCCCAAATTATACTATCGAAGCGATCCAATACCCCTCCGTGCCCCGGAATAATTGCCCCCGAATCTTTTACAGAAGAGAATCTCTTGATAGTGCTTTCAAAAAGATCGCCTAGTTGACCGGAAAAAGATACTACGGGAGCAAGAAATATTAAAAACATGCTGTTTTGCAGGTCCAGAATCATTAAAAATATTAATACTGTCATAAAACTACAAAACAAGCCAGCAAGCATACCCTCTTTAGTTTTCTTAGGGCTTATTTCCGGAGCAAGTTTCCTTTGGCCAAATCTTGTGCCTATAAGATATGCAAAAGTGTCAGTACTCCATACTTATTATGAATAAATACATTATTAACCAGAAGAATCCCTGATGAAGTTCACGTAACATCAACAAATGAGAAAAACCTATCACTATATATAAAAAACCCATATAAGAAAGTGCCAAGTCTATGAATGAATAAGATTTATTCTTAAGCAAATAACAAATCGCAGTAAAAAACAAGTACAGGAATATAATGCCTGGTAAAAAAACCGAATAATAGCTGATCGTTGCCGGAACTAAAATAGCAGCTATAAAGAGAGGTAGCTGAATAGCATTATATCCTGCGCGATTTATTAACTCTTTGAATTCATGTATCGCCAGAATACTCAATACTATTATCAACGCAAGCAGAAAAGATCCGCCTAGATATGAAAATAATATTAATATCGGTATTCCAATAATTGCGACGAACGTCCTACGAATCAACATCTTCGTTTAGCGCTCCCTTCAATATCAGACAGCTCCATATCGCCTATTTCTTGTTTGATAGTCATATATTGCATGACGGAGATCTTCTTCCGAAAAATCAGGCCATAAAACATTCGAAAACCACAATTCGCTGTATGCTGATTGCCATAAAAGAAAATTGCTCAGTCGTAGTTCTCCGGAAGATCTAATTATTATGTCAGGATCGGGCAAACCACTTGTATATAGGTATTTACTGAATAATTCTTCATCAATATCCTGTGGTGTTATAACGTTTCCTTTTGTCTCTTCGGCAATTCTTTTAACAGCCTCTATTATTTCAAAACGCCCACCATAATTCAAGGCGATCTGCAAGTACAGAGAATTATTGTTTGCAGTTTTAAGCGTAGCAATTTCTATTTGACGACACACTTGAGTATTCAGATTATTTTTTGAACCAATAAATCTTATATTGACCCCTTTTGAGTCTAGTTCATCAATTTCGCGATCTATAAATTCAACAAGCAATCCCATTAGAAGACTCACTTCTTCAGGAGGTCTCTTCCAATTTTCTGTCGAAAATGCATAAACAGTTAGATTTCTTATGCCAAGAGCAATACATTCTTTAACAACTCTTCTTAGTGACTCAATCCCAGCACGATGTCCGGCAAATCTAGGCAATCCCCTCTTTTTGGCCCAGCGGCCGTTTCCATCCATGATTATTGCGATATGAAGCGGAAGTTTATTTATAAGTATATCTTGCGCTAGGTATCTTCTCTTTTTTCTCGCGAATATTTTTTGATGCAGATATGAAAGCATTGTTTCAATTACCTCCCATGAATTAAAACCCCCGTTTCAGGGGGTCGTTCATACAGGCTCTCAGAATTTAATACATTTATTTGAATTATATTTTATTCCTATTTTTATACTTCCATGATTTCATTTTCCTTAACCTCGAGAACATGATCAACTTCTTTGATATATTTGTCGGTCAACTTTTGAACTTCATCCTGACTTTTTTTATTTTCGTCTTCAGTTATTTCTTTGCCTTTTTCCATGGATTTTAATTTTTCATTGCTATCCCGTCTAATATTCCTAAGGCTTACTCTTGTATCTTCACCCTTTTTTTTCAAGGTCTTAACTAATTCCATTCTTCTTTCTTGGGTCAACTGAGGAATTATGATACGAATTATAGCTCCATCACTGCTTGGATTCAGTCCTAAATCAGATTTTAATATTGATTTTTCCACCGCAGGAATTATCGTTTTGTCCCATGGCTGAATAGTTATAAGCCTGGGTTCTGGTGCAGAAATATTAGCGATTTGATTTAGAGGTGTTATTGCACCATAATAATCTACTGTGAGCTTATCCAGTATTGAGGGATTAGCCCTGCCGGCGCGCATGGTCATAAGATCTTTACGTAATATTTCTATTGACTTTTTCATTTTTTCTTCTGTTTCATGCATAACATCTTTAAGCATTATTGTCATCCCTCCCGACATAAGTACCTATCTTATAGCCTGATATGGCCTTCCTTATATTACCCTCCTCCAGGATGCTGAAGACGATCAACGAAATACCATTATCCATACACAGAGAGGTAGCCGTTGAATCCATAACTCCTAAACCTTTATTCAGAACATCAATGTAAGTCAGTGAATCATATTTTTTAGCCAAGGGATTCTTTTTAGGGTCAGAATCATACACTCCGTCAACCTTCTTTGCCATCAGAATAACCTCAGCTTCAATCTCCGCAGCTCTTAAAGCAGCCGTCGTATCTGTTGAAAAATAAGGGCTACCCGTGCCTGCGGCAAAAATTACAACCCTACCCTCCTTTTTCAGGTGGCGTATCGCCCTTCTGCGTATATATGGTTCTGCAACCTGTCTCATCTCTATAGCTGATAAAACCCTTGTAACTACACCTCTGCTTTCAAGAGCATCCTGCAAAGCTAAAGCGTTGATAATCGTCGCCAACATGCCCATATAATCAGCTGTAGCACGATCCATGCCGCGCGCGCTTCCGGATACTCCCCGCCAAATATTTCCTCCTCCAACAACTACGGATGTCTCAACGCCTATATCAACTATTTCTTTGATTTGGCGCGAAATAGAATCGAGTATCCTATGTTCCAAACCATAACTCTGTTTCTGCAAGAGCCTCTCCGCTAAGTTTAATTATGACACGTTTATATTTATTGGTCATGAAGAAGTTTCCTCCCAATTGAAATTTCTACGCTATATTATAAAAATCCTTTTTATGTCGCGATGCAAATCAATGGTATCTGCAAAGAGAGAACACGAAGTGTTCTCTCTTTTATTTATCTATTTATTTGAGCCATTACTTCTTCGGCAAAATTATCCTGCTTTTTCTCAAGTCCTTCGCCCATTTCAAATCTGATGAAACGACGCACTTGAATATTTTCGCCGATTTTTGTGATTTTTTCGATAATAAGTTGATTGACCGTTTTTTCAGGGTCTCTTATATAAGGCTGTTCAAGCAAACATAATTCTTTATAATACTTTTCTACTCTTCCTTCGACCATTTTATCAATGATTTTTTCGGGTTTACCTTCGTTTAGTGCCTGATGCCTAAATATTTCTTTTTCCTTTATGATTAGTTCGGATGGAACCTGCTCTTTTGAAACGTATTCAGGTTTTGACGCGGCGATCTGCATAGCTATTTCCTTGACCAATTCACGAAATTCTGGAGTTTGCGACAAAATCAGTTTCGCAATTCACTTCTGCAAGAACACCGATACGTCCCTGCCCGTGGATGTAAGCTTCAACTACGCCTTCTGCAGCGATACGTCCTGCCTTTTTCGCAGCAGCTGCTAAACCTTTTCCCTAAGATATTCGATCGCCTTTTCCATGTTTGCGTCATTCTCAAGTAAAGCTTTTTTACAATCCATCATGCCTGCTCCAGTTCTTTCGCGGAGCTCTTTAACCATTTGGGCTGTTACCATATTATCCACACCTCCCCAAATTATTTATATCTAAACCAAGAACAAAGCGGGGTCAGTAATTTATCCTCCCCAAGTCCCCCGCTCAGATAGCGATAATTATTTAGTTTTCTATTGATTCTTCAGCTGAAACAAGCACCGCTGACGCTTGTTCCTCTGATGATGATTGCTGATCAGGAATCATCACTGATACGTCCTCTTTGGCGTCTTTTTGAGATTCATTACCTTGGCCTTGATTAGCGTCTAAAACAGCATCTGCCATTTTTGATGTTATCAATCTCACTGCTCTGATGGCATCATCATTTCCAGGAATGATATAATCGATTTCATCAGGATCACAATTTGTATCGACCACAGCGACTATCGGGATACTAAGTTTTCTTGCTTCAGCGATTGCGATATGTTCTTTACGCGGGTCAATTATAAACATTGCACCGGGTAATCCGTGCATATCTTTTATACCGCCGAGAAAACGTTCAAGTTTCTCAGCTTCTGCAAGCAGCTTGGCAACTTCTTTTTTGGGAAGCACTTCGAAAGTTCCATTTTCTTGCATGCTCTCCAATTCTTTAAGTCTTTGTATCCTTTTTTGTATTGTATTGTAATTTGTCAGTGTACCACCAAGCCAACGTTCATGAATATAGTACATACCGCAGCGGATCGCTTCGTCTTTGATAGTTTCCGAGCTTGTTTCTTCGTACCTACAAATAATATATGCCTACCTTCAGCAACAGTGCTGCGAAGAAATTCAAAGCTTCATCAACTTTCTTGACAGTTTTTTGCAAATCGATAATGTAAATCCCATTTCTTTCTGTAAATATGTATGGTGCCATCTTGGGATTCCAACGACGAGTTTGGTGTCCAAAGTGCACTCCAGCCTCAAGCAATTGTTTCATTGAGATAACAGACATGTGCACCTCCTTTTCTTTTCGGTTGTTTTCCTCCGCCTGCATCATTTTCATTAATCACCCTTTTGGGGCACCGATAATGAATCCGTAGGCGTGTGTAATACACTGAAAGGTATTATATCATATCATTAATGAACAGTATATATTTATTTTACTCCGATTAGATTCTGCTTATTAATATATAATTAATCAGTTTCATATAAAATCAAGATATGAATATTTAACTTTTGAGCTCTATTAATCCAATGATTTAGTGCCTTTTATTAAGCTCATCCAAAAGAGTATCATTCAATATCCTTATATATGTACCTTTCATCCCTAGAGATTTTGATTCTATAACTCCTGCACTTTCAAATTTTCTCAAAGCATTAACAATAACCGAACGGGTTATTCCAACTCTATCCGCTATTTTTGCTACCAGCAATCCTCTTTTCCACCAAGCTCTCCGAATATATGTTCGATTGCCTCAAGTTCAGAATATGAAAGCGTCCCAATGGCTATCTGAACAGCAGCCTTATTTCTAGTCTCTTCTTCTATACGTTCAGCCTTTGAACGTTAAGATTTCCATACCCACAACTGTAGCGCCGTATTCAGCAAGGATCAAATCTTCATATTCGAAATCTACGTTATATTTGGCCAAAACAAGCGTTCCTTGTCTTTCGCCCCTCCTAAAATTGGAACAATCAGTCTGGATCTTTCCTCCAAATGGGCAGGTTTTATTTGAGCCTTTTATAAATATGCAATCATTGTTTTGTTTTTCTAATATTTGAATCTGTTTGGTTGATCTGCATCAATCCATTGTTATAGGACTCCGGGAACCTCTCTGAAATGTTTATAATATCCTCCATTACATTACACTGAAATCCGTCCATAAATGCATAGCCAAGAATTCTTCCTCTTTTTCCGACAATATATACATTAGCGTCGATCAAATCACAAAGTACTTTTGCCATTTCAGTGAATTCAACAGGATGTCCGGCTGATTTTTGCAGCAATTTATTGACAGTTCTGGTTTTTTCCAGTAAGGATTTCATTGAATTTCCCCCTATATATTATCCCAAATTATGCCTGACTCATTAAAGTATACGCAAATATTTTTATTTCATCAATAGTATTTTCAGTATATTCAAGCAATATATTTTTATGCTCGGGGGTGACTTTTTTGGTATATATTTCTGAGTTTATTACGTGAGACATGTGTATATATTTGCGTCGAAGAAAGTTTTTTATGACCTAATAGTTCCTGAACTATCCTCAGATCCGCACCGTTATCAAGCAAATGAGAAGCATAGCTGTGTCTAAAACCGTGCGGGGAGAGTATTTCTTTTGTTGATGCTATTTTGCACTTTTGTTTTACAATATTGCGTACAGACCGATCACTTAAACGACTTTTTTTATTGTTTAAAAACAATGCTGCGTTTGAAGAAGTAAATAAATCTGAAGACGCTTCAATGTAATCCAAAATAGCAGTGATGGCACTTTTTCCAATTGGCAGAATCCTTTCACGACTACCTTTTCCCATCACCTTTAAATAGCCAGAGTTAAAATCAATGCTTTGTACATCCAGTTTAACTAGTTCACTAACTCTTAAGCCAGCTCCATATAAAAGCTCAAGGATCGCTCTATTTCTTTTATCAGACCATGAGCTATTTTTTTGTGTATCAAGAAGTCTTTGCATTTCTGGTTGTTCAAGATAACGCGGTAATTTACGTGAGAGTTTTGGTGTAGAAACATAATTTAATGGATTCTTTATTAATATTTCTTTATGCATCAAATATTTGAAAAAGCTTCTTAGCGAAGACAGTCTTCTGGCAATTGTTGATTTGCTAAGCCCTCTTTTATTTAAATAAGCGAGATAACTTCGCACTAAAGTATGGTTGATAAGTTCCGCGTTTAAACTGGCAAGCTCATAGCCTGCTATTTCCTCTAAATAATGATAAAAATCCTGCCAGTCACTGTTATACGAATTAACAGTTTTGTCAGAAATATTCCTTTCACTCTTCAAATATTCAAAATAACTATCTGTCAAAACGGTCAAAAGCAAGTGTAGGACCCCCTGTATTTGTTCCTAAAGTCTGCTCATTACAATTTATGCTTATTAATAAACTCTATCATTGATTCAATAGCCCTATTTGCGATACATAGCTTTTTTTCTCTTTTATCTTTAAGCTCTTTTGGCCATTCCGGAAGTAACCCAAAATTAATATTTGCAGGTTGAAAATCATCCGGATCAGCGTTGGTAATATAATGCATCAATGAGCCAAATGCGGTGTTTCGCGGCATAATAAGCGGTTCTTCTCCACTTATGATCCTCACCGCATTAATTCCGGCCAGAAGTCCGGAAGCTGTTGATTCCATATATCCTTCAACCCCGGATAATTGACCCGCGATCAATATGTTTCTTCTTAGTTTAAGTTGTTTTGTCGGAAGAAGTATTTTGGGGGAATTGATAAATGTATTGCGATGCATGACTCCAAATCTTGCGAATTCTGCTTTTTCAAGTCCCGGGATCAATCTGAAAACGTTCTTTTGTTCTTTCCATTTTAAATTTGTTTGGAATCCGACCATATTGAAAAGTGTTTTCGCTGCATTGTCCCTGCGAAGCTGTACAATTGCATATGGCTTATTTGCATCAATAGCTTCTGAATGAAGGCCTACGGGCCTTAATGGTCCAAAAAGCATTGTCTTATAACCTCTTTTAGCAATTACCTCAATAGGCATACACCCTTCAAAAGTCTTTTGCTTTTCGAATTCCTTTAAGGGTTGTGTTTCTGCGTTGATCAGGGCAGAATAAAACCTGTCATATTCTTCCTTGGACATTGCACAGTTAAGGTAATCTGCAGTACCTTTTCCATAACGGGAAGCCCAAAATACTTTTGAATCATCTATCGAGTCAGCCTCGATCAAAGGAGCTGCGGCATCATAAAAATACAAAAATTTTTGATCGGTTATAAGCTGTAGCTGTTCTGATAATTTCTTGCTGGTAAGTGGACCTGTGGCTACGATAGTAATTTCTCGATCATCGATATTTACAACTTCATTTCTAATTATTTCGATATTTGTCAATCCTAACAGTTTTTCCGTAATAGATTCTGAAAAAGCCTCTCGATCAACCGCCAGAGCCCCTCCGGCAGGTATTTTCGTTTTTTCAGCATTGCTAATTATCAGGGAATCCAGCAAGCGCAATTCCTGTTTCAATAGGCCGGATGCACTATCAAGGGTATCCGCCTTCAAAGAATTACTACAAACTAATTCGGCAAATTTTGAAGTGTGATGAGCTGGAGTCATAACGTTTGGCCGCATCTCGTATAATCTGACCTTAAAACCTCTTTTTGCGATCTGCCATGCGGCTTCACTACCCGCAAGGCCTGCGCCAATAATATTTATGCTATCCATTTTGTTCCTCATTCAACTTTTTTTCAAATCCGCAGTCTTTACTTATGCAATAGGCCTTCACTCCTGCTTTATTCCTCTTTATATATAAATCGTTGCTGCATCTCGGGCATTTTTCCCCTGCCGGCTCATCCCATGAAACGTAATCGCAGTTAGGATAAGTACTGCAACCATAAAATTTTTTGCCTTTACGCGAAGATCGTATCACAATACGTCCTTCACTGCATTTAGGACAGGCAATGCCTGTTTCTTCAAGAATTGGTTTTGTATTTCGACATTGGGGAAATCCGGGGCACGCTAAAAATTTGCCGAATCTTCCCATTTTATAAACCATCAACTTACCACAATTTTCACACTTTACATCAGATTCCTCTTCTTTTAATTCAATTTTTCCGATTTCATTTTCAGCCTTTTCTAATTCCTTATAGAATGGTCCATAGAAATTATTAAGCATTTCTTTCCATTCAGTTTCGCCTGTTTCAACACCATCCAATTGTTTCTCAAGGCGTGCGGTAAACTCCGTACTGATTATTTCCGGAAAATAGTTTTTTAATAAATCGATAACCACACAACCTAATTCTGTTGGCGAATATTGCTTTTGCCTTTTTACAACATATCCACGACTGAGAATCGTATCTAAAATAGGAGCATATGTACTTGGACGACCTATACCATTTTCTTCAAGAGTTTTGATCAAAGTAGCTTCGGTAAATCTTGGCAAAGGTTGGGTGAAATGCTGTTTTGGGATCAGCTCTTTTGCGGATATCGCTTCTCCAGCTTTTAAATCAGGTAAGCTACCCCCTGTTTCATTTTCCTGCTCGTCTTTTCCTTCGATATAAATTTTAGTATATCCTTGAAATATAGTTACTGACCCGGTTGCTTTAAATTGATATTTTTTAACGATAAAATTCGCTGAAGTTGAATCAATTATCGCCGGGGCCATTTGAGATGCCAGAAATCTTTCCCAAATCAATCGATATACTTTATATTGTTCAGCAGAAAGAAACTCTTTGATTTTATCAGGCATTAAATTTACATCAGTTGGGCGAACACATTCATGGGCACCTTGTATTTTAACTTTTGAATTATGTTTTTTTGCTATTTCAGGGACATAGTCAATTCCGTAATTATCCTTAATATATAGTAGAGCTGAATTTTTAGCTTCTTCACTTATTCTTGTGGAATCCGTCCGCATATACGTTATCAACCCGACAGTTCCTTGAGCTTTGCTCAAGTCAATACCTTCATAAAGTTGTTGGGCGATGATCATAGTTTTTTTTGCTGCATATCCGTATTTACGGTAAGCTTCCTGTTGAAGTGTGCTTGTTATGAATGGAGGCGCAGGATTTTTCCTTTGTTTCTTTTTTGAAATATCACTTACAACAAATTGATCCTGGCCAATATCCAGAAGTATTTCTTTTGCTTTAGCCTCATTTTTTATATAAGCCTTTTTATTATCTATTTTTTGTAGTTTTGATTCAAATTTTACTTTATCCTTATGGTGCGATGCAGTTATCGACCAATACTCTTCCTCGATGAATTTGTTTATTTCATTCTCGCGATCACAAATCAATCTTACTACTACAGACTGGACCCTCCCGGCGCTTAAACCTTTTTTTATTTTTCGCCACAACAAAGGACTTAATTTATACCCGACAAGTCTATCCAATACCCTTCTGGTTTGTTGAGCATTAACGAGTTGATAATTTACCTCTCGTGGATTTTTTACAGCATCAGTGATCGTCTTTTGCGTTATTTCGTTAAATTCTACTCGACATTTTTCTTTTTCAGATATACCCAATAATTCTTTTAAGTGCCACGCAATAGCCTCTCCCTCTCGGTCAGGGTCAGTTGCCAGCAAAATGTGTTCCGACTTTTGGGCTGCAGATTTCAACTCCTTAATTAAGTCTCCTTTGCCACGAATTGTAATATATCTTACGCTGAAATCATTTTCTACATCGACGGCAAGCTGACTTTTGGGTAGATCGCGAACATGACCCATTGATGCTTTCACTATATATTTTTTACCCAAAAACTTTCCTATGGTTTTAGCTTTAGCCGGAGACTCAACAATTACAAGTGTTTTTGACAAAAATATTCACCTCTGATTCATAAAATCTACACCCTTACATAATACTTTCCTGGCAGCTGTTTTATCAATCCTTTAATTTCCATATCCAGCAATACTTCTTGATCAATTTTACCTCTATTTGAAACACAGAGCAGCTTATCGATATGAACAGGTTCCCATGAAAAATATTTTAATAGCGTCTCTTTGCTTTTATCATAATCATCAGAAATAGCTTGTTTATCTTCCTGCAAAATCAAGCTATCTATATTTAGCGGAAGCTCATTCAATATATCATGTACATCGATCACCAGTTTTGCACCACTTTGGATCAATCTCAATGTACCTATACTATTAGAGCTTGTTACCGGACCCGGGAGAGCGAATACTTCTTTCCCCTGATCAAGAGCATAATCGCATGTGATAAGTGTACCGCTCCGTGCAGCAGCCTCGATTATGAGCACACCTAGACTTAGTCCGCTGATCATCCTGTTTCTCGACGGGAAATGATGTCTTAAGGGCGGTATCTGAGGTGGATACTCGCTGATCACAAGTCCATATTCGCAAATCTCCTTATACAACTTATAGTTTTCTCGCGGATAAGAGATATCGATACCTGATCCCAATACAGCCACAGTCTTTCCTGCAGCTTTCAAGGCACCGGAATGAGCTTCAGCATCTAGTCCTCTTGCTAAACCACTTACTACTGTCAATCCGCAGCCGCTCAATTGTTCAGCAAGCTTTGCAGCTTGTTTGAGTCCATAAGGGGTTGCACTGCGTGAACCAATTATAGCTACAGCTTCTTTGTGCAGAAGTTCTTTATTGCCGATATTGTATATTACACAAGGGCAATTATGAATTTCTCTCAAGCTTTTTGGATAATCAGGATCATTTATAGTTAATGCCTTTATACTTTTCTTTTCCAGATATTCAAAGTTCCTTATCGGATCTGTTTGTTTCTTTGCCTGCAATAGTATATTTACCTTATCGGAAGTAAAACCTAGTTCATTAAAATTACATATCCTCTTCCATGCTTCACACCAAGAACCAAAATGCTTTGGTATTATTGAGAAATATTTATTCATGCTGTTGTACATTATTCGGTGAAAAGCAAGCATATAGTATCTCTCTATAAAAGCTTCACCTTCCTGCGTATATATTTTATATGCTGATATAGTCGCCGGGGGATAGTACTCTAACTCTGTTTTCAGCTAAAATAGCATTGGTTCTCTGAGCAAAATCTTCCGGGTCTTGTTCAATTTCCGGGAAAGTATTGTAATGCATTGGTATTACGATTTTTGGGTTCAACATTTCCGCTGCTTTGATTGCATCTTCTGGCCCCATGACATAATTATCTCCGATGGGTATCATAGCACAGGTCAAATCATATGAATCACCGATCAATGACATGTCACCAAACAATCCCGTATCTCCGGCATGATAAATATACTTATCTCAATCCTGATAATATAACCGCAAGGTGTACCAGTATATATTATCTTGTTATTTTCTACAACCGCTGAACCATGCTACGCAGGAGTGAGCTTCACCCAGCCAAATTCAAAGTTCCTCAGCTTCCTCCTATATGCATTCGATGAACCAGAGCGCCTTTAAACTCGCACAATATAAACCAAGCTCATTCGGTGCAATTATTATAGCTTTTGATTTTTTTGAAAGATATATAGCGTCTCCAAGGTGATCTTGATGTCCGTGTGTCAATAAAATGTGCGTCGGCTTAATTTCATCAACTTTTATTTCTGCTTTTGGATTGCCCGTATAAAAAAAGGGTCTATGATTATATGATATCGATCTGTTAATATTGAGAAACAAGAATGTCCATGGAAAATCACCCTCATATTCGTCACTCCTCGCTTGTTTAATCAATTACCATATTATTACATATCGAATAATTTGTACACATGTTAATTATATGCTTATTCAACCTTTGTCCAAGTAATTGACATAATAAATATCTTGTCATATAATGAGCAATGTGTAAATAACAGGGGTGTAGCTCAACTGGTAGAGTAGCGGACTCCAAATCCGTTGGTTGCGGGTTCGATTCCTGCCGCCCTGCCATGCATAACTAACTCTCGCAAGGTTTGCGGGAGTTTTTATTTTTTCGTTTTTGAATATAAAATACTAAATGCCGACTACGGAAAAAAGCTCAGAATGGGTATTATTAAGATTGCACAAATTATGCAGATAGTGGACATGAATAATAATCTGATGTTACCTTACCCTTGCTTGTAGCGGGTCAAAAACTGCTTAGTCCTCTCCTCCCCTGGGATTGCCCCTCAAACACTTCTCGTGGAGGACCTTGCTCGATAATCACACCTTCATCCATAAAGATGACCCGGTCTGCCACGTCTCGGGCGAAGTCCATCTCATGAGTCACGATGATCATTGTAGTGTTGCGTTCTGCCAAATTCCGGAATTACCTTCAGCACTTCACCGGTAAGCTCAGGATCTAAGGCAGAAGTGGGTTCATCAAAACATAAAATATCCGGTTCTAATGCTGGCTGCGCGGCCAATGGCTACACGCTAAGCGTCCACCAGATATCTCATGGGGAAAACAGCTCCAACTTATCAGATAGACCAACCCGAGAAAGTAACATTTTGCCCTGATCCTGAATCTCTTTCAATATAGCTTTTATTTTTTATAGTTCGGGGCGCTCTCTAGCTAAAAGTTCTGCTGCCAATGTAACATTTTTCAGGACTGTATATTGAGGAAACAGTTGAAACTGAAAAACCAAACCAAAATGCAAGCGCTTTTTCCTCACTTCTCTTTCTCGTTGGGTATCGGGATCCATTGCGTCAAAAATCACCTTATTATTCACAGTGATGCTTCCTTGTCAGGTCGTTCCAGAAAGTTAAGGCAACGCAGCAACGTGGTCTTTCCGCTTCCGGAAGAACCGATAATTGCGATTGTCTCTCCTTTATCTAAGGAAAATCAACTTTTCTTCAAACTGTGGGATAGGTTCGGAAATTTTTTACAATGTTTTTGACTTCTAAAATTGCCATTATAATTCCCTCCTCTCTATGTACGGAAATAATGCAGCTTCTTTTCCAACCAATCAAGCAGTAAGGTTAAAACACCCACAAATACAAGGAAATAGATCCCTGTAGCAAAGAGAGGCCAACATCCTTTACTGCTATATTCTCCAGCCATCATAATAATCTCTTTTATTTGCAATGATGCGGGCAAGAGATGTATCCTTCACTAAAAATCACCTCATTACCCATTGGCGGAAGGATGCGCTTAATTACTTGAAGCAGTGTCACCTTGAAAAATATCTGCCTCTTTGTCATGCCCAAGACTTGTCCAGCTTCATATTGACCCTCGGCATGTTTTCAATGCCGCCTCGATAAATCTCTGCGAAAAATAACAGGCATAGTTGATGACAAAGGCAACAACAGCTGCAACAAACGTCCTGACGAACCATTTGGCCAGGAAAATGCATTTCCAAAAGACCTGGTCCGTAGAAAATAATAATGGCTGAAGCATCAACGGCGTTCCACGTATAGTCCATACAAATGTTCGTACTAGCCAACGGATGGGGCGAAAGCGGCTCATGGAACCAAAAGCAATCAACAACCCTAAGGGCAGTGAGAATAAAAGCGTTAAGGTAAAGAGCTTGCAATTGATAAGAAAGCTCTCGGATAAACGTTCAATGATCACAGGAATCTGATTCATATTTTTCTAACCTCAATAGATAAACTAAGAGGCAAAGGTTTATCCTCTGCCCCATACCCATTTTCTATATATCATCTAGCTATTTAGCCAGATCCAGTCCGTATTTTTTTCTGCTAAATCACTCATGGTACCATCTGCAATTAATTCGTCAAATATTTTATTCACTTCTGTACAAATGTCAGAACCCTTTCGGAAAGGCGCACCTCATAATTCTCTTCCGCCAAGCGATCTACGATGGTAATATCAGCATAGCTGGTGCCCTCACCTGTCATGGTATTTGCCAATGTCAAGTCTAATACAGCTGCGTCAGCAGTTCCGGCTTTCACTTCCATCAGGGCTTCAGCGTCTGCAATGTTTTGGAACAATATTGCTCTGCTTCAGGTTATCGTCTCCTGAATGGTGCTTTCGCCGGCGGAGCCTTGCTCTGCCGCAACATTTTTGCCAATTAAGGATGCAGTACCTTCATAAGCAGCGTCTTCCCTCATCACAACCACCTGTGCATTCTTTACATAAGGCTGGGTGATTTCCATGGTTTTTAAACGATCGTCGTTGATTGTCAGACCGTTCCATATGCAGCTTCATGGATTTTGCATTCAGTTCCACTTTGTATCCCAGTTGATTTCTACAAATTGAGGCTCAACACCAAGTTCATCACAGACTATAGTTGCCAGTTCTGTGTCAAAGCCGGTAAAAGTGCCACTTTCATCTGTATAATTCATGGGAGCATAATCGGTATAACCAATTATCAGCTTTCCATTACCTTTAATATAACTCAAATCACTTTCATCCTGGGACTGATTTGTTGTCGGATTTTTTTCCGAATTTCCACATGCAGTCAGTGCAAGAACCATGGTTAACGCCAAAAGCAAAGATATTAACTTCTTCATTTAAAATTCCTCCAATTTCAGTCTGTAAAATCCTTCTAATATTATATCACTTTATCAGTATAAAGCAATAGCTTTTCCAGCCTCAATAATAGCTCCTAAGCACTTTCTGCATGCCTGCCGAGCAAACCATTTTCCACTAAATCTTATTAATTGACATAATAAATATCTTGTCATATAATGAGCAATGTGTAAATAACAGGGGTGTAGCTCAACTGGTAGAGTAGCGGACTCCAAATCCGTTGGTTGCGGGTTCGATTCCTGCCGCCCCTGCCATGTAAAAACAAGGTTTAGCGTTTGCTAAACCTATTTTTTTTTGCAATATTTTAGTTGACAAAACTGATTTATTATCGCCATCTATTGATCCACAGCCTCTTTCCCATTATTAACAGAATATATCATTTCGCATGCTTGATCTCCTGCAGCAATAGTTTTTTCGATAGACATATTAAGCCTTTCTTCTCCAGTAAGAACTCTTAGCATTTCCAAGTCCATCTCCATCATAGCTTCACATACTTTATAATATGTACCCTCAAGTTTGAAAGGACATACAGTCCCTTTGACATATACTGTATCTCCTTCTATTCTTATCTCCAATGGCATGCCACCATCATTGCACATTTTAGCGAATGAGCTTATTGCAGTATCGAAACTCTTTGGATCCCATTTCCTTTTAAGTCCGGTACCCAGCTCGCGACCATATGCCCCGTACGTTTCCTTTATAATTGGCAATACAACATCACCAAGCTGTTCATACAGAGCTACACATAGTTTTCCATGCAAGGACTGGATGTTTGTTCTTTTTTTTTCATTTGACATATATCATCTCTCCTATCGTAAAATAATACTAACAACTATCCCCCTCTCCATATTCTTTTATAAACCTATTTTTTATTTGATAACCTCTTGAATGTTTGTATGATCTACCGATAATTTCTCTCCCTCCGCAAATTCAAAATGCCCGGAAGAATAGGGTGCCCCTTCGATGGTTAAAAGCACTTGTTCGACTCGGTAGTAATCACCTATCGTGTTAACCACAGACTGCAGGATCATTCCTTCAAAATTTGCTCCGGCATTCATTTCGCGAATAAATTCTTTTGAAAAATCGATGTGTACAGAATTATCTTTTAAGCGATCAATACTCATGATTTCCACATTATTGCCAAGCAATGCTCCGAATCCCTCTGGAGGATCAGTTTTCAACAAATACTCAAATGCATCTTCAATCGAATCATTTGTGTGAAAGCTTATATTTTGATCAATAAAATAAAACCTTTCATCGTTTATATTTGGATAATATACTTTTATAACTTGGTCCCAGGAAGTTTGGGGATCAATTGTTTCAAGCGATGATGAAACCTCGTAGTCTTTTGCAATAAATACGCTTTTTATATGTCCTATTCCTGCAGCATAGTAATCCTTTGAAATACTATCGGTATTGATGGTTGTGACTTCTATTGCCTTAAATTCACCAATCGGTGTATCAATATTGATCCTTGTTGCTGTGATCGCTCTCGTCCTGCCGTCTGGCAAGATCCACTGTGTTCCTTTTTTAAGTGGCTCCATTAACAATATTTCTTCATTTGAATAAACTCTATCGATCAGTTTTTCTCTGTGATAAAACTCCTCTTCTTGATATATCAGCGATATTTTATTATCCGTTATTTCATAAACTTTTGTCATCTCGGTACCACCGTTGTTAATTCTCATTTGTATTCTGCCTGTGTCAAGATAATCAGTATAAGCGACGTAGGAAGCGTACTCATTTCCGGTTCCCTCGTAGTGAAGTGTCGTGTTTTCGTAATACGGAAAATAATCTGTCATCTTTTCTTTGTTTGTGCAACCGGCGGAAAAAACAAACATAATAATAAATATCAAACTGATTTTTTTCATATAAAAAACCCTCCCGGCGCAAATAAGCGGTATATATTTTTATTATTTTAGAGGAATATACAAAAGTGTATAGAAAAATATAACTTAAAAGAATATGCATATGAGGAAAGGGGCAATAAAATGTTTGGTAAAATATTACTTGCTTATGATGGTTCAAAGCATTCGGTAAAGGCTGCCGAATACGCGGTGCGTTTAGCTCAGCTTGATAATTCTAAAATTGATTTACTGCATGTCAGAGACTCTATTCACTCTTATTCAAACAGAGTAGTCTACGACAAAGTTGCTCTAGAAGAATTGTTGATCAAAGATTCAGAAAAGATTTTAGCCAAAGGGCTGGAGATTTTTAAATCAGCCGGCATCGAAGTCTCTTCTAAAATTCTTGCAGGAGACGCCGCCGAATTGATATGCGATGAAGCGGATAAAAATAACTATAGTTTGGTAATAATGGGAAGCCGTGGTCTTAATCCCGTTTCGCGCTTCGTTTTGGGGAGCGTTGCCACTAAAGTTTTGAATTGTGTTAAATCTCCTATCCTTATAGTAAAATAGTTTATTTTTATAGTTAATTGGTACAGAACCGGGTCACTTTGAAAGTGATCCGGTTCTTTTTAATTTACTATTCCTCTTGAGCTTTAGTTTTTGCAGCTTTTTCGATTATTTCCTTTGCTATTTGGTGCGGAACGTCTTCGTAATGATCGTATGACATCGAGAAACTCCCGCGGCCTTGAGTGATTGATTTTAAATCGATCGCATATCTATACATTTCCGCCAAAGGTACTTGCGCTTTGATCACCTGTTTTTTGCCTTGCGGTTCCATTCCCTGTATTCTTCCGCGCTTACCATTAATATCACTTATAATGTCCCCCATAAACTGTTCAGGCACATAAACTTCAACATTCATTATAGGCTCCATGATAACCGGTTGGGATTTTTCAACACCTTTTTTAAAGCACATGTTTGCTGCTATTTTAAATGACATTTCAGAAGAATCAACATCATGGTAAGATCCGTCGAAAAGAGTAACCTTTATGTTAGAAACGGGATATCCAGCAAGAATGCCCTCGCTCATGGCTTCACGAACTCCTTTTTCTACCGCTGGATGATAGTTTTTGGGTACGACTCCCCCAAAAATTGTTTCTGCAAATTCGAAATCTTTATCAGGGAGAGGTTCAAATCTCAACTTCACATGCCCATATTGACCATGTCCGCCAGACTGTTTTTTGTGTTTGTATTCAAATTCTGCAGCCCCTCTTATGGTTTCTCTGTAAGGAACTTTTGGTGTAGTCGTGTTAACTTCTACGCCAAATTTTCTACTCATTCTTTCAATCACTATATCAAGATGCTGTTCACCGATACCAGTTAATATTGTTTGTTTTGTTTCTGTATTTTTTTCTAATCGAAGGGTCGGGTCTTCTTCCATGATCCTGTTTAAAGCCATGCCAACTTTGTCTTCGTCATTTCTAGATTTAGCCTCAACCGCAACAGAGAATGTTGGTTCGGGGAAGTCTACCCCGGATAAAGGCTCTGTTTTTCCCTTGACCCCAAGCGTATCTCCCGTTGTAGTATCTGTTAGTTTTGCTATCGCGACAATATCGCCGGCTTGAGCTTCGGTTACTGTATCCTGATTCTTACCTCGCATAACGATCAGAGATCCAAATCTTTCTTCCTTCTCTTTGTTCACATTGAACAATGTCATATCGCTCTTTAATACACCCTTGACGACTCTCAAAAAACTTAATTTACCTACAAATGGATCAGCAAGAGTTTTGAATACAATGGCTGCAAGGGGTTCTGTTTCTGGATTTTTATCTTTCATTTCAGGAATATCTGCCGGAGAAGGAAGCAACTCAATAATTGAATCCATCAGCGAATGTATCCCGATATTTTTAGTGGCTGATCCGCAAAAAACCGGAACAATTTTTGCTGCAGAAATACCCGCTTTAATCCTCTGTATATTTCCTCTTCACTTAGCGCCTCGCCGTCAAGATATTTTAGCATTATTTCATCGTCACCCTCGGCTGCTGCTTCAGCTAGTGCATCATGATAGGTTTCGATTTCACTTGCCATTTCATTCGGGAACGCAACTTCTTTTACTTTATTTCCCTCAACGGTATATGCTTTATTTGTAAGAACATTAATAACACCAGTAAAGTTTTCTTCACTTCCGATTGGGATCATCAGCGGCGTCACATGATGCCCGAAATGGTTTTTCAGATCATCCAGGACCCTTTCATAGTTTGCATTTTCACGATCAAGTTTATTTACAAAAATAATTCTTGGCATACCCAATTCTTCTGCGGCCTCCCAATGGACCTCAGTTTGTACCTCAACACCTGCAACTCCATCGACGATCAAAATCATACCGTCAACTGCGCGCAGAGCGCTTTTTACTTCACCTATAAAATCAGCGTATCCAGGCGTATCTAATAAATTGATCTTATGATCTTTCCACTCGACCGGGGCCGTCGTTGTATTTACGGTTACTTTTCTTTTGATTTCTTCAGGCAAATAATCTGTTGTCGTAGTTCCATCATCCACCTTGCCCAATCTTGTGGTATGACTTGCATTAAAAAGCATGGCCTCAGCGAGAGAAGTCTTCCCAGCTCCTCCATGTGCAAGGATGCCCACGTTTCTAATCTTATTGGTTGGATATACTTTCAATACAGGTCCCTCCTTAAAAAATAGTATATCAATTGCCAGCAGGCAAATCATATCTTAAGCAACACAATAAATAAAAATACATCAAAAAAGATTAAATTCCTTCTTTTTGTTGGTCATATCATCAATTATATGTTCAAGCTGAGTTCTTCAAATCCACATTTTCTTATATCTTTCATTATTCGATAGTTTGTCAAATCAAAGTGGACGGGTGAAATCGATATATATTTTTCCTTGATCGCCACAGTATCAAGATCCGGATCCATTTCATCCTGTTTTACAAGTTCTCCTTTAAGCCAATAATATGTATTCCCTCTAGGATCAACAAGCCTATCAAAAACATTGCTGTATTCTCTCACTCCCAGTTTTGTTATTCTATAACCCTTGATCAGATTTGCTTCAACATCAGGTATATTCACATTCAACAGTGTATTTGGCGGCAGATTAGCCTTCTTCTTGAACAATTGTTCTGCTATGCTATGAGCAATATCTGCTGATAGTGAATAATCAGATTCAACAGCAAAAGAAGCAAGCGAGACTGCTACGGAGGGAATGCCTAAAATACTTCCTTCTATTGCTGCAGAAACAGTACCCGAATAAAGAACATCTGTTCCCAAGTTGGGTCCATGGTTTATACCCGACAAAATCATGTCACAGCCATCTTTAAAAAATTCCTGCACAGCCATTTTTACACAATCTGCAGGAGTTCCGGATATTGCCCATGCTTCGCTTATACTGCTTATTTTTACAGGTTTTACTCTAATTGGGTCTAATATGGTTATCCCGTGTCCAGAAGCGCTCCGCTCTGTATCCGGAGCAACCAGCACGACCTCGCCCAGATCAACCATTCGTTTTGCGAGAGCTTGTATGCCTGGAGCCATAATCCCGTCATCGTTTGTCAGCAATATCCTCATTATTATTTTTTACCCCCAAATATTAGTGAAAGTGCTTCTGCTCTGGTTATTTCGTTTGAGCGAAAGATCCCTCTGACCGCAGAGGTGATCGTCTTGCTTCCAGGTTTACTGACTCCGCGAAGTGTCATGCACATATGTTCAGCTTCCAATACTACTATGACCCCCTGCGGACTCAAACCTCGCACAAGCGCATCAGCTATTTGAGAAGTCAATCTTTCTTGGAGTTGAGGCCTCCGTGCATATCCTTCAACAACCCTTGCCAGTTTTGACAGTCCAGTGACCTTGCCCGCACGCGGAATGTAGGCTACGTGAGCGAAACCATAAAATGGCAACAAATGGTGTTCACAAAAGGAATACAAAGGGATATCGCGTATCAGTACCATTTCTTCATGCTGTTCGTTAAAACAAACCTCGAGGTGCTTATGCGGATCCTCCGTCAAACCGGAATAAATCTCTTCACACATCTTTGCATAACGCTTGGGTGTTTCAATCAATCCTTCTCTTTCAGGATCTTCACCAATTGCAATCAAAATATCTCTGACTGCTTTTTCAATTTTAGCTAGATCCATCTTATATTCCTCCTAAAACTTAGTATTTTGGAACTTTAATATTGCTCACCATAAGCGCAGCAAGTATCAGCATTAGTACTGGAAAAAACACGACCGGTAAATTATTCGATAGTAAGACGAATATTGCCATAAGTGGTCCTGCAAAAGTTATAGGGATCCCCACAAAATATTCTTTTATATTCAAAACATTGAATCTGGCTAGTCTTACCGCTCCACATAAAACAAATATTATCGATATCATCAATCCTAAAATTTATAGTTTAGCAAAACACTTGAATAAGTGAGCAAAGCTGGGGCGACGCCGAAGGAGACAAGGTCAGATAAAGAATCGAGCTCTTTCCCAAAATCTGAGGTAACATTTAAATGCCTTGCTAATCTTCCATCCATACCATCCAGGACCATCGCAAACAAAACGGATACAGCTGCTTCTTTATAAAGTCCATTCATTGTGTATCTCAGCGAAAGAATTCAGTATCATATTTGATAATGTAATAATATTGGGAATAAGTCTTTTACTCATTTTTGATCCTCCCCAAGACCGTCTCGCCTCCGCGAACCTTTGTCCACATCGTACAATTATATCAGTCCCCAAAGGCACATATATTTCTACACACGAGCCAAAACTTAATCAATCCAAACAAATCTCCACGCGAATATTTTTCTGCCGGTTTTGCCCAACATACTATGCGGCGGGCTATAAAACCAGTTATCTGGACCAAAAGAATTTTTTTGTCCGGATATAACAAGCTGCTAATACCTAAATAATTGCGTTCATTTATATCGGATGCCGACTCTTAAACGCGGGTAAAAACTTGCCCTTTACATAATCCACGTATTCGATATTGGCATCAATAGGCAAACGATTAACATGAACATTAAAAACATTCATAAAGATACTGATTTTGATCGTTCTACCCTTTATATATCGATTTTCATCCACTTCGCCAATATACTGGATCACACCGTCAGCAGGTGAAATCAAATCATTTTCTGGTCCTATATATTCCCTTTTCGGATTGCGAAAAAAATATAAAACAAACGCAATAAATAACACTGGAGGCAATACACCCCAAATGCCAAACCAATAATAAAATACCAACGCACAAGCAAGTCCGGCAAGAATCATATCTATAGATTCCGGCATCACCGGGAATTTATTCTTTTTCAATTATTTCTACCTCCCGTCATGAAAACCACGAAGATACTTCTTCCACAAGAGTTGCTGTATCTCCTGCAAGATACTCTTGTTGGGGTAAAGAATTGATAAAAGCACGTCCATATTGTTTGGTGATCAATCTTTTATCCAGTACGACAAAAACTCCTCGATCATTTTGTGTTCGAATCAATCTTCCAAATCCTTGTCTAAAACGTAGAATTGCTCTTGGCAGACAGTATTCAGTAAACCCATCTTTGTTTTTACTCGCATATTCCTTCATTATAGCTTCAGTAAGAGGAATTGTTGGTGGATCAAAAGGAAGTCGAACCATTATCAAGGTTCTTAAGGATTCTCCGGGCAGATCAATGCCTTCCCAGAAAGCTCTTGCACCAAATATCACTGCATTCGGGTTTTTCTTCATTTCATTTATCAAGATTTGTCGCCTTCCATTTATTCCATCAGCGAAGAGGTCCAAACCAATATTTTTTAACTCTTTATAAAGGATATCAAAAACTTCTATAATTTGCTTGCGTGATGTAAATAATACCAGCGTTCCTCCTCCGACGATTTTTAAATAATTCAACAAGGCATCCGCAGTGGCGATGTTAAATATTGCATCACTTGTTTTTCCGGGATCAGGCATACTCGTATCCACCAATGTGATTGATTGCTCACTATAAAAAAACGGCGAAGTAAGTATCTTGCAATCAATTAGCTCATCGGGGATACCAAGATGTTTTATCTGGTAGGTAAAACTATCCTCAACACTCATCGTGGCAGAAGTTAAAATAATCGATTCTTTCGCATTGAATAATAGCCTGCTGAAATATTCCTCAGTATTATTAGGCGTAATGATAAAGCTCATCTCCATAGAGTGCATATTCTTTTCGATCCAGTAAATATTCTTTGTTTCATCCATATCGTTAAAGAATCTTTTTATTATATCAATACTGTTTTTGATTTGTTTATTTACGTTCTTAAGATTATATGCCTTCTGCTCTTCTTCCATCAATACGATTTCCTCAAGCAAGTATGTTGTGTTTAAAACTAAATTTTCACATGACGCACGCAGGTGACTCCACCATTTTTCCCCGTCTTATCTTGAGAGATCAGTATTGAGTCTTTCATTCCTTCTAGCAAGTGGTATTCGCTTATTTCTCTTATGATCTCGTTGATTCTTTGAATATGATTATTTTTAGATCTCGCCAAATATTTTTGGATAAAGACTATGTTTTTAGCGTATTCACGCAACGAAAATATTTCGCTGAACTGCTTTTTGCCTTCGTCAAGCAAATTATGTGCTTCATCAATTATAAGAAATGAATAAACAGGTAATATGCTTTCAGCATTTTTTAGATCAGCAAGTAGAAGAGAATGGTTTACTATCACTATATTTGCCTGGTGTGCTGCTTGTTTGGCATTATCATAAAACACATATTTATATTTGGACAGCCCTTCCCCCAGCAACTTTCAGCGGTCGAACTCAACTGCATATATATATCATTTTCCCAGTCATTTAGATTGATATGGTCTCTATCCCCTGCATGTTCTCTGGAAAGCCATATGCAAATTCTGGCTGTGAATATTCTTTCGTTCCATGAGTACTTAATAGCGTTACTTTTATAAGACAGCCATTTGCTCATGCAAAAATAATTACTTCGTCCTTTTAATACTGCTGTTTTAAATTCCAAATCAATATCATATTTTAGAAATACTGCTTCTTTATTGAGTAACTGCTCTTGCAGCGCAATAGTATGCGCTGCTATAATTACTTTTTCATCTTGTGTCAAAGACCATAATACAGCAGGCAACAAATAAGCCATTGATTTCCCGACACCTGTTCCAGCCTCGACTATCAAATGCCTGCTTTGCTGAAAAGCTTTGGCCACAGCTTTCATCGTAATAATTTGTGATTTTCTTTCCTCATATCCATCAATGCTGTTAGAAATCTCGCCTCCCCTGATAAGCATTTTTTCCATCGCTGAAATATCCCAGCTTAAATTCTTTTTTGGAGCACCACGCACAATCTCTGTAAATTGCTTGATGGTTTTTTATCAAATACTATTTCATGATTATTACTGATTTTTTCATTTATACTTCCGCAAATGGTAAGCTTAACGCATATTTTTCGTGCCAAAGCAAGCTTTTAAGCTCTTCAAGTACTGTTATTGAAATGTTCTTAATATTTTCATATATAATATCGTATAAAGATATAAGTATTTCTACATCACTCAAAGCTCTATGATCCGATTGAGTGGCAAATCCAAAAAAAGCCGCGATGCTGCGTAGCGCATAAGAATCAAATTCAGGGAACACAAGTTTACAAAGATCAAGAGTATCAATAATTTTATTATCTAACTTTTTAGATAATAATTTTTCCAAAAATGACACATCGAAGCGGGCATTATGGGCAACAATTATTTTGTTTTCAAATAATTTATCTACTTCTTTTACAATTTCTTCAGCACGAGGTGCATAATCTACCATAGCATTATCTATACCCGTTAATCTGGAAATAAACTCAGGGATTTCAACTTCCGGATCGATCAGTTTCTGATAAATATTTTTTGAACCATTTGCTTCATACCAAACCGCTGCGATCTCAATTATCTTATCACAGTCGGGGTTCAAACCAGTTGTTTCAAGATCAATAAATATCAATTCGTTCCTCAATGATTTCATCTATTTATTCTTCCAGGATTCAAGATATTTTCTCTGTAATTCGTTTAAATCGTCAATCTTTATATCTAATGCGGCCAGACGAAGCATAGCAACCTTGTAGTCGATCTCTTTCGGGACAGTCAATACTCCCTTTTCCATTATATTTTTATTTTGTAGTATATATTGCAATGATAAGGCCTGGATAGCAAATGAAATATCCATTATTTCAGCGGGATGACCATTCCCGGATGCAAGATTCACGAGTCTTCCTTCAGCCAAAAGATATATTTTTTTCCCATCAGGTTTTTGATATTCTCCTATATGCTCTTTGATTTCTCCTTTGTAAATTGCCAACGCATTCAAATCTTCCTTATTGATTTCAACGTCAAAGTGTCCTGCATTAGCTAAAATCGCTCCATTCGGCATCTGATCAAAATGTTCTTTATTTATTACATGATAATTACCTGTTGCAGTGACAAATATATTGCCGATTTTAGATGCCTCATAGATGCTCATTACATCAAATCCATCCATCAAAGCCTCATTGGCCTTAACAGGATCTATCTCATTCACTGTTACTTTTGCTCCTAATCCTTTTGCACGCATCGCAATGCCCTTCCCACACCATCCATAGCCAACAACAACAACGTTTTTACCGGCTATTGAAAGATTTGTTGTATGCATAATGCTCTCCCAAACAGACTGCCCTGTTCCATAACGATTATCAAATAAATATTTCATCAAAGCATCATTTACCGCTATTACCGGTATAGCTAAATCACCCGTTCTTTCCATAGAGCGAAGCCTTTGAAGTCCAGTTGTAGTTTCTTCACACCCTCCAATGACTTCAGGAAGATAGTCTCTAAACTTTGTGTGCATGAGTGTTATAAGGTCTCCCCCATCATCGATTATTAATTGCGGTCTTTGCAAAATAGTCTGGCAATGATGCAGGGTATATTCCTCATCGCTGACTCCATGTCTCGCATTGGCTCGTATTCCATTATCCATCAGCGCTGCGACAACATCATCTTGTGTAGATAATGGATTTGACGCAGTTATAGTAACATCTGCGCCTCCAGCTTTAAGGACCTCAGCCAAATATCCGGTTTTCGCCTCAAGGTGGAGGCATATTGCTATTCTTATATTTTTGAATGGTTTATTATGGTAAAACTCTTTTTCTATTACATTAAGGATTGGCATAAATTCTTTTACCCAGCGTAGTTTTGCTTTGCCTCTTTTTATCAAACGTTCATCATTTTTTATTTCCGGCATTTAATATGTTCTCCTTTCTGGTACGCAGCGCAAATACTTTGACTTTTAATAATCGATGGTTTATAATTTGCGTGCTGATTTTATTAAAATGCGCCCGTAGCTCAGTGGATAGAGCGCTGGCCTCCGGAGCCAGGTGCGTAGGTTCGATTCCTACCGGGCGTACCATTAAAACATTTCAGTGAAGCTATTTTGACGAAGTGCTTCATATACAATAACTGCCACTGAATTACTTAGATTTAATGATCTTGCATTATCCTTCATAGGAATACGAATACACCAGTCTTTCTTGATTTTTAGAAGCTGCTCTGGTAATCCTTTTGTTTCTTTTCCAAAAATAATATAGTCTCCTGGTATGAATCTCATTTCATTATAATAATTCCCTGCTTTCGTTGTTGCAAAATACAGCCTGGCAGGGTTTACTGTTTTAAAGAATACCTCTAAACCACTATAAATATGGATGTCTAGCTCGTCCCAATAATCCAATCCGGCACGTTTCAAATGTTTGTCATCGATCGAAAAGCCCAGCGGTTCGATCAAATGAAGGCTAGTTCCCGTCACCGAGCATGTGCGGGCTATGTTACCAGTATTTGCTGGTATTTCCGGTTCGAATAATACTATATTAAACATCTTCTTTTCCTCGTTCAAAAATCTCTTCCCATAATTTCTCGCTGATCACTTCTTTAATATATACTTTCGCGAAAGAATCCTTTCCGGTCCAACCGTTTCCCTTCCAATCCTCAGGTCGTATGTCTGCCTCTTCTCCCAACTCGTATATAAATACTTCTCCTCTCTGCATCTTCTCGATCCATTCTGCAACTAAGGCGTCTTCCCCAGAATTGACCAGTTCTTGCCTCAGCCTTTCTGCTCTCTCAGACACCGGGCAGCATATATATGTCCTGCAGACAAAGGGACGCTTTTTGTATCTTGTGCAAAGCTTATTTTTGCTGTCAAGCAAAATGCATTTCCCTTCTTCCCCATGAGCAAATACGATATCAATATTTCTACCCTTTATTATGGTTTTTGTGTGCTTATTATAAAAATCAGCCTCCGAGCCATCTAAATTGAAAACAGCTGCTAAATTGTATTTATCTATATTTGTCAATGGCATCCTTTCCTGGCAGCATACCTCACAACCAATACAAGTCGAAACATCAGCCCTAAGCCGGTCCAAAGGACACGTTTCAATATATTTTTCCAGTTCATCCAGATAATCCTCAACCGTTGCCATTTCATTGGTAATAACTATACCGATCCCTTTTTTGTTTTCCTTATTGTATGGCAATAATCGGACGTTCATTGTTCCTCCTTCATTTTAGGGTAAAAAGCACAGGAATTCCTGTGCTTTTTAGCAATTTCAGATACTATTAATGCACCATGCTTTAATCCAAATACTAGTAATATATTATACCAAATGTTCCTATGCCGGCGTGCGTCCCAACAACGGCGCCAATCTCACCTATAAATCCTTCATGATCGCCAATCTCTTTTCGGATTTTATCTTTTAGTATCAAAGCATCCTTCAAACAATGGGCATGCATAAAAACACAATAGTTTATTTTCTCTTTTCTCGAGTGATCCTTTAGTATTGATATTATTTTATTGATCGCTTTTCCTTTGCCTCTTATTTTTTCGAAAGGCGCTACTATGCCATTATTGATGGTCAGAACCGGTTTTATTTTCAAAACTGTACCCAGTAATGCTGTTGCTCTGCCTATCCTTCCGCCTTTATGCAAGTTTTCAAGTGTATCTACAATGAAATATACTTTAATTTTTTCTGCGATATCTAATGCTATTTTTTCGATTTCTTCGGGGTTTTTGCCTTCTTTTGCTGCCTTTGCCGCAGCTATGACAATTAACCCCAATGCACATGTTACATTTTTGCTATCAATTACCCTTATATCTCTTCCCGATAGGTTTTTCCTTGCCATTAAAGCGGACTGGTACGTTCCGCTCATTTCTGCAGATATATGTATCGATATAACACTCGCTCCATTGGCTGTATATTTTTCATATACTTCCTGAAACTCTCCGGGAGATGGTTGAGAAGTACTTGGAAGTTGATCAGCCTTTTTCAACTTTTTATAAAACTCGTCCGTCGTTATGTCTTCGCCTTCACGATACATTTTCTCTTTGAAAATGACCTTAAGGGGAACGACGTGAATATCATATTCTTCTATAAATTGTACTGGAAGATCTGCGGTACTATCAGTTATAATTTTTATATTTGCCATCAACACACTTCCTATAAACAGTTATTCCATTGAAATAAGATAATAATATAGCGGCTGTCCTCCTTGATGAAGTTCAAAATCAACATTTTCATAAATTTCAGCAAGTTTTTCAATTAACTCTTTTGCGTCACTCTCATTTGCGTCTTCACCATAATATACTGTTACTAATTCATGTGACTTCTCCAGACTTTCTGAAATAAGTTTTTCCGCAACTTCTTCCGGTTCAATTCCTGTAAGTGTAAGCTGCCCATCAACTATGCCCAGGATCTGATCTTTTTTTATCGTATGTCCTTCAAAAACCGAACTGCGAACAGCATAAGTAACTTCTAAGGTTTTGACCGAAAAGCTTGCCTCCTGCATTTTACTTTTATTATATTCAATGTCCTTTGCGGAATTATATGCCATTAAGGCCGCAATGCCCTGCGGGACGGTTTTCGTTTCCACTACCAGACAATGCTTTGTGGATAAATCTGCTGCTTGTTTTGCAGTCAACAATACATTGCTATTGTTCGGTAGCAACAGGACTGTTTCTGTTCCAACGATCTCAATAGCATCAAGAAAATCCTGGGTGCTGGGGTTCATTGTCTGCCCTCCGGTGATGACTGCGTCAACACCAAGGCTTTTCAATATCTCTATCATCCCATTGCCAACAGCAACACCAACTAAACCCAATCTCTTGTTCAACTTGCCTTTAAGCTGCATTTCCTCGCTTTGTTCACACATATTATTTATTTGTACTTGATGCAGTGTTCCGATATCTGTGCAATATTCTAATACCCTTCCAGGATTATTGGTATGTATATGAATTTTCCCGGTATCGATACTTCCTACAACCAACAGGCAATCTCCCTTGTCTGCCAGAAAATCACGAATTTTATCTAAATCCAAATCTTGCTCTCTTTTCTTGAGAATAAACTCTGTGCAATATTGAAATTCCAAACTATCCTCATGAAAATAATTGATTTCACTTTTCTCATTTATGCTCGGTAAAGACATTGTATTGCTGCTTTTAATATCTTTGCCCTTTAGTGCATTAAGCATTCCTTCGATAATATAGACAAATCCCTGTCCTCCTGCATCAACTACACCAGCCTGTTTCAGTACAGGTAGTAATTCTGGTGTTATTTTGAGGGCTGTTATCGAACCTGCCAGTGTTGCTTCAAATAAATCTATTAAATCTTTATTTTCGTCATTTGATACTTTTTCTGCAGCCTCATAAGCCATTCTCGAAACAGTCAGAATAGTTCCTTCAACTGGTTTCATAACTGCCTGATAAGCGGTTTTTACGGCTGAACCGAGTGCTTGAACGACTTCCTGTTTGCTCATTATTTGCTTTCCTTCAGCAATTTTTGCAAAACCTGCAAATATCTGAGAGAGGATCACTCCTGAGTTGCCGCGAGCTCCCATGAGTGCTCCATACGCAATTTTTTGAGCTGCTTCACCAATATCTGGCATGTCGTTATTTGAGACAGCTTTAATAGCTGATGCCATAGTAAGGCTCATGTTTGTTCCGGTATCTCCGTCAGGTACCGGAAAAACGTTCAAAGAATCGACATAAATCTTATTCTCTTCTAAAAACGCGCCGGAAGCTTCAACCATTTTAGCCCATAACTTACCGTCGAGATATTCTATCCTCACTCTGTAGCCTCCTCCGGCACTACATAATCAAAGATCTCATTCTTTTTGCAAACCACTTTAATTATAATAACCAGTTACAAAATACGTCAAATATTTAATTCTCCATCAAGGCCCCTACAGTATAATTATTTCCTGCATTCCAAAGCAGCCACTCGTCCAGTCCTGCAGCATACGTTGCTTCTATTTGAGCCAAAACCTCATCTATCCCATACTTAGGCTTACCAAGTGTGAAGTCTTGGAGCCAAGGACGAACAATCACTTCTGATCCCTGTGCTTTATTAAGTGCATCAAGTAACGCTCGTCTTACCACTTCATGTGGGTTCGCATTAGGATTACTGAAACCATAATTGCCTGCCTCGTAGTGAGAGGGATAAACCATCGGGCAAATATAATCCACCTGCGTCATGATTTTTTCAAACTTTTGTCCCATGGCCATGTCGTCTACAGTTAATGTCGTCAGGCCAAAAACATCTGCTGAAATAAAAACATTGTACTCATCGAGCTCTTCTTTGGCATATGCCAAAAATTCGCTTATGACATCTTCTTTCTTTTGCCCTGTGGCATAAGGATAAACTGCCATTTCGATATTTCCGTCTGTCGGAAAACGGACATAATCAAATTGTATTTCATGAAATCCAAGCTTGGCTGCTTCTTTGGCAATATTCACTGTGTAAGCCCAAACTTCTTTGCAATGTGGATCTACCCAGGCAAGGCCCTTTCTATCGAGCCATGGTCGACCATTTTTATCTAATATTGCATACTCCTCATGGGCCGAAGCAAGCAACGGATCTTTAAAAACTACTACCCGTGCAATTGGATAAATATTTTTTTCAGTAATTATTCGCATATTTTGGTATACATTTCTTCCACGGTGAACATTTGGATCAACTTTTCTTATTTCTTCTGAATCAAATTTCGCTGATAAATAACCCCTGTCATCTTTTATATCGATGACCAGTGAATTAAGTTCTGTATTGTCGACAATATCTATCAAACGGTTAAATAGTTTTGTGTGATGGAATACTGCTCCGGTCATATATATACCCTTGACCTTTACCGGTGTCTTTATTAAAGGCCGATAGTCTCTGGGATATAAATGATGTAATTCAAATATCCTTTCCTTCATCGTCAGCAGGTCCGAAACATACCAAATGCGTTCCCGCGAATACTTGCCTGCTTCCAATATTTCCTCAGCGTAAGTTGGCTCAAAAGGAGCATGATAAATGTCAGCTGACTGGTCTTGCTTGTAATCAGGCCAGAATATAGCCATTATAATGATCATTAGTGCGATTGAAGCAATGTTTCGAATTCGCATATGCATTTCTCCAAAAAATATTCATCCGCTATTTATTTCAACAAACCTTATGTATTTCCCTTTCAACTTCATTTATTTGTGCCAATAGTCTTTGCAGTTGTCGTATATCATTGCCTGGTTTTTGTGAAAGTTCCTTGATTTGCTCTTTTATCGTTATAAAAGCCTGAATCGTTTCTTCTTTCAATTCAGTATAATGAACAGTTTCCAATTTAGTAATATCAGTGATCACATCGGCTTTAAAGTCATATTCAGAACCAATCATGGGTATATTAGCTTTTACTCCCAATTCCGAAGCAATAATTCTCTTCATGTTTTCCAAAGCAGCCATTTCGCCATGTACAAGGAATAATTGTTTAGGGGTATTTTTAAAATGTCTTATCCAGTCTAGCAATCCCTTTTGATCCGCGTGGGCCGAAAATCCTTCGATATTTATTATATCTGCCTTTACAACAACCTCTTCCCCGTGTATAGTGACCTTTTCTGCCCCATCCAGAATCCTTCTTCCTAGCGTTCCTTCAGCCTGATATCCAACAAACAATATAGTTGATTCCTTTCTCCATAAATTGTATTTTAAATGGTGTTTTATTCTACCTGCTTCAGCCATTCCGCTGGCAGATATAATTACCGCTCCACTCTTGACTCTATTTAAGGCCATTGATTCTTGGACTGAAAGAATATATTTCAGATGCGGAAATTCTTCAAAACATTTTTTTCCATCGATCCCACAAACATGCTTGAATTCTTCATCCAAACAAAATTCATGATTTTCAAGAAATACCTTTGTCGCCTCAACTGCCATCGGGCTATCTATGTATATATCAACTTCAGGTATTTTTTTCTCATCCATCATCAGCTTTAATTCATAAATCAAATCCTGTGTCCTTTCAACTGCAAATGAAGGGACCACAAGATTTCCGCCCTTTTTCATAGTCATATTTACGGCAAATGCCAATTCATCCAGCTTATTGCTTGCATTAAGGTGATATCGGTTCCCATAAGTTGACTCAACGATCAAGATGTCTGCCTCATGGATTTTTGTTGGATCGTCAAGTATTGGCTGTCCTATATTTCCAAGGTCTCCAGAGAATACTATTTTTTTCTCTGTGCCCTCTTCTTTAATACAGACCTCGATTATAGCTGATCCTAATATATGACCTGCATCTTGAAAATGCGCATGTATACTCTCAGTTATTTGGATTTGTTCTTCATAATCAACGCTAAAGAAGTTTTCAAGACATCCTTGCGCATCTGCTGTTGTATAAATCGGTTCAAGCAGGGGAAGCCCCTTCCGTTCGTTTTTGATATTTTTAAATTCTACTTCCATTTCTTGAATGTGTGCACTGTCTGGTAATACTACTGAGCATAGTGCAGTTGTAGCTTTAGTCGTATATATCTTACCTCTGAAACCTTTTTTATATAATTTAGGTATCAATCCACAGTGATCAACATGCGCATGGGTCAACAATATAAAGTCTATATCCTTCGGGTCAAATAAAAAGTCATGGTAATTTCTTTCTTTGATTTCTTTTATTCCTTGAAACATTCCGCAATCTACCAAGAAATTGATGTTGTTGGTATTGACCCAAAAACAAGACCCGGTCACTGTTCCAGCAGCACCGCAAAAAGTGATTTTCATCAAAATACCCCTTTTCGTATTGTTTATACAATTTACTTACGCACCTGTTAATTTTAACATAATCTGAATAACTCTGACAAAATAAAAACCCCGGATGCACCGGGGTTTTTTGTTGATACACTATATTTTTGGTAAAGATTTCAGACTCTCTTTTAAATTTTCATCTGAAAATTCGGCATCGACCATCTTTCCTGAAAAATAATTATCATAGGCAAGCATGTCAAGGTGACCATGTCCACTTAGATTAAAGACTATTGAACGCGGGGTTCCCTCTTCCTTTGCCTGTAACGCCTCGTCAATGGCAGCTCTTATAGCATGGGATGATTCGGGAGCTGGCATGATACCCTCGCTCCTTGCAAATAGAACCGCAGCATCAAATACCGATTTTTGTTTATACGATTTCGCTTCTATCAAGCCATCATGATAAAGCTGACTAAGCAATGGCGACTCTCCATGGTAACGCAATCCACCGGCATGTATACCCGCTGGAGTAAAGTTGTGTCCCAGTGTATACATCATCATTATCGGTGTCATTCCGGCAACGTCACCATAATCATAAGCAAATACTCCTTTTGTCAATGTAGGACAGGCAGAGGGCTCAACCCCAAGCAAACGCACCTTGTTCCCGGCAAGCTTATCAGGAACAAAAGGAAAAGCTATTCCGGCAAAGTTGCTTCCACCTCCACAGCAACCAATAACAACATCCGGATAATCATCAACCATCTCCATTTGCAGTTTGACTTCCTGTCCAATAATTGATTGATGAACACAAACGTGGTTCAGAACTGAGCCTAATGCATATTTTGTATCTTCTCTGCCAACAGCATCTTCGACTGCTTCACTAATTGCGATACCAAGTGAACCTGGTGTATCAGGTTGTTCCACGAGTACTTTTCTACCGATGGCGGTCCTGTCACTTGGACTTGCTATACACTCAGCTCCATAAGCCTGCATAAACGACTTGCGATATGGTTTCTGCTCAAAACTTATTCTCACCATATAAACCAGGCATTCCAATCCAAAAAATGAACATGCTAGTGATAGAGCAGTTCCCCATTGTCCAGCACCGGTTTCAGTTGCCAATCTTTTAACACCTGCTGCCTTGTTATAATATGCCTGAGCAACTGCCGTATTTAATTTATGGCTTCCAACCGGACTTACACCTTCGTATTTATAATAAATCCTGGCCGGTGTATTTAGGGCTTTTTCAAGAGAAAAGGCTCTATATAATGGTGATGGTCTCCATTTTTTGTAATGCTCCCGAACTTCTTCCGGGATCTCAATATATCTTTCTGTAGAAACCTCTTGCATAACAAGATTCATCGGGAAAATAGGTTCCATATCCTGTGGACCCAACGGTTTTTTTGTTTGAGGATTTAAATATGGCTGCATTGGATTCGGCATATCGGCCTGAACATTGTACCAACTACGGGGTATTTTTTCTTCCGGTAAAATAATTTTTGTGATCTCAGCTTTACTCATCTTGCTCATCTCTCCTTGTAGTGTGAATTTTAATGTTTCAAGTTTAACACAGCGGCAACTTTCAATCAATATATTTTAAGCACTAAATTAAAATAGGAAGAGGATAAGCCGGTCATATTTTAACTTGCGGCTCATCCTCTTCCCTTGAGTTGGTACTCCAGTGGAATACGCCCTCCTTCTTTTACCCTGAATCAGTTTTGAGTTTCCTCTTCTGTTCGAACCAGTATCCTTGGTTTTTTAATCCTTGGATCACCAGCTTTTTAGGCCTGATGAACAAAATGTCGAACATTTTGTTACGGGCTTTCATCCTGTTTCCAATCCGTTTTATTTTTTACTCTCTGTACACTGGCACCTACTAAAATGATCCTCATTTTTTCGCCCGCCTGCGTCTCAACTTCGTGGACTCTCGTCTACTCTGTTGTTTAGCTTTGAATACTTTCATAAAATATTCCACGGCTTGAAACAAGATATATCGATTTTCAGGGTTCCCTTTGAAGTGCCCTTGCGGTTATCTTCTGGGTGATTACTATACTAAACAATCTGTCTATATGTGTCAACTGATTATTTCGAATATTTTTAAAATTCGTATATTTAATATCTGTTAACAATCTTATGCATAAATTGTTCGTGTTTTAAAAATATTTTGATAGATCATCTTTATCGATAATACAAATAAAATGATATGTTATAAAAGCAAAAAGCGTTTATAATGGATTTGTATTAATCACATCAGCGAGGAATAATAAATGAAATCCGAACATGTACTTACTTTTAATTCCATAATGGGTAAACAGAAATTTACTTATACGGCAGGACTGGTGAATACTTGCCCATTTTGCGAACGTTCAGCTTTGACTGACATTTTGGACGAAGATGGACCAATATTATTGGTCAAAAACAAATTTCAGGTCATCGAAGATGCTTATCAGACTGTCCTTATCGAAACCGACAGCTGCGATGCAGAATTCTCAACTTATAGCAAGGAACATCTGCATCGTTTGTTCCACTTTGCCTTTAAACACTGGTTATCCTTAGAAAAATGTGGTCGATATGCCTCGGTCATCCTTTTTAAAAATCATGGGCCACTGTCCGGCGGATCTATCGCTCATGCACACATGCAAATAATAGGTTTCAATAAACTTGATTATCGTCATAACATATCACCAGAACAGTTTGGCGGTCATATTATCGATCAGAATTGCGGCGTTGAATTAAATATTTCCGATCATCCGCGTGTCGGTTTCTCAGAGTTCAATGTAGTGCTTAAGAATCTTGATAAACTTGATATAATGGCGGATTACCTGCAGATATGTATACATTACCTGCTTAACCATTTCAGGCAGTGTCAGAGCTACAATCTATTCTTCTACCACTTAGAAGATGTATTTTTTGCAAAGGTCATACCCAGATTTATAACATCTCCAATTTATATAGGATACTCTATACCCCAGGTTACAGATCGAGTCGAGCAAATAGTCTCAGAAATTAAACAAAAGTATTTTTAAAGCAGCTGCCGTTGGCAGCTGCTTTCTTTTTTTTTCTATCTTTCGCCTATTGATACGTATGCTCTTTTATCAACTATATTTTTATATGCAGGACGAATTATTTTCCCATCGCTTACAAGCTCCTCGATACGGTGGGCACACCATCCGCTTATACGTGCTACAGCAAAGATAGGAGTAAATAATTCCTTGGGGATATCCAAAGCCTTATATACAAAACCTGAATAAAAATCCACATTGGCACTGATATTATTTTTACCCAAAACTTCAGGGCTTATCCGCTCAACTGTTTCATAAAGCTCGAATTCCTCTTCTAGCCCTTTGTCTTTGGAAAGGTCTAGAGCCTTTTGTTTTAGGCGCAAAGCTCTTGGGTCTGATAAAGTATATACTGCGTGTCCCAGACCATAGATCAATCCTGAACCATCATTTGCTTTGCCATGAGCTATTTTTTGCAGGTAGTTCCTCACCATCGTCTTATTCTGCCAATCGCTGACATTACTTTTTATATCTTCCATCATCTCAAGAACTTTTATGTTTGCTCCTCCATGCTTACCACCTTTTAGTGATCCAACAGCAGCAGCCATTGCAGAATATGTATCAGTACCAGTTGTTGTGACAACACGGGCAGCAAAAGTCGAGTTATTTCCACCTCCATGTTCAGCATGCAATACCAAGGCAAGATCCAATACGTCTGCCTCTAGTTTTGAGTACTCGCTGTTAGAACGCATCATATGCAGAAAATTCTCAGCAGTACTTAACTGGGGCTGAGGACTATGTATAAAGAGACTTTTTTGATCATAATATCGGGCTTTTGCTTGATAACCATACGCAACCATTGTTGGAAAACGAGCAATCAATTCAATGGACTGCCGCAAAACATTTTGTATGCTCAAATCATCTGGGTTGCTGTCGTAACAGTAGGCCGCTAAAACACTGCGGGCAAGTTTGTTCATGATATCACGGCTAGGAGCTTTTAACATCATGTCTTCTGTAAAACCATTCGGAAGATCCCTGTTTTCTCCCAATAACCGTTTAAAACTTTCCAATTTCCTTTCATCTGGAAGTTCACCAAATAATAACAAATAACATGTTTCTTCAAAACCCGAACGGTCATCTTTTTGAAAACCATCAATGAGAGACATTATTTCATATCCTCTATAATAAAGTCTTCCCTCATCAGGGATCTTGACGCCATCTTCGAGTTTGTATCCGTAAACATCGCCTACGCCGGTCAATCCGACCAATACTCCTGTGCCGTTACTATTTCGCAATCCTCTTTTGACATTGTACTTGTCATACAACTCTGGCTGGATCTTGTTGTTTTCTTCAACAATTCTACTAAGCTCTTTTAAATAACTCCAGTTTCTTTGATCGTAATTGTCATAAGCCAAATACATTTTATTTCCTCCCCTTGAACGATTCTCTTCAATATTGTTTATTGTATACATTTATACATTAGTCGTCAATATTTTTATTATAATAGCAAAAAAATGCTCCTCTCGGAGCATTTTTTGAAAATATATGTATTAAAATGGAGGTTGACTTGATTCTAGCATTGAAATCTTAAAATTAAATGAGAATAAATCGAGCAAATCACATTATGTTACGATTTCTGCCCGTTTCTTTTGCATAATATAAGTTCTTATCCGCCAATGAAATCAGTTCACTCGCTGGTTCTCCATGATACTGGGCAAGCCCTCCGCTGATCGTTATATGTATATCCTTAACAAATCTTGCTCTATCTATTGCAGCACGTATTTTTTCCGCCACCGTATATGCCTCATCAAGCTTTGTTCCCGGAAGTATTATCAAAAATTCCTCTCCGCCATAACGGCCGACAATATCCGTCTCTCTGGTGCTTGATGCAATAATACGGGCAACTCCTCTTAATACTTCGTCGCCAATTAGGTGACCGTATTCGTCATTGATGGACTTGAATCTATCGAGGTCCATCAATACCAAACTGAATCCTGTATTAAATCGATCTGAACGCTTCTTTTCTTTCTCTATTTGTTCATATAAATAACGATGATTATAAACACCAGTAAGCCCATCGATATTCGCTTCATTGCGGCATATTTGGTATTCTTCAAAAAGTCTTTGTTCATTTTGCTTTGCATCCATAAAAACCATGGCAAATGGTTCCTTTATTGTTTTAACAACAATTATCCTGTAAATGAAATAATAGGATGCCAGAAGAAGATATTGGATCAACAAGACTAATCTGAGATCATTTGAAGAGTTAGTTGCATTCATTAGATTTACAACCACCGCAACTATAATTGCATACATCAATAAATGAAGTATATTTTTATTATAAGATAACCTTTTCTTATAAAGATATATGGCCGAACTCAAGAGTAGTACCGCTGGTGCGAATCTATTGATATGCACGCCTTCAACAAAAGAAAACATTAGGATCAGAACTGTGATCAATATATAAAGCAATAATACCCAATATTTGCTATAAATCTGTGCTTTTTCTCTTAAATATAAAGCGAGCAGAATACTAGCTGCTTCAAGCATTCTCGTCAGCATCCATAATTCAGGGAGCATCCCCTGATTTATTTCGTAAGCATATATATTTTGATTGAGCAGGCAATAGATAAAGCCCAAGGCTCCTATAGGCAGCGCAGCTATGCCTAGAATCAACAGGCAATTATTATTCGTATATTGTACCGCATTCCAAGAAATCAAAAATACTGCCAAAGCCATACTGAATCCAATGGCCATCGCCGCCCCGTTCAAAATTATATAACCGGAGAATACTTCCTGCGCTTGCAGCAATAATATCATCCTGCCTTTTATTCTTTAGACAACTTTTTCGGGTTCAAATAGTTCTTTTACTTTATCCAATTCTTCTCTTATCGCAATATTTTGCGGACAATGCTCCTCACATTTGCCACATTTTATACAATTAGATGCTCGCTGCTTCGGCCCTATCATACTATAATATCCTGAACGTTTCGGGTCATTTTTTTCGGGATCCCCATACATATAAAAGTCATTATAATGCGAAAAACATCCCGGGATGTTAACTTTTACAGGGCATGGCATACAATATCCACAAGCTGTGCAGTTTACTCTTATTCTGTCCCTGAATGCTTTTTTTGCCATGGAAACGACCGCATAGTCTTTTTCATCAAAAACAATATCTTCCGCCGTTTCGGCAATACTAACATTCTCTTGCACATGAGCCATAGAAGTCATTCCGCTCAAGAGCAGAGAAACCTCCGGATTATTCCAGACCCATCTCAGCGCCCATTCAACAGAGTTCATCTTCCTCTGGGCATTCTTAAATACTTTATCAACTTCTACCGGGATATTGTTAACGATTTTACCACCGCGCAAAGGCTCCATTACAACCACACCCAGACCCTTTTCGGATGCGTACTTTAGACCTTCTTTGCCAGCTTGAAAATATTCGTCCATATAATTATATTGTATCTGACAAAAATCCCAGTCATAATAATCAACGATCTCTTTAAATAAACTTAGTTCGTCATGAAAAGAAAACCCAGCATGCTTGATACGTCCATCCTTCTTCGCCTTTTCCAAGAACTCGGGAAATCCGGCTTCGCAAATCATCTTCCAGGTAGCTTTATTCAGCGAGTGAGCAAGATAAAAATCAATATGATTTGTTTTAAGTCTTTCTAATTGTTCATCAAGATATTTGTCCATATCCTCATGTTCTCTTATCAGCCAGCAGGGCATTTTGGTTGCTATATATACCTTTTCACGATACCCTCCCTCAAGTACCTTTCCTAGGAAGGGCTCACTTTCACCTCCTTCTTTCATGCTCTCACCATGATATGGATATGCGGTATCGAAATAATTGACTCCTTTTTCGATCGCGAATCTGATCATATCCTTTGCAAGAGTCTCGTCAATTTTTGATGACTGGTTCTCGATCACCGGCAGACGCATACATCCAAACCCAAGCATCGAAACTTTCTTGTTTGTTTTTCCAAAAGATCTGTAATGCACATTATCACTCCTTACCATGTTTAATTATATCAGAAATGATTGTCAGGAAAAGGATTGATTGTTATCTATATATTTAGTATAATGCTGTTGTTTAATAGAAATATCTAAAAAAGCGATGAAAAGAAGAGTCCTTATGCTTGCTCCCAGAGAGTCAGAAATGGTGAGATCCTGACAGTTAAGCTTACTGACAGCCAACTTTGAGCTTTGCCTTAATCAAAGACAACGGAACTCTTCGTTAAAGAGTATAGAGTGAATGCCTTACAGGCATTAATTAGGGTGGTACCGCGAAAAACTTCTTCGTCCCTTATAGGGATGGAGAAGTTTATTTTTATAAAAAGGGGTGTGTGTTTATGTATCAATTATTAGAAATATTAGAAAAAAATGGTCGCTTAAAGGACGAGGAATTGGCCGTCATGACTGGCAAAGATCCCAATGAAATACGAGCAAAAATTGAAGCATTCGAGAAAGACAACATTATCGTGGGTTATTCTGCTCTTATTAATTGGGAGAAAATAAACACTGAAAATGTAACAGCTTTGATTGAAGTAAAGGTCACTCCACAAAGGGGTGAAGGCTTTGATAAGATAGCTGAACGTATTTACCGTTTCCCTGAAGTAAATGCCTGCTATCTGATGTCGGGAAGCTTTGATCTTACAGTTATAATTGTCGGGAGAACTTTGAAGGAAGTTGCTTTGTTTGTTGCGGAAAGATTGGCTCCTTTAGATTCGGTTCAAAGCACAGCTACTCATTTCGTTTTGAAAAAATATAAGGATCAAGGAACAATCTTTGAGGATAAACCCAAAGATGATCGGGAGGCGATTTTTATATGAATATACAAAATTTTGTCCGAAAAAATGTTCAAGAGCTGCCCCCTTCTGGCATTCGCAAATATTTTGATCTCATAAACGAAATGGATGATGTTATATCCCTGGGTGTTGGTGAGCCAGACTATACTACTCCCTGGAACATTATCGAAGCTGGTATATATTCTTTAGAAAAAGGTCATACCCATTATTCGTCAAATGCCGGATATATCAGTCTGCGTGAAGAAATTGCCAATTATGTCAAAAACAAATATGGTCTTGCTTATGATCCGCAAAATGAGGTTTTAGTAACTGTTGGAGGCAGCGAAGGTATTGATCTGGCTTTGCGAGCACTTGTCGGCCCTGGAGATGAGGTCGTTATCCCCGAGCCAAGTTTTGTCGCTTACAAAGGTTGTGCCAGAATTGCTGGAGCAACTCCAGTCTGTATTAATTTGCGGGCTGAAGATCAGTTTAGACTTACACCTGAACTTCTTGAGAATGCACTTACTCCAAAAACAAAAGTTGTCATTATAGCATTCCCCAACAATCCAACCGGAGCGATAATGCGTCGGGAAGACTTGGCAAAAATCGTTTCTGTGCTTAAAGATCGTGATTTGATCGTTATCTCAGATGAAATATATGCGGAACTGACTTATGATGGCAAGCATGTTTCAATTGCCAGCTTTCCCGAAATGAAAGATAAAACAATTGTCATAAACGGTTTTTCAAAAGCTTTTGCCATGACCGGTTGGAGACTCGGCTATGCCTGCGGTCACAAGGATATAATCAGTGCCATGGTAAAAATACATCAATATGCGATCATGTGTGCACCCACCACTGCTCAATATGCCGCGCTTGAAGCTTTGCGCAACGGGGAACAGAGCGTTTCAGAAATGCGAAAAGAATACAATATGCGCAGACGTTTACTGCTCAACGGATTTCGCAAGTTAGGTCTTGATTGTTTTGAGCCGTTAGGTGCTTTTTATGTTTTCCCGTCCATCAAAATCACAGGGTTTTCATCAGAAGAATTTTGCGATAAGTTGCTTTTGTCCGAAAAAGTACTAGTCGTTCCCGGAACAGCATTCGGTTCCTGCGGTGA
>JAXGPE010000004.1:0-85608 GCA_040767105.1 Peptococcaceae bacterium | reverse complement strand
CTTGGACCAAGCTTTGTAGAGCGGCTCACCGATTTCTCTTCCTCCACGCGCAAAAACTGCCTCCAAAGCGCTGAGTCGTGCATCATGATAATTTAAAGCTATACGACGATCTTTGATCCGGCCGCGCAAATAAATCTGCTTTTCCAACAATGCTTCTATTCTTTCGGGGTCCTCCCATTGAAACGGAGTATGAGCCTTTGGCACAAAAGAAGAGATGCTTACAGTTATTTTAGGTTGTTTTTTTATCCCTCGATCACGGAGGATCTTAGCTCCAAGTTGGAGTACTTTGTAGACCAAATCAATGATCCCATCAAGATCAGCGGATGTCTCCGTAGGTAAGCCAATCATGAAATACAGCTTTATCTGTGTCCATCCTGCTTCGAAGGCTGCCCGGACAACTTCCATAAGATTTTCTTCGGTCACACCTTTATTTATGACATCTCGAAGCCTCTGTGTCCCTGCTTCAGGTGCAAATGTAAGGCCGGTCCTTCGCACACGCTGTACCTCCCGTGCAAGGCCTACAGAAAATGCGTCAATACGTAAGGACGGTAAAGATATACTTACCTTGTCTTCTTCGTATTTCTCCAATAACCTGCTTAACAATTCCCTTATACAGGTATAATCACTTGTGCTTAATGAGGTCAGGGCAAGTTCGTTGTAACCTGTGTTGGTCATCAGTTTGTCAGCTTGGTCATAAAGAACATCTACCGTTCTCTCACGGACCGGGCGATAAATCATACCCGCCTGACAAAAGCGGCATCCACGCGAACAGCCACGCATGACTTCGAGCATTACCCGGTCATGAATTATCTCCAGATAGGGAACGATTGGCTTTGTCGGGAAATAGGCATCATCCAGATTTTGAATGACATTTTTATTTATGTTTCGGGGCAAATCGATATTCTCTTCATCATTGGATACAGCCTTGATTTTCCCTTCCTGGTCATATTCCGGTTTATAAAAAGCCGGAACATATACTCCTTTTATGGACGTCATTTCAGCCAATAAACTCTTTTTATCAAATGTTTCCGACACTTTCAGTTTCAACTCTGCCAGTTTTTCCAAAACCAGCAACAATACTTCTTCTGCTTCCCCTAATACAAAAAGATCAAAATAATCTGCCAGCGGCTCAGGATTGCTGACACAAGGACCTCCTCCTATTATTAAGGGATATGATGCATCTCTCATGGAAGCTAACAGCGGGATACCTCCTAAATCAAGCATATTCAATATATTTGTGTAACTCATTTCATACTGCAACGTAAAACCGATACAGTCATATTCAAGCATAGACCTTCCGGATTCCAAACCAAAAAGAGGGATGTTTTTTTCCCTCATGATTTTTTCCATATCTGTCCAAGGTGCGAAGACTCTTTCCATTAAAAAATGTGGTCTATCGTTGACTAAATGATAAAGAATTTTCATTCCCAAGTGCGACATCCCTACTTCATAAACATCAGGGAAGGCAAATAACATTTTGATTTTTGAGTGTTCCCAATTCTTTTTAACCGCATTATACTCAGATCCAATATATCTTAACGGCTTATTTACAGCAGGCAATATCTCTCTTTCAATTATGCTCGTTTTTTCCATCTTATGCTCTTCAAAACCTTCCTCGTCTTTTAATATCAGTATTATATCATGATTATTGTGGCTCTGCACAAGCATGAAGTGTTCTGAGCAAGCCATGCTCTTCAGAGCTGAGATTGACTTAATATACATATATCGCTAGAATTAATCCTGTTGGGGGGTGTTTATCTTAGCTGATTTTTTGCATACTATACAAAAAAAAGTCCTTATTGGTGATGGAGCGATGGGTACGATGCTTTACAAGCTCGGTCTCGGTTATGATGAAAGCCCTGAGCTTTGGATGCTTGCACACCCAAATGAACTGAAGAGTGTTCATTTTTCATATCTTGAAGCCGGAGCGCAGATCATCCAGACAAATACATTCGGCGCAAACCGCATAAAGCTGAGCGAATACGGAGCTGAACACCGCGTTCGGGAAATCAATTCCATGGCAGTTCATATTGTCCGTGAAGCCGTAGGTGATAAAGCTTTTATTGCCGGAATCATCGGTCCGAGCGGACATTTCCCCTTTCCTTTAGGAGATATAGAATGGACATTACTTGCAGATGCCTTTGAGGAACAGGCTCAAGCCTTGGCAGAAGCCGGCGTAGACTTCATTTTTCTCGAAACATTTTCTGACCTGGGGGAAATCCGGGCAGCTTTGCTTGCCGCAAAAAAAGTGACCTCCCTTCCGGTAGCATGCTCTATGACCTATACCGGAGGAAGGACTCTCACTGGCACGACACCTGCAGTTGCTGCCGCAGTACTTGGCCCTTTGGGCGCAGATCTTATCGGCGCAAATTGTTCGACTGGTCCTAAAGATCTTCTAAAGATCATGCAGGAATACAGCATAGCTACTGATCTTCCTTTGCTCGTCGAGCCTAATGCCGGACTTCCCGAACTTATAAACAACATACCTGTATATAATGAAACCCCGGAAAAGTTCGCAGCTTATGTCGAACCCTTTAGACAGGCAGGAGTCAGTCTGATCGCTTCCTGTTGCGGCAGCACGCCTGAATATACCAAAGCTATGAGGAAAGCCCTTGCTTCAACAACCCCAGCCTTAAGAACAGGAATAAAGCAATCTGCTGTTTTAACAGCCAGTCGCTCAAAAATAGTTATGATCGGTTCTTCTTCTTTACCGGTGATCATCGGAGAGCGTATAAACCCTACGGCTCGAAAATCTATTTCTGCCGCATTCAAAGAAAATAACTGGGAGACAATTGCCCAGGAAGGTTTTCTTCAAGTGGATTCCGGAGCACATATGTTGGATCTCAACGTTGGTGTCCCAGGATCAGATGAATCCGAACTGCTTCGGACAGGTGTGCGCAAGCTGCAAATGTCTTTAGATATCCCACTGGTTTTAGACTGCATAAATCCGCACGCTTTAGAAAAAGGTTTACAGGAATTCCAAGGCCGTGCCCTTATTAATTCAGTAAACGGTGAAGAAAAAAGTCTGCGATCAATTTTGCCATTGGCCAAAAAATATGGAGCAGCAGTTCTTGGTTTATGTTTAGATGAAAAAGGCATACCGGAAAAAGCTGAAGATCGCCTGCTCATTGCAGAGCGTATCGTCAGAGAAGCACAAGAATACGGACTTAAAAAAAGTGACGTTTTGATCGATTGTTTGGTGCTGACAGCAGCGGCTTCTCCTGAATTATCCATGGAAACACCCCGAGCTATCTCAATGGTCAAAGAAAAGCTTGGAGTTGGAACTGTTCTTGGCTTAAGCAACGTATCTCACGGACTACCACAGCGATCCTGGTTAAATGCGGCATTCTTGTCCATATGTATCGGAGCAGGTTTGGATGCAGCCATTACCAACCCTTCAGACTCTCGGATCCAAGAAACTTTGGTTTCTGCCGCACTTTTAGCCGGTCGCGATCCGGGAGCCAATAATTATATTTATCGTTCCGGATCACAGCCGCAAATGATCCCTTCCGAAAAAGAAGATTCCGTACTTGAACCAACCTTTGAAAAACTAAATGATTTGATATACAACGGTCGTCAGGATTCATTAACTAATCTTTTGACAGAACTGATCAAAAATCATTCAATGCTTGAAATAGTAAACAATGGTATCCTCCCTCCCTTAGAAAAAATCGGGAAACTCTTCGCCAGCGGAGAAGTTTTTCTCCCTCAGCTGATCCTTTCAGGTGATTCCGCAAAAGCTGCTTTCGCATTTTTAAAAGAGTCATTTCCGGGCACGGCACTTCGTACAAAGGCAACCGTCGTTATTGGTACCGTTCGAGGCGATGTCCATGATATTGGGAAAAATATCGTTGCCGCACTTTTGGAGAATCATGGATATCGAGTGGTCGATCTTGGAAAAAATGTACCAGCCGAAGAATTTCTGGCTGCAGCTATAGATGAAAACGCACAGATCGTGGGCTTAAGTGCACTAATGACCACTACCATGACTGAAATGAAACCCGTAATTAGATTACTGCGCCAAGAATGTCCTGCAGTGAAAATCATTATTGGCGGGGCAGTTTTAACCGAACAATTCGCTAAAGAGATCGATGCCGACGGTTATGGTAAAAATGCAGTCGAAGCGGTTGCCCTGGTCGATTCATTACTCAGACAAACTTGACTTGCCAAAGAGCTTAAAATAAGTCAAAATATACCTATTCGAAGAAAACAAGGGAGGTAGCGGATCAATGTCAAAACTCACCAGTGACGATGTCAAAAGATTGGTTGTCGAGAACAATATTAAATTTATTCGCCTCCAATTCACTGATATAATGGGTATACCAAAAAATGTTTCTATTACTTCCGGTCAACTGGATAAGGCCCTAAACAACGAACTCATGTTTGATGGTTCTTCTATCCAGGGTTTCGTAAGGATCGAAGAATCTGATATGTATCTTTATCCTGATCCTAGCACCTTTGTGATTTATCCCTGGTGCAATTACGCTGACGGCGGGGTAGCAAGGCTTGTATGCGATGTCTATAATCCTGACGGTACACCTTTTGCTGGTGATCCTCGATATGTACTGCGCAAAGCCTTAAAAGAAGCTTCCCAAATGGGTTATTCCCTGAATGTTGGTCCTGAAGCAGAGTTTTTTCTTTTTCATACTGCCCCGGACGGAAGTCCAACACTGAACACTCAGGACAAAGCCGGATATTTTGATCTTTCACCTGTCGATCTGGGAGAAAACGCTAGACGCGATATAGTCTTGACCCTGGAAAAAATGGGTTATGAAATTGAGGCCTCCCACCATGAGGTTGCTCCGGGACAACACGAGATAGATTTCAAGTACTCTGATGCTTTGGATATCGCCGATAAAATGATCACCTTTAAGACAGTTGTTCGGACTATTTCACAGCGACATGGATTACATGCAACTTTCATGGCTAAGCCCATTTATGGTGAAGCGGGTAATGGTATGCATATGAACCAGTCGCTTTTTGCCAAAGATAAAAATGCCTTTTATGATCCTTCCTCAACAAATCAATTAAGCGATACTGCAATGCATTATATTGCCGGTGTATTAAAACATGCCAAGGCTCTTTGCGCAATAATCAATCCCACGGTAAACTCATATAAAAGGCTTGTCCCTGGCTATGAAGCGCCTGTGTACATTGCCTGGTCTTATCATAATCGCAGCCCTCTGATCCGTATCCCAGCGAAAAGAGGACTTTCGACCCGCATCGAATTGCGCAATCCTGATCCGACATGCAATCCATATCTCGCTTTTGCCTCAGTACTCATGGCAGGTTTGGACGGGATCAAAAATAAACTGAATCCGCCTGTCCCTTGTGAAAGAAACATTTATGAAATAACTGCCGTCGAAAGATGGGAACTGGGTATCGGGAATCTCCCCGGTATGCTCTGTGAAGCGCTTGAAGAATTGTCCAAAGATGAGGTAGTAAAACAAGCCCTCGGCCCCCACGTCTTAAACAGCTTCCTTGAAGCCAAATATCGAGAATGGGACGATTACAGAACCAAAGTACACAAATGGGAATTAGATACTTACCTGCCGATGTTTTAAAAATAAGCCCTGTAAATCTTTGCAGGGCTTATTTATTATCATTATATGTCTGATGCTTGTACACCTTGTATCTGTAGGTTTGTCAAACAAGTTGGACGCGATGTAAGGCGAGATAAGTAATAGGACTATTGTATTTTAGTGGGCGCATCGGTATTTTGTTTGAACGGTACAGATAGATTTTGAGCTGATTTATGTAATCCTGGAAGTCATAAAATGAGTGTGTGTCATAGAAACGTTTCTGATCTTCTCTGTGGCTGCGTTCCACCTTGCCATTGTGGCGAGGAGTAAAGGGTTTGATAGTTTTATGATGAATGCCCAAACTGGCGGCAGTAGTTTGAAATAGAGTGAGTCTATCGGTCGGATTGCTACAAAAGCGATTGGTAAATTCAAGTCCATTATCCGTTTGTACGCACTGAATATTAATACCATGCTTGGAAAAGAACGTAACGGCGGCTTCCAGGAAAACAGAGGAGGAATAGGTGCTGTGTTCCTGGAAACCCATCAAGAAGCGTAACCTTGAAAACTCATCTATGGCTGTATACTGGTAAAATCTTTCGCGAGTATTTCTGCGGTTGGGGCAGCAGGAAGAGGGAACGAATTTTACGTCAATCTGCACCTTTTCTCCCGGATAAGTCATTTGAGTATAGGGTTTGGAAATATAGGGCTTTAGCTGAGGCTTTTGTATGAGAGACATGCGCCTCATCACCCTATAAAGACTAACAATATTACGTGCATAGCCTCTATTCAAAAGGCGAAACCAGAACTCCACAAGCCCCAGTGCCGGAGATCTACGGCGCATATCCATGATTAGTTTGATTTCCTCAGGACTGTGCTGGTTAGGATGAAAATGCGGGCGTTTAGATTTACAGGCAAGAGAGTCGATATTGCCATCATACCTTTTCAACCAAAAATAGATGTAAGACCGTGCCCTGTTGTACTTCCTCGACGCTTTAGAAACACCGTGCTTTAAAGCGAAATTTATCAATGAGTGGCGGTACTTCATATCTTGTGTTATTGTATTCATGAGAAATGGGGGCCTCCTTCGTTACTGTTTTTGTGTGGTAACTTAACAATAACCGAAGCGCTCTCATTTCTCACTATTTTTTAGTTCTTGTCCAATATGTATTGTAATCCTACATGTCTGATGCTTGTACACCTTGTATCGACCTTGACATAAAGCAGGCAGCATGCTAATATATATCTTGTTCTGTTCGACTGCGGAAGTGCTGGAACTGGCAGACAGGCACGTTTGAGGGGCGTGTGGCGCAAGTCGTGCGGGTTCAAGTCCCGCCTTCCGCACCATTTTAATAACTAGGGCCGCAAGCGATTGCGGTTTTTTTGTTTAAAATTTCACCCAATAACCAGGGCTCTGTCTGTAATTCTCAGCTACATATCGGCTGTGCAAACAGCGGCTTCATCTCCGTAAATGATACCCCTGCTGTTCTCGACTTTTTGTTCGAGAAAGCCAAAAGCAAGCTGTTCCCTTACACATTCACAAAAATACAAAGGCCACCATTCCTTGACAAGCAAGGTTTTGTGGCCATTTTTTGACGCTTTTTTACTTTCTAATTTCCCATCTCAATACTAATCTCGCTGAACACTTTTACTAAATCGCTGATCCCCAGTTTTTCTTTTTCACTATCCACAGCATCAATTACTGCTGCCCCTTTATTCATCATTATGAGCCTATTGCCATATTCCACAGCGTAACGCAGGTTATGGGTTACCATGAGTGTAGTTAGCCCCTTTTCCTGAACGATTTTATTCGTTAACTCCATAATTGTTTCACTGGTTTTAGGATCCAAGGAAGCTGTATGCTCATCCAGAATCAATAACTTGATTGGTGTCAAGGTGCAAATCAATAAGGACAAGGCTTGCCGCTGCCCCCCGGATAATGCCCCAACCTTCACATTGAGCTTATCCTCCAGGCCTAATTGCAGCTGTTCTAATTGAGTCCGATAATAATTCTGGCGTTTATTATTAATACCCATCTTCAGGCCAAAGGTTTGCCCCTTATTATCGGCCAAAGCCATATTCTCCAAAATTGTCATTGAAGGACTGCTGCCTTTGGCTGGGTCCTGAAAAACCCGCCCGATAAAACGAGCCCTTTCGTATTCAGCAAGCTTTAAAATACTCCGGCCTTCCAGCAAAATATCCCCATTAGTAGGTTCCATACTACCCGCGATCAAGTTGAGCATGGTAGTCTTGCCGGATCCGTTGCTTCCCACGACGGAAACATATTGCCCCTTTGTTATACCCAGATCAAAATTATTAAACACTTGCGTTTCATTGATAGTTCCCCCATTAAAAACCATATCAATATTTTCCAGCTGCAACATGTCCATTGGCTTTGCCCCTCCCTTCCTTTTTGTCCATAATGTTATTGCTAACTAAGGCAATAGTGAAGAGTACAGCCATGATCAGTTTCAAGTAGTTTGGATTAAAACCTAAATTCAGGGCTAAGGATAATGCGGCTTTATACAAGATTGAGCCTAATACCACCATGGTGGTGTATTTGATAATAGTTAATTTTTTAAAAACAGTCATCCCAATAATCACAGAGGCTAGGCCCATGATAATCATCCCTGTGCCCATATTGACATCAAAATATTTCTGCTGTTGACAAAGAATAGCCCCGGAAAGGGCAGCAAAACCATTACCGACAGTCAATCCCAAAATTTTAACATAACCTGCGTTCTTGGCCAGGGATGTTACCAATTGGGGATTGTCACCCACAGCCCGCAGAAGCATCCCGGACTTGGTGGTAAGGTACCAATCCAACAAAATTTTCATCAGTAGAGCAAAAAACAAAACTAAAATAAGTGCTCTCCACGGGGCAAATCTTTCAGGTAAACTCATTATAATCCCGCTATTAAAAATAGTATCTGCGCCATGGGTAGACAGCAGAGATGTTTTAGCTATGCTCAGGTTAACTGACCATAGGGCTGTCATGGTTAAAATCCCCGATAAAAGATCCTTGATTTTTAACCTCACGTGGAGTATGCCGGTTACCGAACCAGCCAGAGCCCCGGCAGCAAAGGCCAGGATGCAAGCCAGCCAGGGGTTGACTCCTCCCAGGATTAGCATGGCGGAGATCATGGCTCCCAAGGGGAAAGTACCATCCACCGATAAATCCGGAAAATCAAGGACATGATAACTAATGTAAACCCCCAGGGCCATAATCGCGTAAATAAAACCTTGCTCCAAAATCCCTTTGCTGATTTCTACGAAAACATCCATTGGTAAGCATCCACCTCACTAGCTGTCTATTCCAGATACTCTGTGCTCTCTTGATAAGCTTTGGGTAATTCGACTCCTAAAACCGTCATTGCTTTTTTGTTTGCTACCGGTTTACTTTCGCTGATAACCTTTACCGGAATGGTATCAACAGGCTTGCCGTTAAGTATATCAGCGGCGATCTTGGCCGTTTCCCGTCCTAATTCCACATAATCAATGCTTTCTGAAGCGATACAGCCATTTCTGACCTGCTCTTCCTCCGAACCGAAAACCGGAATTTTCTTTTCATTAGCTTTTTCGATCAGAATAGCTAAGTTGTTCACCACATTGTTGTCAGTGAAGTTATTGACGCAATCAACTTGAGTCAGGAGAGAATCAATGGCTAAGGGAATATCCGAAGGAGAATTGACGCCGATTGCGACAATTTCAAAGCTGTATTTAGGCGCTAGCGCCTTGAAGCTCTCCAAATGGCTTAGGGAATTAACCTCATTCGTTGTATAGAGAATGCCAATTTTTTTTGCTTCCGGCAACAAAGCCCTAATCAGCTGCATTTGTTTTTCCAGTGGCAGAGCATCACATGTACCGGTAGCCCCTCTATTGGTTACTTCTAAACTTTCGACTAGTTTGGCGCTCACGGGATCAGAGACAGCCGAGAACAGCACAGGAATATTTTTACCATCAGCGGCAGCTTGGGCTGCCATGGCCGAAGGTGTAGCTATCGCGGTAATCAAATCGTATTTCTTGGCCACATAGTTCTGGGCGATCATAGCTGTGTTTTCACCTTTACCATCAGCATTCGTAATGTCCAGTTCAATATTTTTGCCCTCTTCGAAGCCTGCTTCCTTCAATCCTTGAATAAAGCCTTCTCTGATATTATCCAAAGAAGGGTGGGGAGCATATTGGGTCAGGCCAATTTTAAAAACCTTTGCCGGCTCCTTATTTGAGCCTTCATTTGACCCTTTATCCGAACTACAACCGACTAAACTGAGGATTAAGACTGTCACTAAAGCCAGTAAAATAATCTTGCCATTATTTCTTTTTATTTCATTAATCATTTTTGCCATTTTAATAAACCTCCCGCTTTTAATTCTGAACACATCACATGTACAAGATACCATATTCGTAATACCTGACCTTTTACTTCAATAACCAAAGTTACCCGCTTAACCGCCATCGAAAGTCCAAGACCATCCTCCGAACCTCCTTATGAATTAACTATTTAACAACCCATCAAGAATGAAAAAAGACCCATCCCTTATATCAAGGGACAGGTCTTTATGCCTGCGGTACCACCCAAATTAGCATTACGCTCACTCGCTTCACATACCGTCATATGTGCTCACCTTATAACGGGTTGAGTCCCCCGTTAGCGCCTACTCTATTTTAAAACAAAATATTTCAGGCTATCCTCGTAAGCCCATTCACTATAACTTAAATGTCGCACTCTCACTGGCGGCGACTCTCTGAAAAATAAGGCTTATAGCTACTTCCCTTACTCAACGGATCATATTATCTTGTTGCTGATGATTTTACTTCTCTTCCCTCCCTTTGTCAAGGAGAGTTTTTGAGGCCCTGGGTCTATCTTGTGATAAGGCCTTTTGCTATTATTCCTCTACTTTTTAAGATCTTTCCAATGATCCGGCTTCGAGATCTTTTATGGCCTGTTCTTTTACTTTGAAATGCATTTTCTTGCCTGTAGAAGTGTATGGAAGCTCATCAACAAAGCGATAATAGCGCGGCCTTTTATAATTTGCCAGCATCGGATGGTTGACGCAATACTCCGTTAATTCACGAGCGGTAAGCGAAGGATCGGCTTTGATTATATATGCTGTTACCGCTTCACCGCGTAGCTTGTCCGGCGCTCCAACCACAACAGATTCTTTCACTTTAGGATGTTCGTTCAATATCTCTTCAACTTGGACCGGGTGAATATTTTCACCCGAAGAGATTATCATATCGTCCTTACGCCCAACTACTGTTACATACTCATTTTCATCCCATGTTCCAAGATCGCCGATATAGATCCAGCCTTTATAAAAAACCCTCTGTTGATCTTTAACATTATTAATATATGCATAAGTGGTTTTACCGGGTGCTTTGACGATTATTTCGCCTGTTTCCTGATTGTTCTTTTCAACATGCTCCCAAGGCTCTGCTCGTCTGTCCGGATATATTTTGACCACCGCAACATCGTCATCGGTACAAGATCTTCCCGCAGTTCCTGCCATTTCAGGCAGGTCGTACGGCCTGAGGAATGTGTTCCAGAAAGCCTCTGATGTTCCATAACCATTGTAGATATTCGGTGTCAAAGACTTTTGGAAACGGATACAGGCTTCTTTTTCCAGAGGAGCACCCATAGTAACTATACCCTTAAGGCTTTTAAGGTCCGCCGGCTTTTTGACCTGCTGATCATGGAGCATTTTTAACATCGGCGGAGCTCCGATAAGAAATGTTGTTTGATATTTCTCGGTAAGTTCTAAGCAGATCTTTGGATTGAACTGCCTTAGGATCAGTACGTGTGCTCCGACATAAAGCGTGGGCACCGGTCCCCCGGAATGAAGTCCGCCGCGGTGAAACCAAGGGCTCATATTCATCGTTACATCTTTTGGAGAAAGCGGGAAATGCATTATAACATCATGCGCAGAAATCACTTCATTGATATTGTTTAGCGGTACGCCTTTCGGCAGTCCTGTTGTTCCGGAAGTGTACAGGCGCGTCACTTCAGCATAAACGTGCGGTGTATGGATCGCTTTGGGATTCGCCGTCTCGCGATTAAGGACATAATCCTCAAAAAGTATGTGTCCTTCAGGAAGTTCCTCTTTTTGGGACTGGTCAACCATTATTATTCTATCGGGCTTATGAACAGCAATATTTAGTGCTTGAACAACATTATTTTTAAACTCTGAGTCATATACAAATACCTTGGGTTTACTGTCATTGATAATAAGTGCTGTTTCTCCGGGAGCAAGGCGGAAATTTATCGGGCAGTTTATCGCCCCAATTTTTTGGGGGGCCAAATAGCATAATATGAATTCAATAGAATTTACCAGCTGATACATGACAACATCCGTCTGAACAAACCCCTCATCTATTAGTGCGTGTGCCAGACGATTGACTTCATTGTTAAGCTCACGATAAGACCATGTTTTTCCAAGAAGCGGGCAGGTAACTGCAGGATAATCGGCAAAGCGGTGTACGTTACGCATAAAACCATTTAAATAGGTGAACTCATGTTCAAAGGTTTCCTTAAACATAGTGACATCATAGCTAAATGCAGTATGTTCCATAATTTTTGCCCTATTGCCCTTGACTTATTTAAGGACAAAGATTTGGGCCTTCACACTCCTTTTTTGATCGACCGAAATATTTCTGATTTTTATGATACCTTGCCAACTATCAAGCATGTATTTTGTCCTCCAAAACCAAAGGCATTAGATATCGCTATTTTGACAGGTACGTGTCTTGCTATATTAGGCACATAATCCAGATCGCATTCCGGATCGGTTTGCTCCTGGTTAATAGTTGGAGGGATCGTGCTCTCTTGTATAGATTTTATACAAGCGATCAATTCAGTGACCCCGCCTGCTCCCATCAGATGCCCTGTAGCTCCTTTCGTGGAACTGACCGGCAGCTTAGCGGCACTGGCTCCGAAAACAGTTTTGATCGCTTTGGTTTCAGTAAGATCACCAGCTTTGGTTGACGTGCCATGAGCATTGATATAGTCGACAGCATCAGGAGAGATCCCAGCTTGAGTCAGAGCCTTTTTCATACACAATATTTCCCCTCTTCCGCCAGGTTCTGGCAGGGTCACATGGTAAGCTTCGGTAAGTGAAGAATAGGCGAGAAGTTCAGCTTCGATCGATGCTCCACGTTTATTTGCGTGTTCAATGCTTTCGACAAGAAGAGCTCCGGCTCCCTCGCCCATGACGAAACCATCACGAAGCGCATCAAATGGACGACTGGCCTTTTCGGGCAAATCGTTCATTTTTGACAAAGCTTTGGCGGATGCTAACCCGGAAATCATAAGCGGACAGATGATCGCATCAGCTCCGACAGCAAGTACTGCATCTGCTGCTCCGGAACGTACCAGCATTGCTGCCAATCCTATAGCGTCAGCTCCCGAAGAACAGGCAGTGTTGACAGTCAAAGATGGTCCGCTAAAATCATAAGCAATTGAAATACGCGCAGCAGCAATATTTGCAAGCATTTTGGGGACAAAATGCGGACTGATCCTATTCGGTCCTTCCCCTACTAATTGGCTTTGTGTCTCGACTGTTGTACGAATACCCCCAAGCGCTGTCCCTACAACTATCCCTAAACGTTCAGGAATTATCGGTCCGCCTCCTTCGCGTAATTCCGGCATTAGCATACCGTTAGTCAATGCTTCGTCCGCTGCCTTATATGCGTACTGCATGAACAAGTCTGTTTCACGGATCATTTTACGCGGTAACACTTCTTCCGGTAAAAAGTCATTTATCTCTGCAGCAATTTTTACATCAAGATCATCGACCGGGAAACGGCTTATCCTGCGAACACCGCTACGGCCTGAGATCAAGCTTTGCCAATAGTTCTTGACACCTATACCGATCGGCGTGACCGCACCCATCCCGGTTATCACGATACGCATGTCTTTCATTTGCTTCCCCCTGTATTTACATCAAGTTTATGCCATATCTCCGGATAACGTTTATAAAGATTAAATGGCTTCCCCGTCTTGTCGACAAAAGCGTGCTCAGAATAACCGCATGCTGCTACAGATCCATCACTTTTGATGACCCGGTAATTAAAATTCACCCTGGTTTTGGTCAGATCAGCCAACGATGTCTCCAGAATAACGTTTTCATCAGGTCGCAACATCAACTTGTATTCGCATTCAGCTTTTATCCCAACTATGGTCACCCCCTGATCATGGAAGGTATCCATATATGGTAATTTGAATTGATTTAGATAATTCATACGTCCATTTGTAAACCAGTCAAAATAGCGGGCATAATATGCGATACCAGCCGCATCACAGTCTCCCCAAGTAATAGTCATTGGAAATCTTGCCACTGGTCTAGAAATCACGAGATCTACCTCCAATGCTTATCAGTGACTTTTTCTTCATAAATATAGAATTTATGATAGCACCATTTTGCATTTACTTCAACGTTATGATGAGATATAAAAATGACTTTAGCAATAATTTTTGAAATTTCAATTTTGTTTATCAAGATCATCTCTTTTTAAAGTTTTTATTTTGCTTTTTCCTTTGCTTTCGCTCTCGAGGGCAGTAAATCCGGCGGCTATATCCAAAAGTTCTTCTGTTATCGCGCTTTGTCTGTTGCTGCGGTATTCTGACTTGACCCTTTCAAGAAGCTCTTCAATGTTTTTTCCGGCAGAATGCATCGAAGAAAGCCTGCTGGAATTCTCTGCTGCAAGTGATAACACAGCTCCTCTGTACAGGCTGACATATATGTATTGACGTAAAATAGCCGCCATAAGAGCACCCCTTTCTATGGTATAACGAGGAATGTTTTTTGTCGGCCATTCTTTTTTTATGTTTTTATAATGTTCAGCAGAAATCGGTATCAGAGTCTCGATTTGTTGGGTAAATATCTGCCCAGCGACCGGTCGGTTATAAAAAAGCACTACCTGTCCGAGCTCTCCGTTGGTTCGGGCATGATCGATCTCCAGCAGCAGCTTCTGGATCAATATGTTTATTCCAGCAAGTGAGCTGGGTATGCCAAAGAAAGATCTCACGGGCTGCTCCTCGTGCTCCATACGAATCAATATCTGTTCGCCGACACAAATAAGGCTGCGGTTGTCATTTCTTGTTTCACGCAGATCCAATTCACGGATAGCAAAGCTTGTGATATCCTCATTAAATCTCCCGGCAAAACCGTAATCCGAACCGAAAACTATCCCTAAAGTTTTATTGCTGCCGTGACGTGTTTCCTTATTTTTTTTCGTCTCATTGCTCTGGCTATCAGTATTTCCTAAATCCCATATCACTACCTGCAGAGCCATTTCAACTGTTTTAAAGTAGTCGTCCAAAGATTCGACAGCTCGTTCATAATGTCTCATATTAGCTACAGCCAGAGCCTTCATCGTTTTAACGATCGACAGAAGCTGCTCGGCGCTCGTTATCCTTCTTTCCAATTGCTCGAGGACTTGCATATTTCAATCCTCCTTGATTCCGGCGACTTGGCCGCGGCTTGCTTTCAATAATCTTTGTATCTCCTGTTCATCTATTTTTTCTCCTGCTTCTATCTTCAGCAGGATATTTTTTTCTTTGGCTTCAACACCGGCAAAGATAATTTTTTCAGCCTGTTCGATCTTATCAAGAGGGATATCATCAAGAATTCCGTTGACGACCGCAAGTAATATAACGATCTGCAAGGAGACCTGAAGCGGGGAGTACTGCATTTGTTTTAATACCTCGCGTACACGTCTCCCTCTCTCAATGGTTCGGATCGTTTCTTTATCAAGTCTTGTGCCAAAACGTGAAAATGTTTCAAGCTCCTCGAATTGAGAATATGACAATCTAAGATTACCCGCTACATTGCGATAAGCATGAAACTGAGTCTTCCCTCCCACTCTTGAAACTGATTTTCCTACATCCACTGCCGGAAGTACCCCTTTTTGAAACAAATCGGGTGAAAGGTAAACCTGTCCATCTGTTATCGATATGAGGTTTGTGGGGATATAAGCCGACATGTTTTGCGACTGGGTCTCAAGGATAGGCAGGGCTGTCAAGGAACCTCCCTTGTATTCATCGCGCAGATGAGTCGATCGTTCCAAAAGCCGCGAATGGATATAGAAAATGTCACCAGGATACGCTTCCCTTCCGGGAGGACGCTTCAATAAAAGCGACAATTCGCGATATGCCCGAGCATGTTTGGTCAAATCATCATAAACCACTAAAACATTTCGGCCTTGTTCCATAAAATATTCGGCAATACTTGTTGCTGCATATGGGGCTATATACTGTAGGCCCGGCGGCTCATCTCCTCCGGCAGCAATAACGACACAATAGGATAATGCCCCTTTGGCCCTTAAATCACCAATTACCCTTGCTACGGCAGTTTTACGCTGACCAATAGCACAATATATACAAATAACATCCTTATCATTTTGATTAAGAATAGTGTCTATCGCAATAGCTGTTTTGCCAGTTTGCCGATCACCGAGGATCAGTTCGCGCTGACCGTGACCTATAGGCACTAAGGCATCAATAACTTTTATACCTGTCTGTAATGGCTTGCTTACAGGAGCACGGTGCATTATCGGATGAGCATCTCGCTCTACGGGCCAACGCTCATTGGTTACCATGGGTCCTTTATTATCGATTGGTCTGCCCAGCGCATCAACTACTCTTCCCAAAAGTGCTTCGCCTACAGGTACGTCAACCACTCTCTCGGTTCTATATACCATGGATCCGGCTGATACATCATCACTTTCACCCAGCATGATAACACCGGTCTCTTCAACATCAATGTTAAAAGCCATTCCATAGACCCCATTAGAAAAAAGGATCAGTTCTTCAGAGCGTAATGTCGGCAGCCCTTCAACAATAGCGATACCGCTGCCGATATGTTGCACTTCTCCAATTTCATTTATATTTATTTTGTCCTTGGATTCTTCTAGTAGAGCTTTCATTATTTTATCCGAAGACTTCATCATTTCTTTATACACGACCTCAGCCCCTTAAAAAGGATTAGCATGCTCAAGGCGGCTCATCAAATCATTTTCCAAATCATTCAGATATTCCTTGATATTCCATCCTAAATGGTACCCATATAATTCGATAGCAAAACCACAAATCAATTCAGAGTCTAAATTATACTCAATGCTTTCCACCGGACCGAACTTTTCCTCAATGGCTGTACTTATCGATTTTATTATTTTCTCATTTCTATTAAAAGAACCATGGATCTTCAGTGATAGATCCTTATTTTCCGGCTGAAATTTTATTCTGGCAACCTCTCCTTCATCAAGTCCTTGTATATTTCTGATAAATTTATGCGCTATTTTATTTTCCAACTCTTCATCAGCAAGATCATCCAGTATCTTTTGCGAAATTTGACATGAATGGCTTCCGATCTGTCTTTGGATCATCTGAAAATAGTTGGCTTTCTCCTTTTCAAGAGACTGTTCCCACACTCTTCTTTGTTCTTCTACCTCCAGCCGGGCAAGATTAAGATATTCTTTTTTTTCTTGCTCGCCTTTTTCCCTTGCTTCACTTAAAAGCCTCTCTTTTTCAGCTTCTGTCTCTGCTATCCTCGAGGATAATTCAAGTGCTTTTTTCTCCGCAGCATCAGCTTTTTTCAATGCTTCATTTTCCTGCTCATCTATCCTCAACTGTCTTTCATCCATTATCTTTACTATTGGAGCAAACAAAAACTTTTTTAATAAAATGGCCAGGATCAATAAATTTATGAGCTGTGCAGCTACAGTAAACCAATTTATTTGCATAGCCTATCTCCCTGCCTGTGAAATAAAAAAATTCCAGAATGGATTCGCAAATAAAAGAATCATAGTCACCACAAAGCAATAAATCGCTGTCGATTCGATCATTGCCAATCCAACAAACAATGTCCTGGTTATAGTATTTGCCTCATCAGGTTGTTGAGCGATCGAATTCAAAGCTTGAGCAACAGCGCGCGCTTCGCCCACGGCTGGACCGATTGAACCTATCGCCATGGTTATTCCGGCGATAGCGATGGATACTGCAGCCACCAATCCCAAATTATCCATTTTATCGTTCTCCTTTCATTTCCTGATTATTTTTTTGTGCTTGAGAAGCTGATGTTATATATACCAAAGCTAAAACCGCGAAAATATATGCCTGTATAACCCCGGTTATTAATCCTAGTAATTGCATCACTACGGGGAAGAAAAGAGGAACCAGGCCCAGCAGTATAGCAACGATGACTGTTCCGCTCATCATATTTCCGTATAGTCTCACCGCAAGAGCTAATGTTCTGGATATCTCCCCGATTATGTTAAAAGGCAGCATAAATAGAGTGGGTTGGATATAACTTCTCAAATATTTCCCGATACCGTTTTGAGCTATCCCATAAACAGGAACTGCAGTAAAAACGCTAAGTGCCAAAGCGACCGTTGTCGAAAGAGAGCCTGTCGGAGGGCTAAATCCCGGAAAAACAGCAAGCACATTAGAAGTTAAGATAAAAATAAATATTGTCCCGATAAAAGGCAAATACCTTCCCGGTTCCTGTCTGCTTATTTCCCGGATCTGATTGTTAATTACAATAACTATCGTTTCCAATGTATTCTGCCAGCGGGATATTTTTGTTTGACTGGTGAGCTTAGCGGTAATACTTCTGCAAATAAAAACCAGCAAGAATAAGACTACCCATGTGTATACTATCGTAGCATTAAGCTGTCCCCATCCTGGCCAGTCAATAAAGACGATCTCATCAGGACTGATATTCATTTTTTCCTCCTTTCCGGCGAAGCACGACCTGAAAAATAAGTTTTACAGCAAAAAACCCAACAAAACTAACGAGCAGGCGCTGCCAGCTTCCATCCATGATCCAAAAAAAAGCGAGACAAACTATAGCTGTTCTTATTAAAAAACTGGTATAAACCAAAAACAATGGTCTGGCTGCGATAACTATTTTTTTTGTTGTCCAAAATAAACCGCCGAAGTAAAATATTCCCAATGCAATTCCGACAACGCCTGATGCTATATACTTCAATCATTATCCTCCTCGCTTATTTCTTACGGCTTTCTTTGTTGACCCAGTGCCAAGCATTCAAGCAACCAAGGATAAGCCCTAAGAACAAGAGCATCAAAGTCCAGGAATAACTACTCGGCCAATTTCGGTCGATCCAAACTCCCACTGCTGTTCCGAGGAGAGTTGGAATAGCTACCGACCAACCGATAATTCCGAACATCCCCATACCAAACCAGATACTGCGGTCAGTTTCCTCACGGGCAGATATCTTCCTTCGGGTTTCACGTTCGATTACAGTCGCCATTTTCCGGCCAGTTTCCTCAGTCTTTTTTTCCTCAAGTTCACTCAAAAGCTTTGCCTCCCAAATCCATAAATTTCCGGATAGTATCAAATTCCAACTTCGCGATAGCTGCACGCGCGGCTTGTTCTTGCTCGTCGATGACCTTAAACTCCTCTTCTACAGCAGACTTGAGTTCTTCGAGGCTTTTACCACCAATAGCATTTTGAGCGGAAACTCTTACTTCACGACCGTATTTAACCAATATGCCATCATTGATTGCATAGAATTCTTCTTTGCCCGCAGTATTAATAACCATAAACAAGCCCGGCACGAGCGCCGAAACAAAATCTATGTGCTTTGGCTTAAGGCAAAAGAAACCATCTGCTCCCTGTGCCACGATTTGTTTAACTTCTGTATCAAGAAATATCTGATGGGGAAGCAGTATCTTAAGCTTCATTTCTCTGTACCTCTTTGGATACTTTTTGAATCTCTTCGATCCCACCGATCATATAGAAATCTTTTTCACTTTTATCAATATATTCATCGCCCAATATAAGCTCACAGCCCTCAATAGAAGACTTAAGGTCGACTGTTTTTCCTTCGATGTTCGTAAAATGCTTGGTAGTATGAAAAGGCTGAGTCAAAAATCTTTCTAATTGCCTGGCTCTTTTGACAATTTTTCGATCATCATAAGAAAGTTCTTCAAGTCCGAGCATAGCAATAATATCTTTCAGTTCCTCATATATTGCAAGAGTTCGACGAATTTCCTGAGCTATTTTATAGTGTCTACTGCCCACGATTTGAGGAGAAAGCATTTTCGAAGAAGAACGAAGTGGATCTATTGCCGGATACAGTCCCTCACTTGCTTTTTTACGTGAAAGGACGATCGATGAAGATAGGTGAGTAAAAGTATGTGTCGCAGAAGGATCAGTAAAATCGTCCGCAGGAACATACACAGCTTGGATTGAAGTAATAGCTGCGGCAGCAGTTGTACAGATCCTTTCCTCGAGTTCAGCGATTTCCGTAGCAAGAGTAGGCTGATAACCCACTCTGGATGGCAACTTGCCCATTAATCCGGAGACCTCCGATCCTGCTTGAATAAAGCGAAAAATATTATCGATGAGCAATAACACATCTTTCTTATCTTTATCCCTAAAGTGTTCTGCCATGGTCAGGGCTGAATGTCCTACCCTAAATCTCGCCCCCGGTGGCTCATTCATTTGCCCAAAGATCATAACTGTTTTATCAAGCACTCCAGCCTCGCTTATTTCACGATATAATTCTTCAGCTTCTCTCGATCGTTCGCCGATTCCGCAAAAAATACTCACACCTTCGTATTTTCCTACTGTATTATTGATCAATTCCGTTATCAGGACTGTTTTTCCAACGCCTGCTCCGCCAAAAAGACCGGCTTTACCTCCTCGTTCCAAAGGTGTCAGAAGATCGATCGCTTTGATCCCGGTGATAAAAATCTCCTCATTGCTTATCCTTTCTGCTATGGGCACTGAAGGCTGATGGATCGATCGTCTCAATGTGCTTTTATCGAAATCTTTGCCATCGATGGCATCGCCGAAGACATTGAAAACGCGCCCAAGGGTGTTTTCTCCCACAGGTACATCGATCGTTACTCCGCTGTTAAAGACTTTTTCTCCTCTTGACAGTCCACGTGTGCTTGTGAGAGCTATCCCCCTGATCGTTTCATCGTCGATGTGTGAAACGACTTCAATCACTATATTCTTTTGTTCGCCAGTATATAGTTTTGTGTTAAGCGAGGGTAATTGCTCCTTAAAGGTCACATCGACAACACTCCCTCGAATTGAAATCACGTGTCCCGTTTTGCTTTGATTTTCCATAATCATTACCTCTTAAGCTTTTTGATCAAGAAATTCTTTATTTTCCTTGAATATTTGCAAACATTTATCTACTACTGCAGGATCGTATAAAACTCCTTTATTCTGCCGAATTTCTTCCAATGCTTTGTCTACACCAAGAGCCATCCTGTAGGGCCTGAATGAACTCATCGCTTCCACGGTATCGGCTACAGCCAATATCCTTGCTTCCAACAGGATCTCCTCTCCCTTCAAGCCTTGAGGATAACCAGATCCATCCATCCTCTCGTGATGCTGAAGGACTATTTGACCTATAGGCCAGGGAAACTCTATATCTTTTATTATCTCATAACCTGCCGTACTATGTTCTTTGATCAGCATTGTTTCGATTCTCGATATATCACCAGGTTTGCTCAGTATTTCTCCTGGAACGGCGATCTTTCCGATATCATGTAATGCTCCGGCAACAGATATCCCTTCGATTATTTGCGGTGATAAATTCATGCGGACTGCTATTTCTTTGGCTAATCGTGCTACACGCTCCTGGTGCCCGGCCGTATAAGGATCTCTGAATTCCAGAAGATTTCCCAAAGCATCAACAGTTTGGTGCAGTACTCTATGCATTTTATCAAGACTATCTTTTAGTTGATCTGTTATTATATCTTTTTCGAGTCGAACACTTAGAGCAGCAATTCCGTATGAGAGGTCTCCGGCCATTTCTGTCAACAGATTGACCTCCTCATCGTCAAATACGTCTTCTTTACCGGAATAAATGGTCAAAGCACCCCATATTTTGTGATCATTCTTGTAGAGAGGTAAAGATATAACCGCTTTATATCCCCTCTTGACAGCTTCGCTCCACCAGCGCGCTGTTGTAAGATCCTTTTCAATATTCCGGCAAATATAAGTTTTTTCGCTTTTAATTGCTATCCCCGCCGGGCCATAACCTTTTTCTGGATCTTTTAGGCTGGTTTTGCCTTTAGCCTTTAGATAACCTTCCTCTCTCCCGGCATAAGCCAAAGGCACAACATCATATTTGGTATCTTCGTCCGAAATTCCCACCCAGGCCAGCAAGTATCCTCCGATATTGACGATTCTACGACAGACCTCATGAAGTAGCTCATCGATACTATCTGCATGAAGCATTACAGTATTTACAGCACTGTTTGCCTTGTACGCACGATTGACTCGTTTGATTTCCGAGAGATCGACAAAGGCAGCTACCGAAAGCTTAGTACCCGGTATAACATCGACAACAACAAGACAATCTCTCTCTTTGCCATACTTATCGATTATTCGTGAATTGTACCTGAGTGGAGCATTGGATTTCTTTTGACGCCGAAGATAATGGTATCCGATCATTTTTTCCCTGTATTCCTCAGTAAAAAGCGGCGGCCATTTACTGCCTTCTATATCCTGCTTCGTATATCCGTATACTCTTTCCCACTCTTTGTTGATCTTGATCATAGTCATATCTTCTTCCAAAATAGCCATAGGTGCTCCAGCGTTTTCAAAAACTGTTTCATAATATTTTTCGGATTTCTTTAAAGCCTCTTCAATTGTGCTGCGTTTAGCTATCTCTTCGCGAACCTCAGCTCCGATCCTTTCTATTTCCTGATATGTATTGCGCAAAGCTTCCTCTGCTCTTTTCTGCTCATCAAGATTTTTTAGCACGATAAAAAGAGCTGGTTTAGCTGCATCCAAAGATACAACTTCAACAGTATGAAGTCTGATGAAAGAAGAATCCTTCCTGCGAAACCTCAGTTCCTCATAGCTTATGGCTTTGCTATTTTTTTTATCCATTACTCGGGGAAGCTTTGCAAAACTGGTCTTATCCATTATCAATTGCAGTTTTTTATTAATAACCTCTTTGGGAAGATAACCCAAATATTTAGCCAACGCCTTGCTGATGTGAATACAGCTCCAGTCTTCGGTCGCAGCGACAACGATGAATACTGCCTCATCATCGGCGACGTACTTTGTCTTCACCGCTTTATCCTTCATCTTCATCCACCTCCTAACAGCTCATATTTTAATCTTAATATATTTATAGGCAGTTAGACAAATTATTTAGTTCAAGTACATTAGTTGATTAATCATTATAGAAAGATTTATAATAGAGCATATTCGCTGAAATGAGGCACAACAATGATCGTTTTTAAAAAAGTATCTATAAAAGATAAACAATGGATAGACCCGCTGCTAAAAAAAGCTGATATGAGAGGCAGTCATTATAATTTCACTAATATCTTTGCCTGGGCAAGTGTTTATGCTCACCATGTGGCTAGTGTCTATGATCATTTACTGGTACGTATCAACGGTGAAGATAAGAAGATGCATTATTTCTATCCTAGCGGTAAGGAAAACCTAAAGCTGGTCCTGGGCTTAATGATGGCCGATGCCGAAAATAACGGTTGGGATTTTTCACTTATCGGCCTTTTGTCCGAACAAGTCAAGGAGCTGAATGATATTTTTCCAAAACATTTCACAATATCAACAAACAAAGATTTAGACGATTACATATATCTGCTAAGTGATTTGGTCAATCTCACCGGGAAAAAACTCCAAGCCAAACGCAACCATATCAACCGATTCAAGCGTGAATATTCCTGGTCTGTCGAGCCGATCACCACTAAAAATATTTATGAATGTTGGGATATGAACAAAAAATGGTGCGAGACTCATGATTGCGCTGATGATGAGATGCTGTCCAGAGAAAAATGTGCCGTAGAGCTATGTTTTGAAAATTATTCCGAATTGGATCTTGAAGGGATGCTTCTTCGTGTTTCGGGGAAAGTGATTGCTTTTACTATGGGTGAAGTGCAGAATTCTGATACCTATATCGTACACATTGAAAAAGCTTTCAGCGAATATAACGGTGCCTATCAAGTAATAAACAATGAATTTGCCAGGTTTATTTTTGCTAAGTATCCGCATATACAATTTGTAAATCGCGAAGAAGATATGGGGTATGATGGATTGCGCAAGGCTAAGCTTTCCTATCACCCTATCCGGATGGAAGTTAAATATCTTGCCGAAACTATCCCTGAACAGCTGGTATCGATATGATCACCATCCGTTTGGCTGATCATACCGACATAACCAGGCAAAAAGATTTGTGGCAGCTATGTTTCGGTGATCCACCCGAATTCATCGATCTATATTACAGGGAGAGGTTCGATCCTCAGCAGACCTTGCTGCTTTTTAAAGATGGCCAACTGAGTTCGATGCTTACTATGTTGCCGGCGTATCTGCATTTTGCAAGTGGTCCCCCAGCCTCATCGATGATAATTTATGCTGTAGCCACACATCCCCACTTCCGTAATCAGGGACTGGCAGGAAGATTAATTGATTCAGCAAGCCAACTTATTGTAGCCGGGGGCTTTCTTTATTCCATAATAGTTCCTGCACAAAAAACACTTTTTGATTTTTACCGCCGTTTGGGTTACCACGAATCATTTGTTGTATCCGAACTTTCAATCAAAAAAGATTCTATAAAGAATAATACTGTTGATAATTCCTTTGTTCCGTTTCTATCTGCCGCAGAACCTCAACAATATCTTTCTTTAAGAGAATCCCTACTCAATAAAAACCCTCATGTTAGCTACTATCTAAGGGATATTGTCTATCAACAGTCTATATCTCGTCACTCTGGAGCAGATATCCACCTGCTCCATAATAAGAATTCTGTTTATGATTTTAATGACCTGTTCGGGGTGGCTGCAATCGAAATCATTAATAAAAATAAGGTGATCATTAAAGATCTTCTCACTAAAGATAAACATTTGGACAAAGCTATTATAAGTATAAGCAAAGTTTATCCGGCCAACGAATATATTGTGCGCGCCCCGGCCTTTTCATCATCCAAGATAGTGTCCACTGGCAGCATACGCTGCTTCGCGATGATTCGCAGTCACTCTTTAGGTGCCTCACTAAAATATATACCGCCGGACGCATACATGGGATTAGCCTTTGATTAAAAAACCCTGGGATGTGGTTGATAGGAATCAATCATGGCCCGGGTTTTTTATATATTATAAATTCTTTATAAAATATATATTAGATTGGACAGTGCTTGTTTTAGACCATGCAAATCACAAAAAGCAGGCACAACAACACTCCTCACGAAATATTATTTTATACCCTAGAGACTTAGCATAGTAATAAGTTGACTCTGAGGGGAAGGCTATTGCATCAAGTCCGCACTCAACAGCTGTTTTTTCCAGCTCCTGTTTATATTTTCCTGGAGGTTTGGCGCAACCAAGAGTCAGCTTCATATCCTTGAGTTTTTCCCGGGCATCGGCAATAAATTTTTTTGCCAATAAAATATCTAAGGGCGCTACATTTTCCATCGGAGTGCCGCGTAAAGGCTTGAATGCTACCAAAACAGCCGTACGCGGGGAGGCCTGCCTGATCATTTCCAGTGCCGAATATTCACCGTTGATTTGACCGTAGTAAAGTCCTAAAACTATATGCGGCACAAAATCAAGGCCTACCTTGAGGCAATTTTCCATTGCCTGATGATAATCCTGCGGAGTTTTTTTCAGGTGGTAAATTTCCCGAATTGTCTGTTCGTCACCAATTATATCCATAAGAACTTGATTGACTCCAACATTTTTGAGGAGCCCCGCTGTCTTTTTAGAAATCAATCCTGAATGAACCAAAACTTTTAAGCCTTTTTGGCGGGCATAGCCTATCCCTTTAACAAAGGCGCTGATCGGCACCTCTCCGTTCATATCAGAACCGCCGCTAACCAGGATGCCCTTGCAGCCCTCTGCAACCAGTGAATCGACCAATTTTTGAAAATCTTCCGGTTCAGTCAGTGCGATCATATCTTCCAATGTTTTTGCCCGGCAATGCTTGCAAAGGCACATGCATTTTTTCCCGGTAACGCTTATATTGGCAAAAGAAGTACGCTCATTGCAATAATGCTCACTTTCATAATGCTTTGTTCCCGGAACCGCAAAAATGATTTCACGGGGACTTGGCTCACCATGTAGTTGATTTCTCATATCCAAAGTTGAGTCCTGATCAAGGCAATATCCTCCGGCTCAGGTATAAAAGGATAGTTGCGCATCGGTGCGCTTGCTCTTTCATTGCCGAAAGGTCGATTGCATGCAACCAAACCATCTGCCCCGGGACACCCAGAAGTCATGAACGCAATCCCTTCTGATAAATATTTTTCGATTTCGATCCCATATCCATTTATAACGCCCTGATGATCATAGGTAATCTGTGCTGCGTCGATGATCCCTTCATTAATAAGGAAGCGGGCCAGTTGGACGCGGCGATAGCTTTCAAGAGATGGCTGTGCAGCATCAGCCATCTTGCTTCCAGCTTCAGGGAAGAAGGAAAACAAATGGGTCAGTACACCCATTTGGTGTGCCTTATCAATAACCTGGACCATTTCCTGTTCGGTCTCACCTAAACCCACTATAAGGTGAATGCCCACCATATACCTGCCAAAAACATCGACTCCTTCAGCCAAAGCCTCCCAATAACGTTTCCAACAGTGCGGACCCTGTACTCCAGTTCCGCGGTGCCTGTTAAAAAGCTTTTCAGTGGCCGCGTCAACAGCAACACCAATTCTTTCTGTTCCGGCAGCTTTCAAGGCAAGCATATCTTTGGTTCCCTTCATAACTGTCGGAGAAATCAAAGCGCTTACAGGCAGGTTTGAATTTATTGTACACTCTTTAATGATCGTGCATGTATCTTTTATCGCCTGGTGATTAGTTGTCATCGATACACAGATTCTTTCGAAATAATGTCTGTTCTCCTTCAGAGCTGTCAGAACATCCTCCAACAAATAAGTCGGCCATTTGACCCGAATAAAGGTAGGCTTGTTCTGCGTTTCCCTGTTTCCGGAAAGTCCGCAATAACTGCATTTTGCCTTACAGCCGGTTTCGTACGTCAACAAGAGATTCAGACAAGTGCATTTGATATCACGTAAGAATCGCCCATTTTCCATTCCTAAACTGATTGCCCCGGCTAAACTGGTTTTAACGTATTCGGGGCTCTCTTTAACAAGCATGATTTACCCTCGCTTTATAGTTTATTTATCGTTCATCATTTTGAATCAATATTTTCGTTGACAGCTGCTTGTACGGCTTTGATCATATCCTCCGCAGTAACTTTTGGTATGGACACATCATTTTCAGCAAAAAAGCGTCCGATGTTTTCGCTAATTTTTTCAGGCTTTGAAGAAGTGTTTTTCAAAGCTGCTTCTAAAGCTAGTATAGAACTTTCCGGATAAGCGAAAAAATCTCCTGTTATAAAAGCACTTTTAATAAGCTGACGTTTTTTGTCAAGCACTAGAGAAACACGGATCAAGCCGCCTAAAGCCTTGTAGTCAGTGACTTTTAAGTCGCTTTGCTGATTTATTCTTCTGGTACCTCTTATCCATTCCTCTGATTGAAAGCGGGGAAGTTCTTTATTAAATAAATCAAGCTCTTCCCTGGTCAAAGATCCTGGCACTAACCTGATGCCTAAGGTTTCTTGAAAACCAAGCAGCATACATTCTTTGACAAAGTCGATCGCAGGGGCTTTTCCCAGCAACTCTCTAACGCTGACGACCCTTTTTTTAAATGAGTCTACCGCTTTATCATCCAGCTTTTTTAATGGTAATTTCAAACAACTGATCATGGTTTCTACATCGATTTCGGTCAATACTGTGCCGTGAAAAATAAAAGAATCTCCGTAATCGCTGCCGCCGGTTCCAGATATTTTTCTGCCATCGACCTCTATATCATTTAAAGGTCTGTACTTCGCCGCGATACCCATTTTGGCCAGCCCCGCTATAGCACACTCACATAAAACCCTGTACATATCATTAAGATTAGTTGGTATGCCTTGAGTGCTCTTCCGGGCAGTTATTTCCCAGCCTAGCTGCTCTTCATTCATATAAATACATCCGCCGCCGGAAATACGCCGATTGATTTCGATATTATGCTCTCGGCAATACCTTTCTTCTATCTCCAATTCCAAAGCCTGGTGATATCCAAGCAAGGCTGTATGGGGTTTAAACTGAAGAAAGTGCAAAGTATTGGGAGCGTGGTCGTTAAAACGCGAATTTAATAGTACCCACTGTAAGGCCATATTGGATGCAGCGGGTAGCGCACCGGTATCCAGCAAACGCCATTCATTCATCAGACAATACACCTTTCTTTGTGACATGAAAGTTACGGGGCTTCAGGCGCGTGACCTTCAGCCCCTTTTATTACTTAACTTTCCGTTCAAAATATTTGGTATGTAAAAGATGGTGCGGCAGTTCTGAGCATGGTTTCCCTAAAAATTCATCATAGATTTGTTTTATTTCCGCATTTTCATGGGATTTACGAAGCGGTTGGTGCTGATCATCCTGGTTTAGTCCTTCAGCTCTTGATCTTGATTTGATCGCGTTAGTGGTTATGATCTGTCCACCGCCGCCGACACATCCGCCTGGGCAAGTCATCACTTCAATGAAGTGATATCCGGAAAACTCCCCTCCGTTCAGAATATCTTCGCAAATCTTACGCGCTTCCTTAAGTCCGAAGACAACTGCAACTTTTACTTCTTTACCGCCGACAGGCAAGGCAGCAGTCTTAACACTACTGTACTCCCCAAGCGATGAAAGTTCGATATCACCCAAAGGCTTACCCTCAACTACTTCGTAGGCTGTCCTCAAGGCAGCAGTCATGACTCCTCCGGTGCGTCCAAAAATCGTCGCTGCCCCGGTGTAATCACCTAAAAGCGGATCTGCTTGTCCATCGGGGATTTCCATCAGGTTGATACCTTTAAGTTTAAAAAGCTTTGCACATTCTCTCGTTGTGAGGACCGCGTCAACATCGGGATAATCACCGGCTTGTCCCTGCTCTGACCAATAATGAGCTGCATCTTTTAGTTCTTCCCTATCTTTTTCGAATTTTTTTGCTGTGCAGGGCATTACCGAAACAACGAACATCTTTGCCGGATCTACTCCCAATTTCTGAGCAGCGTAAGTCTTAGCTGCTGCGCCAAACATTTGCTGAGGAGATTTCGCACTAGATACATGCGGAAGCAAAGTAGGATAATATGTTTCGATGAACTTGATCCATGCAGGGCAACATGATGTAAACTGAGGCAAAACTTTGTTATTGCTCAGTCTGTCAATAAGCTCGTAACCCTCTTCCATAATGGTCAAATCAGCCGAAAAATTTGTATCGCCAACGCGATCAAATCCGGCCATTTTCATCGCTGTATAAATTTTTTCTGTAACGACTGTCCCGGGTTCAGCACCAAACTCTTCGCCGATAGTTGCTCTGACTGCAGGAGCCATTTCGACCATCACATATTTTTCGGGATCTTCAAGAGCTGCAATCACTTTGCTGACATCATCCTGCTCTGTAATCGCCCCAACCGGGCGGGAGAAAGGACAAGAATTACAACCAAGCCAATCTTTGAACAATTGTACTGTTTTATCCTGGAAACTCAAAGGACAGTTCATAACACATTGGCCGCAGCGCACACATTTACTTTCATCCAAGACAACTCCAAGCTCATCATCCATACTCAAAGCTTCCACGCTTTGAGCACGGCAAGCTTCCACACAGCTGCCGCAGCGCAAGCATTTATTCGGATCATATACGATTGACGGATCCATGCCCTGTTTGTCGAACATCCATGCACGGCGTTCATTCAAATCGATCATGCCCGATGAAGCGGCCTCGCATGCTGCAAATTCTTGTACTTTCCGTATCAGTGAACACTCCGTCATGTTTTTGTTATTTTCCGGATCTTTCCGGAGAGGACAAATATGTTTATCAAGCTTCAAAGGTCCAAGGTCACTGATCGTTTGAACGAACTCATTCATGACCTTGGCGTATTTTTCCCCTTCTGAAGCAGATATCCAATGCAACTGAAGCCGTTCTTTCTCAATACCCATTTCTTCCAGCAAAGGCTGGAACATTTCGTAGCGGGCCAAAGCTTTGAAGTTCCCACTCGTGTAATGGCAGTCAGCCGGAATATGACAGCCGGCAATGATAACTCCATCGGCGCCTTCCATAAAAGCTTTGATCACGAAGCTTGGCTCGACTCTTCCGGAGCACATCACCCGAATTGCACGAACACCAATATCATGATGCATTCGGGATGTACCGGCAAGATCTCCTCCGGCGTAAGAACACCAGTTACAAAGGAATCCTACCAGTTTAGGTTTATATGCACTTGTCATACCCCCACCCCCTCTAATAAGGCTTCAATTTCCGCAAAGATCTGATCTGCAGAAAACTGCTGCTGCTTAATAGCTCCTGCCGGGCACGCCGCTGCGCAGGTTCCGCAGCCCTTACATTTGGCACTTTCAACTTCCATTGTTTTTGTATCAATGTTGAATTCTAACGCACCATATGGACATAGCTTCTCACATAATCTACATCCTTTGCAGATATCGGCATTGATTTGAACGATTGTGGTTTCCAGTTTTACTTTTCCTATATTAAGAAATTTAATAACTTCTCCAGCGCAACCTTTCGCCTGACAAACAGTATCAGGTATATCTTTAGGCCCCTGGCTGCAACCGGCGATATAAATCCCCGCGGTTGGAGTCTCCAGAGGATTCAGCTTGGGATGTGCTTCCATGAAAAACCCGTCCTGACTGCGGTTGATATGCAGTATTTCCGAGAGTTTATCAGAGTCTTCGCAAGGCTCAAGTCCGATAGAAAGGATGACCATGTCAAAATCCTGTTCAATATTTTTCCCCAGCAGGGTATCTTCAGCCCTTACTCTGAGTCTTCCCTCTTTTTCGAATACTTCCGCCACTTTGCCACGGATAAAACGCACTCCTTCGCTTTGGATCCTCTTGTAAAATTCTTCATACCCTTTTCCAAAAGCCCTAATATCCATGTAATAGTTGTATACCTCAGCTCCGGTTTTTTCTCTGGCTAAATGTGCATGTTTGAGTGAATACATACAACATACTCTAGAACAGTATTTGTTTGTGTTTTCATCTCTGCTGCCTACACAATGAATGATCGCGATTTTTTCAGGTTTTTCTCCTTTTGAGGTTAAGAGCTTCCCACCTGTCGGGCCAGAAGCATTGGTCAATCTCTCAAACTGCATCGCATCTATAACATCTGGATATTTCCCATAACCGTATTTGCTTACTCTTTTGGCATCAAATACTTTAAATCCTGTTGCAACAATTATTGATCCAACCTTGATTTCCATTTCCTCTTCTTTTTGCTCAAAATCGATACAATTGCGTTCACAAGCCTTTACGCAGGCTTGAGTGCATTTGCCTGATTTTAGCATCAGACAGCTCAGTGGATCTATTACTGCCTTCAGTGGGACTGCTTGAGGGAAAGGAATGTAAATAGCACCTCTTTTTGATAACCCATAGTCAAACTCATTTTGTATGCGTCCTTTCATTACGCAGGCATTTACACATTCACCGCAGCCGCTGCAATCAGGCAATACATAGCGAGGATTTTTCCTTATTTTCACCTTGTAATTGCCGATGGCTCCTTCCAAAGCAACAACTTCAGCGTTTGTGATCATTTCGATATTTGGTTCACGCGCAACGTCCACCATTTTTGGCGTCAAAATACATGCCGAGCAGTCCAAAGTGGGGAAAGTCTTGTCCAATTGGGCCATGACTCCGCCGATGGTTGGCTTTTTCTCAACCAAATATGTTTTGTATCCAGATTTTGCAACACTGAGTGCGGCTTCTATACCAGCAACTCCGCCCCCAATTACCAATGCGGAACGCTCGATATCTATCTCCTTTGGAATGATAGCTTCTTGATAAACAACTCTTTTAGCTGCCGCGCGGACCAAGTCCTTGGCTTTTTCGGTCGCCTTTATTGTATCGTTGGTTATCCAGGAAACATGTTCACGAATGTTAGCCATTTGCATATAATACGGATTAAGTCCACTCTCCTCGACGACAGTCCGGAAAGTAGGTTCGTGCATCCTTGGAGAACATGAGGCTACAACTATCCTATTAAGACCCATGTTTTTTATATCATCCTTGATCAAAACCTGACCCGGATCAGAACACATGTAGGAATAATCCCTCGACACGACAACATCTGGCAGACCGGCAGCGTACTCAGCAACAGCCTTACAGTCAACTACTCCGCCAATATTGCTTCCGCAGTGACATACATAGATACCTATCCTGTATTCAGTCATTTTATTTCACCCCCTGAAGGAGTACTGATTCTTTCCGCAATAAATTCAAGCAGGTCATACACTTTGATTCTCGCGCGAGATTTCCTTACTGCATTCTGCAGAGTCCTTTTGCACTGCTGACAAGTTGTCAACAAGTACTGTGCATTCGTTTCAAGTGCTTCCGCAACACGCTTTTGGGCTATATCCAGCGAGAGATCCGGATCGATCATTTCCAAATTTCCTCCACCACCGCAGCATTTGCTGTCTTTGCCCACAAAACGCATTTCAACCAGTTTCACTCCCGGCAAGGCATCGATAAGCTCTCTGGGAGCGTCTACTACTCCTGATTTTCTGCCTAAATCACACGGATCATGGTATGTAACAATAACTTCATCTTTTTTAAAATCCATATTACTCGTTTTGATCATCTCCGGAAGATATTCAGCATAATGCATAACCTTAATATCCATTTTATCTCCGAGCAGTTTAGTATATTCTTTCGTCCAAATCTGGTAACATGTCGGGCAGCTGACTATCACTGTCTTTGCCCCCTTGTCTTTGACGGCTTTAAGATTGTGTTCGGCAAAGCTTTTTATTGAGCTTTCCGGACAACCACCGGCAAGCTTAGGATATCCGCAACACCATTCATCAGCCCCAAGCAGGGCAAAGTCCGTATTTAGACTAAGCAAAATTTTGACCATTGACTGAGGTATTTTGTATGCCTGTGGAAAAAGCGAACCAACACAGCCTGTATAATAAACCGTTTCTGCCTTTGCATTGATAAGTTTATCCTGCTGTTCTGGAGTTATACCCATTATATTTTCAGTCCACAATAGACGGTTTTGCGGAGCATCTCCGGTTATACTTTTGGATTCATCAAGCATTTTGGTTATTTGCTGCATAGAATCCAATGGACCAATTCTCTCGTTATATAACTCTCTTAGTCTCCCAATGATTTCATTCAATGGGATACCACGGGGACATCTTATCTCACACATTGAACATGTTGTGCATTCCCAAAAAAGTTTTGATGATAAAACACCATCGATATCTCCCATCTGCAGCATCCTCCAAAGCTGCCTGCGGGTCATTTCCAATCCTTCTGTTCCCGGGCAGCTGCTGCTGCAACTGCCACATTGGATACAAGTCATGATTTCCTGGAGGATATCTTTTTCTGTTGCCGTTTGCATCCTTACACCTCCTTTGATCACCTATCTATTTCTTACTGCCATCTTTGATTTTTTTGTCTTCAACTTCTATGTAGCTTTTATATTCATCTCCAATTGTCAATAATGTTTTTATCTCTTCAGGTTCAGTTGGTTTCAATTTGATTATCCATCCTTCAGTGTATGGATTTTCATTCAGCAGGTAAGGAAAATCATTAAGTTCTGAGTTCACTTCCAAGATCTCACCGCTTAAAGGAGCTTTGAGCCTGCCGACCCATTTGCCGGACTCGATTGATGAATATGGCTGTCCTTTTTCGATTTTTCTCCCTACCAAGGGCATTTCAATGAAAATGATTTCACCTGCAGTCTTTTGAAAGAAGTCGGTCACTCCGGCAACAAATATTCCGTCTTCTTCCCTTACCCATCCATGTTCCTTGTCGTACTTTAAGTCTTCCGGAAACTGATACCCCATAATTTCCATTTTCATTCTCCTCTCGAATTGTCTATTTTATCTTCTATAATGCTCTTTCACTTAAGTGCTTCCTTAACCAGTTCATTCAACTCCATGACTTTAATGCGTGCTCTTGAGGCACGCACACCGTTCTGTAAAGTTCGCTTGCACTGCTGACAAGTTGTTACAATTACATTAGCTCCGGTATTTATTGCTTGTTTCACACGGTCTTGCGCAACTCTGCTGCTCAATTCGGCATCATTCATTTCAAGATTTCCACCGCCGCCACAGCATAGTGCATCGAGACGGTTAAACTTCATTTCGCGCAATTCAATTCCGGGAATATTTTTTAACACTTCGCGCGGAGCCTCAAAAATACCACTTTTTCGACCAAGATCGCATGGATCGTGATAGGTTATGATCATATCCTTTTCGTTAAAGCTTAATTTGTTTTGCTTTACCAGTTGCTCTAAAAGTTCACTTGCATGGAGAACCTCGGGCATTTTTTCATTATCGAGCAACTCCGGATAGTAATCCTTCCACATATGGTAACAAGATGGACAGGTAGTTACTATTTTCTTGATCCCGAGTTCCTTCACTCGATCAAGGTTTTTTCTGGCAGCCTCTTTTGCTTCTTGGGGCATGCCGCCCATCAGCAAAGGATATCCACAGCATACTTCTTCCTCGCCCATCAGAGTAAAATCAATATCCGCCTTGAGCAAAATACTAACAAATGCCTGCGGTATACTGTATGAAGAAGGGTATAGTGTCGGTACACAACCGGCTAAATACGCTACTTCTGCAGGCTGATTGATCTTCAATCCGGTTGGCTGCGGTTCCATGTTTTGCAGCCATAGCATCCTGTTAGACGTTGGATCTCCGGTGATGTTTCCAACCTCCTGCACACTCTTACGTACATTAGCCAATGGACCTGAAACTCCTTTTTCACTAACACAGGCAGATCTCATCGCCACGATGATTTTTTCCGATTCTACACCAGGTGGACAGAACTGACTGCAATTACCGCAAAGCAGACATTGGTTCATCCTTTTAGTGAAGGTCTCGCTATAATCGGATATCCTGCCATCCAAAGCTGCAGCTACAAGTTCGATCCTTCCTCTTGCAACCATTGGCTCAACCCTGGACACCTTGAATGTAGGACAGTAATACTGGCAGTTTCCGCATTTTGAACATTTATTTATCATTTCCTGATAATCTTTCAGTTCGAGCATTGTTCTTCCTCCATTTTCTTTAGTAGATATTCAGGCTTGGGTCATCTTGCCAGGATTCAATAATCCTTCTGGATCCAAGGCTTTCTTTATTTTTTCAAGGATTGCCACCCCGGATTTTCCAAATTCCCATTCCAGAAAACGCGCTTTGGAAATACCTATGCCGTGTTCTCCTGATAACGTTCCTCCAAGAGCCAATGCCGCCTGGAATATTTCTTCGACAGCTTCTTCGACCCTCTTCATCTCTTCCTTATTATTTGAATCTGTCAGAATTGTCGGATGTAAATTACCGTCTCCAGCATGACCGAATGTTCCGATAGTCAAGTCATACTTTTGAGATATTTCCCTCAAGGCCCGGATCATTTCCGGGACTTTGCTCCTCGGAACGGTAGCGTCTTCAAGAATAGTTGTGGGTTTTATTCTGACTAACGCAGGCAAAGCTGCTCTTCGTGCTTCCCAAATCGCATCTCTTTCTTTGTCGCTCTTAGCAACTCTTATCTCGCTGGCTTGGTTGTTATGCAGGATATCTTCAACGATTTGTGCTTCTTTGAGTGCCGCTTCTTTGATACCGTCAAGTTCGATCAATAGAACCGCCTCAGCTTCTGTTGGCAGTCCGATTTTCTTATAATTTTCAACAGTCTGCACAGTAAATTTGTCCATGATCTCTAAAGTAGCCGGGATAACCTTTTTCGCTATAATGTCATGTATTGCTTGCGCCGCATGATCCAAATCATTAAATATCGCAAGCATGGAGCGTTTGAATTCAGGTATCGGGATCACCTTAACGATCAATTCGGTAATTATCCCTAATGTTCCTTCGGAACCCACCAAGAGTGATACTATATCATAGCCGGTAACATTTTTAACTGTTTTTCCTCCAAAGCGAGCTATACTTGCATCAGCGAAAACTGCTTCCAACCCAATCACATAGTTTTTGGTCACACCATATTTCAACCCTCTCAAACCACCTGAATTTTCAGCAGCAGAACCGCCCATTGTTGCAGTATTTACTGTCCCTGGATCAGGGGCATACATTAATCCATAAGGAGCCAGTGCTTCAATAAGCTCTTGGATAACTACTCCTGGTTCAACAGTTGCTGTAAGATTTTCTGCATCGATCTCCAATATTTTATTCATCTTGAGCATCGAAAGCACGATCCCGTTTTTGACAGGCAATGCTCCTCCTGAAAGATTTGTGCCCCCGCCTCTGGTGTAGATTGGGATTTTTTTTGTTTTAGCCATCTCGACCAGTTTGATGATCTGTTCCTTGTTTTCGACCGAAACAACAATTTCAGGCATGCTCTTCTCCAGCCCCGGAGCTGCATCAAAAGAATAGCAGATCAAATCTTCTGCCGAAGTTAAGACATTGCTCTCCCCGACTATGCTTTTGATTTCTTCGATCACATTTTGCGTCACTTTTAGGCTCATAATTTTCCCTCCTTTAATATCTGTTCAGTTTGTATTGTTATATGTCTTATAAACATCTTGGATAATATCTTCAAGATGAGCTTCCATAACTTTCTGTGCCTTCTTTTTATCTCCGGCAAGCACAGCATCCATTATGCTGTTATGATATTCTCGAAGTTTATCACCCTTCCCGGGTAAACGAACAACATCCTGGTACCCATCGACCATCAGATCACGTGTCGTATAGAGCATTTCCGCCAAAAATTGGTTCTGGGCAGCTTCCGCAATAGTCATATGGTACTCAAAATCTGCCTTTAAAAAACCCTTGGGATCGTCGGGATATTTTAGTGTGTTTTGAAAGGCTTCTTTGATATTTTCCTTATCCTGTTCTGTCGCTCTCTCAGCGGCCAAAGCAACTATTTCCACTTCCAGGAGTTTTCTGGCTTCGGTCAATTCGAGCATGCTATATTTTTTTAAAATATTCTTTACCCTAAAGTCAGAAAGCTGGCCAATATTTTCATTTAGATATGTGCCGTCTCCAGTTCGTATTTCTATCAACCCCAATGCGTGCAGGGATCTCATTGCTTCACGGATGGAAGGTCTGCTGACAGAGAGAGCTTCGGCCAAATCTCTTTCCGATGGTAATCTCTTGCCCGCAAAATATTCGCAGAAATCATCTGGAATGATTTGCTGAACTATCGAGTCAGATAAAGTTGATTTTTTGATTTGTTTAAAATTGAGATTCATAATCACCTGCTTTTTCATTTATTAAATATTGGCTTGTTGGCCTAGCGGTATGACCAATTTTCTATGTTTTAATAAATTTTTGAGGATTTTTTAGATATCCTGCTTTTGTGAAATATTCTTTTGATATTTAATTTTTTACCTCTCGGCGACCCTTTTGGATAACTTTACCACAAAAAGAAATAGTTGCGTTTTATGTATATTATTGGTATACTTTATGCACTCGGATATGCTATAGGATACAAACCTTCTCATTGCCTGCGGCTCAGAAAGCATTTTTTGGATTCTAAGCAGCGGGTAAAAATATTAGGAGGTTTGATCAATGTATAGTGACAAAACTTTGACTCGCAAGGATTGTGGAGCAGAATTTACCTTCACAGCATCAGAACAAGAGTTTCACAACAGTGGATTCATGTAAACGAGCTCGGTCGTTGCCTGAGTGCCGTGCAGCCAGGAAAAACCAAATGAGAAATAACAAGGGATTCGGCCGTGGCGAACGCGAAATGTTCACCACAACCTGTTCCAACTGCGGAAAGCCTGCAACTGTTCCTTTTAAGCCAACCGGAGACAAGCCGGTTTACTGCAAGGATTGCTATCAGCCACGTAATCGTTACTAGGTCGCGGAAAATAAGCCAATCTTCGTTAACGAAGATTGGCTTTTCTCTTTTTTTTTGCTTCTTTATGCAACTGTTTTTCAATTTCTGCTCGTTCACGTTTTTCATTTATATGCTGTCTATAGAGGTACATAAGGATAGCGTTGCCTGCTACAAGTGAAACAACATAAACGATAAGTGTCTGGATGCGGAAAGCTTCCTGCATTAATGGATCTTCTGGAAGCATGAATTTGTACATCATTAATACCGTGATCAAAAGAAATGCATTCATTGAGACCGCAAGTACGGTTATCCCTTTTATCTTCATTATATTTTCCCATTTAATTATCATACGGTTCACCTCTCAATCCGCGTTTTTTGTTCTTGTTACTGAAACTTCTTTTCCTCCCGACCGATAAGAAACCTTAACTTCCATTTCTTTTTCTAGATCAAGGCAGTCGTATGGATCTGGTTTGAACGGCAAAGGTACATAAATGCTATATTCACAAACCTCTTCCGGCTGCAAATCAAAATATGCATTTGCATTATTGCGGTAAATGTTTTTATCGTGTGCAAGAGAAATGTCGACGGTGGCTTCTTCAAGTTCAATAGAATTGCTGCGTATCGTAACTACTGCAATTGCATGATTTTCCTGGTTTTCCTGACGTCTTGCTCCTCCGGCAGACTCATTCTTTTTTTTATAAATCAAGAAATATGGATTCCCCTTGGAGTCCGTTCCCAAATCTAGATCACACATTAGTCTGAAATCCACATCGATATGCTGTGGCTGTACAAGATCACTGTCGGGTTTTTTGACTCCTTTTACAGCGGTATAAAACAGGTCGTTCTTCACCTGAGAAAAATAATAAATACAATATGGAGAATCATCCATTAAAAAAAAGACTGCTTCGCGATAGTATTGATCATTTTCAGTCTTGATTTCAGCTATCCTTCCAATGATGTTTTCTTTTCCGATCATGATAGGGCGATCCTCATCAATGGTGTATTCCGACAATTCGATAGCATATTTTCTGGCATTGATTTTATTCAGAGCAATACTTAATGCTTTATCTATCACTTCTTTTTGCTGAAATCCATTTTTATTCAACAGATCCTTTATATCCTCCGAGGAATCAGCAAGGGACGCCAACAAAATATATCCCTGAGAATGCTTGTATAACCTGAACTCCGAGTTTTTTCTATTTGATCGATTTCGGCGAAGGTATTATCTGCAATGCTATCGATATAAACAGGCAGAGCGGTCTTCGAGCATGCCGATCCGCACATCGCAATCATGATCAGACTCATCAACAACAAAATTATTTTTGTATTTCCCGTTATAGTAACATCATCCTTTCCGTCTTTTCAATAAAGCTTCTCCATAATTTATCAAATACAATTTTTGTTAAAATCGCCGTCTCGTCATTATTTTTTTTATCGCTTTTAAGCCAATATGACAGCAGCACATCTCTGACCGCGTTGCCCTCAGCCATCCAGCCCTCTACTTCCTTATACAGGTATCCTCTGACGCAGTGGGCTATATTCAAAGTGTTTTCCATTTTTTCCCAGTGGAACCTTCATCCGCTATTTCTTCCGTGAAAATATTTCTGATATCCATTGCATATAATTCTTTTCCTGTTCGCTCGATCCATTCGCCAACAGCAAGATCCAAGCTTTTGTCTGATTTTACTTTTTCCCTTAGAAGGCAAGCCCATAAGCGATATAAAGCAGACATGTATCTTCCGAAGATACTAATTCCATCATTTTCTGCTGACTGGTTTCATCCTCCAGGTCACGAATACCCCTTATAGATAAAGTAGTCTTCTTGTATGATCGTGTGAGCTCTTCATCGACAGACCATATGTGGTATGTTTCACTGAATGACAGTATTGAAACTATTTTCTGCAGTGCATCGCGCAGCGCAAAAAAGTTTTCAAATGTATATCCCGCTGAGCAACCTTTCCGAGCTTCTGCTGCGACACGCAAAGTTTTTTCAAAAAGCATGTGGTAAGATTCTGGGAGCATCTTCGTCAGTATTTGTAGTAAGCCTTTGATTTTGTGCCGGGATCCTTGCGGCATTTTTTTGTCAAGCATCAATCCTCTGGAATATTTACTATGCGATTCCGAACCAGTGGATAATATTCGATCAGTTTAGCGGCTATATCAAATACAGCAGCTACTTCCTTTTTTTAATTCCAATTCAAGTTCATTTATTGGCATTTCCTTATTTTGGTTGACGATTGATCCTTTATCAAGAGCCAACTCGACGATGCTATTTTCTCCCGCACAAAGCTGCACTTCATTTCTAAAAAAGCTTGTGCTAAAAATTGGCAACAAATCGTCCTGGATCTGCAGATGATTTAGCCCTTTTTTCAAGCAACTCAATAAACGGAGTTAAATCAGGTTTATGCTGTTCAATATTAGCGCTCCATTCATTTCGGCTATGCAGTCCTCCTTCTATTTCTCCATCTGCTTTTATGGTTGCTATCAATTCCGATTTCTGATGTCTTATTCTATAAGATAGTCCTCTCTCGCGCAGATCTTTTTCAGGTGTATCATAATAAAATGATTCAAGCTGCAAGCTCTGTTCAGTTTTGCTCACAATTTCAAAGTGCCTGCCGATCTTTTTTTTAAGATCGTCCCAGGATATTTCTTGGGTAAAACGGAGTTTTAATTCGATCTCACGATTAAAGGACATTAAAAGACCCTCCTTGACACTTGCAACATATGTTTGATTCATTTGCATTTTCTAAACTGTAGTTTACAAAACAATGATAACATACAATCCTTTTTTCTGTTATGCAAACGGTCTTAATATTTACTGCTTTTTATTTTTCTATCGATCCGTACAAGAGATCCATAAAATCAATATTTTTATAAAACAAACAAAAAGAGTCTTCACACTTTTTTGTCTGAAGACTCTTTTTTTACGTTCAAATATTTACCCTACATAGTTTTTATTGGAGATCAAGATCAATAATTTTTAATAGGTATAGAAACCTTTGCCTGTTTTACGGCCTAAGTGTCCAGCACGGACCATTTTGCGCAAAAGCGGGCAGGCTCTGTATTTACTGTCACCGAATTCCTTCAGATAAGTATCCATGACGAACAAAACAATATCCAAACCTATAAGATCAGCCAAGGCCAACGGCCCAATCGGCTGATTTGCACCAAGCTTCATGGATATGTCAATATCCTCGACGGAGGCTACTCCCTGCTGTATGTGAAAATAGCTTCGTTGATCATCGGAATAAGAATCCTGTTTAAGACAAATCCTGGTGATTCTTCAACTTTTACAGGTACTTTGCCAAATTTTTCAGCCAAGTCCCTGGTAAAGGCATAGGTTTCTTCAGAAGTTACAAAACCTTTGATTATTTCGATCCATTTCATTACTGGTGCCGGATTAGAGAAGTGCATTCCAATAACCTTGTCCGCCCTTTTTGTGGCGGAAGCTATTTCGCTGATGCCAAGCGCGGAAGTGTTAGTTGTCAGAATAGCACTAGGAGCGCACACCTCATCAAGTTGCCTGAAATATCCCTCTTGATCTCCATCTTTTTCAGCTAGCACTTTCGATTACGAAATCAACACCGGCAGCCGCTTCTTGAAGATTAGTCGTCCAGCTGATAAGACCCATGGTCTTATTCTTCTGTTCGGCAGTTATTTTTCCCTTTTCTACGGCTTTGTTAAGATTTTTTTCGATCCCGGAGAGACCTCTTTTGATCGACTCTTCACTTCGGCCCATGTTCACAACCGGGAAACCTGCCTCAGCTACCACTTGTACAATACCTGCACCCATTGTACCCGTACCATAAACCATTACTTTCATTGCTCTGCCTCCATTTATTTTATATTTCATTACATTCATAAAAAATAGGCTCTACAATTCCTCAATGAACATTATATCATGAATCATGGAAAACTGTAGAGCCTTAGGGGGCAAATATCATGTGTCTATATATCTAGATGTTTTCCAGCATTTTAGACACTCAGACTTCTGATAGAATTCTTGGGGATTTCTTAGAATATCACAAATATTATATTTCTCTGGTCCAAAGCGACGCCATTGCCGGCCCTCCGCCGACGCAAAGTGACGCTCCGCCAGTCTTGAGTCCCAGGCGTTCCATTTCATAATACATTGAAACGATTATCCTCAATCCAGTAGAACCAACCGGGTGGCCAAGGGCGATTCCAGAACCGTTATGGTTCACTTTATCCAGGTCAAGTTTTATGCCAAAATCGCGGTCAAGCATTCTGCCAACTCCCAGCCATTGTGCAGCAAAAGCTTCGTTGATTTCCCAATAATCCACGTCAGCGAATTGCATATTCGCTTTTTGTAAACACTTTGGAATTGCAACCGCCGGACCTAGTCCCATAACTAAAGGATCGATACCTTCTGTACAAATATATATAAGTTTCATCAGAGGTTTTAATCCCAGTTCATTTGCTTTATCTTTGGACATGACAAGCGCAGCAGATGCTCCGTCATTAATACCGGAAGCATTTGCAGCCGTAGTGACCCCATCTTTTTTAAATGCCGGGGGCATTTTAGCCATGATTTCAAGATTTGCCCCTCTTAAGGGATGCTCATCTTTGGCAAAGAATGTGCTTCCTTTTCTTGATTTTATCTCAACAGGAACTATCTCGCGGTCAAATATTCCTTCATCAACAGCTTTAACTGCTCTGTTATGGCTCATTAGCGCCAACTCATCGCATTCTTCACGGGTTATCCCATATTTCACTGCAACATTTTCAGCCGTTAAACCCATATGCCCAGGCACAAGCTCATCGTTCAAGCCATCATGGATCATTGAATCTTCAATTGTTCCAACACCCATCCTATAACCCATTCTTCCTTTTGGCAGCAGGTAGGGAGCATTAGTCATGCTCTCAACGCCGATGACCAAGCCAACGTCTGTTTTGCCAAGCATTATATTGTTACACGCAATTTCCATAGCGCGCATACCAGATGCACAGTTTTGGTTAACGCTTACAGCCGCGCTTGTGTAAGGGAGTCCTATACGCATTGCGACCTGTCTCGCCGGGAGGGACCCTTGCATCGCCGTGTAAAGCTGTCCCATTACTATTTCGTCAACTATTTCCGGGCTAATACCGGCTCTGTTGATCGCTTCTTTACCAACCGTTATTGCAAGCTCTCGAGCTGACACATTGCTAAGTGAACCCATGAACTTACCTATTGCAGTCCTACATGCACCAACAACAACTACTTCTTTGAGCATATTATCCACCTCTTTACTTTTTTTCGCTTTTAGCGCCATAACAATTAATATTATGTAGCAATATCCATGCCAAATATTATATATTTTATACTTATTTTCAAATTATTATCTTTTTATCTTAAAGCCATGTTCTAAGTAAGCTTACGAGATAGCACCGCTGATATTTTTATTATTTTGAAATATAAAATAACAAACAGACTGCATTTTTTCTTGATCGCAGTCTGTTTGTATGTATATTATCTTAGACACATATATTTCCATCATGGCATCCCAAGCTTGCGAATTATCCTGTAGTCTCCTTCACGTTCGACGGTTATCCTCACTAATGCACCCGTCTCTATTTCGTCATTTTCAATCATTGATCTTATTTCATCACCTATTCTAAAACTTCCAGGTTCTCCTTCAATTATTATTTCAACTGAATTGCTGTCGATTTGCCCCACATATTCGCCCTCTAATACCTCTTCATCAATATTATCAACATCATTTTCCAATCGAGATATTGACGTGACTACCCATTGACCGGATTCGGTCTGAAAAGCGTCAAATATTATTGTCTCGTTTACCAGCAATCCCATATATTCTTCAGCTTCTTTTTCAAAATATACGCCCAGCTCATCATCCATTAAAAATACGATTCTATTGCCCTCTCCGGTAAAAACATTTTGAGAATCAACCTCTATCTCGATAAAATTATTATCTGCCTGCCCGACGTATATACCCTGGATGCCTTTTACTTCACCATTTTTCATTATATTGGCATTCAAGGCAGTTATATCTACATTGGCCTTGATCATTATTTCCTCTTTTTCCTTTATGCGTAACAGCTGATGCGGATACGAGATGACCTGAGCGTTCATTGAACCTTCATTGGGAGCTATCAGCCGAGCATCAAAGACTATAGTGTTGTTTTCAATATTTGCTGCGGTTATTTCAAGAGAGTAACCGGCTGTCGGGACCTCACCGGCGCTGATCAGAATATATTTATATCCATCGATATGGCTTACGCTATGAACAAAACTTTTTCTGTAAACCTCTCCATACCAGCTGATTATAGTTTCATCCATCAGGTAATCCGGATTGATGTATTGAACTTTTATCCCATCTATTCTTTTTGTATCGAATCCTTCCGGAGCGCAAGCCGAAGCAAAAATGAGACAAATAACTATCATTATTAACAAGCTTGTTTTCTTATTCATTCTAAATCCTCCTGCCAGGAAATATTTTTAAATCCTGTATTGCTCCGGTCCAAGCAGATAAAGATCATTCCCCAAACAGTCTATAGCTACTATACAAGGTAATCCTTCAACATATAAGCAATAAATAGCTTCGGGCCCCAAGTCCGAATATGCAGCTATCTCTGCTTTTTTTACACAGCGGGCGATCGTTGCTCCTGCGCCGCCTATAGCAGCAAAATATACCGCTTTATTTTTTTTGATGCTGCAAATCACCTCTTCACTGCGTGCTCCTTACCGATCATTCCCTTTAATCCATGATCGAGCAATTCCGGAGTATATGCGTCCATTCGAAAACTGGTTGTGGGACCGCATGATCCGATGATTTGTCCAGGTTTGGCCGGGCAAGGCCCAACATAGTACATGACCTGACCTTTCAGGTCTACAGGTAAAGGCGCTCCTTCTCTCAACATCTGGGTCAGTCTTTTATGAGCAGCATCTCTTCCGGTGTAAATTTTTCCGTATATTTCTACCATATCACCCGCACGAAGCTGATCGATCGTTTCTTCTTCAATGGGCATAATGACTTTTTTGATCAAAACTATCCCTGCCTTTTCTTTTTTTAAAGCACCGCCCAAGCACTTCTTGCGGCATGACAATTGAAGCTGACCGCGACTGGCATAGACGTTATATGTGTTGGGAAATATTCAATATGCACCGCCAGGGCTGTGTTTCTTCCTCCTAATCCTTGTGGTCCTACCCCAGTCCGATTGATATCTTCAAGCAAAGACTTTTCAAGTTCAGCGTATTCTTCATTGTCATTGGATTTTCCCAATTCTCGACACAAAGCTTTTTTGCCAGGACCGCAGCAAGATCCATCGTTCCGCCAATGCCTACGCCAACGATCGTTGGCGGACAAGGATTTCCTCCTGCTGCAAGCACACTTTCAATAACAAATCTCCTTACTCCGGCTATCCCATCTGAAGGTTTGAGCATGCATAATCTTCCCATATTTTCACTGCCGCCGCCTTTTGGCAAAATAAATATTTTAAGTGATCCTCCCGGCACAATTTCCGTATGAATAACTGCCGGCGTATTATCCTGACTGTTCTTACGTTTAAAAATGGGATCAGTTACTATAGATTTGCGCAAATATCCATCTGTGTACGCCTGTCTAACTCCTTCATTTATTGCGGTATTTAGATCTCCCTCAACGATATGAACATCCTGTCCAATTTCAGCAAATATGATGACCATACCTGTATCCTGACAAATAGGCAAATTTAGTTTTCTGGCATATTCAATATTTTCCATAATGGTATTTAAAGCAAATCTGCCGAATTGCGAAACCTCGTTCATACAAGCTTTGTATAATGACTGTTCGACCTTGCCCGGAAGGTCACAAGCCGCTTTTAGGCAGAGTTCCTTTACTGTTTTTATGATATCGGCAGCTTTTATTTCCTTCATGTTTTTTTCATCATCCTTTGAGCTGACTCCATAGCTTCATCGTAAGTCATAATTTTTCTGGCTGCGCCAGTTTTTACTCCGGCTGCAGCGACCGCGGCGGCAACTTTTGGACCGACCCTTAAGTCAAATGCTTTCGGTATAATGTTTTCTTCGTGTAATTCTTCAGCTGTGATTATCTCGGCGATCGCATGAGCTGCGGCTAATTTCATATCTTCATTTATATCTTTCGCCATTATATCCAATGCTCCACGGAAAATGCCCGGAAATGCCAAGACATTATTTACTTGATTAGGAAAATCAGAGCGACCGGTACCAATTATTTTGGCGCCGGCGGATTTTGCCTCGTCAGGGAATATTTCCGGCACGGGATTAGCCATAGCAAAGATGACCGCTTCCTTATTCATGGTCCGGATCATTGCCTGGTCGATAGCGCCCGCTTTGGAGACCCCGATAAAAACATCTTTACCTCGAAGCACCTCATCCAGCGAACCCTTTTCATTGCCATAATTTGTTTCTTCCGCAAGCAGATTTTTTTCATCATTCATACCCTCTGGACGATTCCGATAAATAGCTCCATGTGTATCACAAATTATCACATTGCCTGCGCCATAATTTTTCAAAAGTCTTGCTGTGCTTATTCCGGCCGCTCCTGCTCCATTTATTACGACCTCGACCTCTGATATTTTCTTTCCTTTTATTTTAAGGGCATTGATCAATCCTGCCAAAACTACGACTGCCGTGCCATGTTGATCATCATGAAAAACAGGGATATCAAGCATAGATTTTAATCGGCGCTCTATCATAAAACACCTTGGAGCGCTGATATCTTCCAGATTGAAGCCACCAAAAGACGGGGCCATTTTGGCAATTACATTGATTATTTCTTCCGGATCCTTTGTATTTAAGCATATAGGAACAGCATCAACCCCACCAAACTCCTTAAACAGGACGCATTTCCCTTCCATTACCGGCATTGCGGCTTCCGGTCCAATGTCTCCCAATCCCAATACAGATGTGCCGTCAGAAATAACGGCAATATAATTTGATTTGATTGTATAATCATAGACCAGCGATTTGTTTTTTGATATCTCCCTGCATGGCTCGGCAACACCCGGAGTATAAGCTATAGATAAATCGTCTCTGTTTTCGACCGGGACTTTACTAACGATATTCAGTTTGCCTTTAAGTTTCCTGTGCAGGCGGAGGGATTCTGCGGCGTAGTCCATAAAGCGTCTCCTTTTTTTATGCTTATTTTAAAAATCCCTGTAATATCGTTTCCTCTGCTTCTTTGTCTGTAAGTCCCATAGACATCAGCTTTATGATCTGCTCTCCGGCGATTTTGCCTATAGCCGCCTCATGCACAAGCTGTGCGTCCGTATGATGCGCGGCAATTTCGGGTATGGCTCTAACCACAGCATTATCCATTATTATCGCATCACATTGGACATGGCCACGGCAGTTGTTCTTTCCTACAACCTTGGGATAAAAAACCTGTTCTGATTTGCCTTGGGCTACAGAACGCGAAATTATTTGCGCTGTTGAATTTTCGCCGATCAATTCGACAACCATGTCTGACTCTGCATATTGTTCATCATGAGTAAGCAAACGTTCTGTAATCAAAAGATGTCCATTTTCATGAATGCTTGCCTCTGTATACCTTTTTGTTGAATCTACCCCTTTGATCTGTATTAGTTCAAATTCGGCAGAAGCGTTTTCATGGATATCAACTATAGTCTTTGGGTTCAGTACTCGCTTCCCCTGGCCTTCTCCTTCTCCATAGTGCTTTTCAACATAACGCACCCTTGCTCCCCGGCGGATGATAAAGTCATGTACACCGTCATGCTGTGACTTTTTTTCACCCGGATTGTGGATACCGCAGCCAGCGACGATTAAAACATCAGCATCTTCCCCGATGTCAAAAGTATTATAAACGATATCTTCTAATCCGGTTGCAGTGATTATCACTGGTATATAGACGGTTTCGCCCTTCGTGCCCGGTTTTATTATTACATCTATGCCTTGCTTATCCTTCTTGGTACGGATTTCTATATTCTCTGTTATCTGACGAGCAGCGCCCTTACCGTCTTTGCGAATATTGTACGCTCCCTTGGGTATTCCACTTAGATCTGCGACTTCCTGCAATAGCCTTTTTTCAACGGTGTTCATCGGGGGCACCTATCCTTTCTAGACAATCCATACTGCATTCGCATTCCTGCAAAATACTTGGCAGCAATTCTTCCTTTGGTCCACGCTGTTGTATTTGACCTTCGGCAATCAGTATGACTTCGTCAGCCAATTCCAGTATCCTTTCCTGATGGGATATGATCAGTGTGATCTGACTGTTAACTGAATGATTCTTACGAAAAGTTTCAATCAGACGGCTAAAGCTCCATAAATCGATCCCGGCTTCCGGTTCGTCAAAAATGGCAATTTTCAATTTTCGGCTCAGCAGTGTAGCGATCTCAATACGCTTTAATTCTCCACCCGAAAGACTATTGTTTACTTCTCGTTCAAGATAATCTTTGGGACACAAGCCGACATCCAGAAGGTAATTACATTGAGTGCCCTGCGTGCCCCCAATATTCGAATACGACAACAGCTCTCTTACCGTTATGCCTTTGAAGCGCGGAGGGTGCTGAAATGCAAAGCCTATTCCTTTTTTAGCTTTCTCTGTGATATCCAAGTCCGTTATATCTTCCCCGTCGAGTACTATTTGGCCTGAGCTCGGCTTATATATCCCCATAATAATTTTCGCCAGGGTTGACTTGCCACCGCCATTAGGTCCAGTTATCACATAAAATTTATTATCATCCAAAATTAAATTGATTTTTTTAAGTATCGGCATTCCATCTTCACCGTAATAGCTTATTTCGCGCAGTTCCAGCATTTCAAACCCCCCTTTGTCTTTTTAAATGGCATTACTGTCATTCATCGTTATTTTCGCACAACCGTATTTAAACGTCTAGTTTTTTCAAAAGACATTGCTATATGGATATTTTTAGTATATTATTACTTTGTTGGTGTATTTTTATATAGAGCAATATTGTTAGGGTGGAGGTATTTTGCAATGTTAATTTCCATGGAGGGACAAGGACGTGTGATCCTCGAGGAAAAGGCCGAACTTTTAAAAGCTTTGGCTCACCCTGTTAGGCTTTGTATCGTTCTTAATCTAATCGAAGCCGGCGGGTGTAACGTTTCAAAAATGCAGGGATGTCTAGCTATGCCGCAATCAACTATCTCGCAGCATCTTAGTAAACTCAAAGCTTACGGTATAGTCGAAGGGAAACGTTCGGGCACTGAAATCACCTACTACACAGTTAATCCCGATGCGATAAAGGTCATCAAAACACTTTTACCTATAAAGTGATCGGCAGTTTTAAACTTGTAATGCCCATAACCGGCTAAGCCGGTTATTTTTTTATCCTGCCTATTATCCCGGCTATTCTTGTTCAATTTATGATGATCATTTGATCAATAGCGCTAAGAGTATCCCCATAAGCATCCCCATATTGGCGGAATGGCTGTGTACACGATGACTGATTGGAATCAGCTCGTCACTTGCGATATAGAGCATCGCCCCGGCGGCGAAAGCCAGAGATATCGAAATGAAAGCCGGAGAAATAGATACCAACTGGAGCCCGATAATAGCTCCAATTAGAGTTGTCATTCCAGTAAGAGTGGTAACGATTACGATCCGGCGCCTCCTCATTTTTCCCATTCTAAGAGGCATCGCCACGCTCAATCCTTCAGCAATATTATGGATACCAATCGATATCGCCGTGTATAATCCGAGTTTCGCGGAGACCTCGCTGCTTGCTCCAATGGCGATACCTTCCGGCAGATTATGAAAAGCAATCCCAATAGCGATAAATGTTCCCACCTTTGTGAAATCTTTTTCCGGTTGATCCGTTTTATGCTGATGTGGTAAAAGCTCATCAACAAGCCATAAACAGAAAGCTCCTAAAACGACTCCCAGAACGCACGTCCAAGTCCATCCAGCGGCAAAACTCTCCGGGATCAGGCTTAGGGTAGAGATACCGATCATGATCCCGGCCGCAAAGCCCAGCGACCAGGACATTATCTTCTCGGATGGTTTTTTAAAAATTATGCTTATTAAAGCTCCCAGCCCGGTAACTATACCTGCTATAAAGCTGAAAAATAAAATTGAAACCATGTCCACCCGCTTTCTCCATGAAAATACGTATATAATTATAGCTCAATATTAATCAATATGATAATACTTTATCTATAAGCGCTTAAATATTTCTTAAATAACAGCCTCATGCTAAAATAAGATTTAGATCCTGGATAATAAGGATGTGATATCATGACTGTCAAAGGTAAATTCATTGTGCTTGAAGGTGTCGATGGTTCGGGGATTTCGACCCAGACCTCGCTATTACAGCAATGGATGTATGAAAACGAGCAGTCGTTCAGAAAAACTTATTTCACCAAGGAACCAACGGATGGTCCGGTCGGAAATATTATCCGTTTGGCTCTGGCCAAAAGACTTAAGCCACTCGACGAAAGAGTCATGGCTCTGCTTTTCGCCGCCGATCGCCTTGATCATCTATTCTGTTCAGGCAATGATCAGCAGAAGGACGGTTTGTTAAAACTGCTGGATAATGGAACAAATGTAGTTTCTGACCGTTATCTGCTTTCCTCTTTTGCCTATCAATCAATTGGTGTTGATTTGGATTGGGTCAGAGAAATAAATAAATTCAGTCCTATGCCCGACCTGACGATTCTTTTATTGGTCTCAGCGGAAAAATCCGCTCAGCGCAGAGAAAAAAGCCGTATACATGAAGAATTATACGAACATAAAAGCTGTATCGCAAACATACGTATGCAATATGAAAAAATTGCACAGATGCTGAGATCTGAAGGACAAAATATTCTAATAATTGACGCTGAACGAGAAAGGGAAAATATATTCATTGAAATACGTCAAGCCGTGAAAAATCTTTTTGCGGATAATAGGCAGGATAAATAAAATGAGAGCACGCATAACTTTATTTATTTTTTTATTATCCTTACTGTTGGTTTCTTTGTCCGGGCAAGCTCTGGCTTTCGTTTGCAATACAGAAATGCCTATTGTTAATTTTTCTTCAAGCAGTGTATATCCGGGCGATTATCTTGTTGTTTATATTGAAAACCTTACAGCCGAGGATGAAGTTGTTTTTTCTGAAACCTTTGGCGCAGCAAATATAGATTTCTATCCTTGCGCCAAAGGACAAATCGCTCTGATTGGCTTGCATTATGATATGCCTGTAAAAAACTATCCATTAAATGTAACCATTAAGCGTAACAACAAAAAGTTATTTTCATATTCGCAGGACATCGATCTTCTTATTAAGCCGTTTTCCGTTCAACACCTTAAGGTTAGTTCTGCATTAAGTGCTATGCGTGATGAAAAGCTCCTCGAACTGGATAGGCAATATACAAATCAGGCAAAAGCAAGCAGTTCTGCAGTTCCTCTCTGGGAAGGCCTCTTTATTCAGCCTCTAACAGGAAGGATAAGCACAGAGTACGGTTTGATTCGTTATATCAACGGCGTGTACTCTGGAAGACATTCAGGTATAGACATTGCAGCCTCGCGCGGTACGGAAATCCTTGCGGGAAACAGCGGTATTATAATAATGGCGAGAGAGCAATATGTAACAGGAAACACTATTATAATTGATCATGGATTAGGTTTGTTCAGCGCTTACGCTCATCTTGAAAGCATGCTTGTAAAACCTCATGAAAAGGTCAAGAAGGGTCAGGTGATCGGATATGTCGGCTCAACCGGTTTTTCTACCGGTCCTCATTTGCATTGGACACTCAGCATCCGAAATATCTTTGTCAATCCATGGCTCTTTTTGGATCAGGACCCCTTCTATCCCTTAAATAGCATTATTTCTTCTTCAATAAAATAAGAAGACGGCTTAAGCCGTCTTCTTATTTTATTGAAGATCAGGTTATCTTTCTCCGATTTTTACTGTTATATACATAGTTGCTTCATTACGGTATATAAGTATTACAACACTGTCGCCGGGGACTGATCCTTTCACTGCCGCCTGAAGTTCATCCGGTGTGGCTATCTTTTGTTTGTTATATTCCAATATGATATCGCCCCGAATTATACCCGCCTTTTCAGCCGGCGAACCCTCCTGAACAGCTCCGATCAATGCACCATCTGTTTTATCCAGACCAAAATATTCGGCCAACTCCTCAGTCACCGGCTGCATATAAACACCTAACCAAGGCCTAATGACCTTCCCTTCTTCAAGCAGCTGATCGAGGACCTGCTTGACCGTCGAAGCCGGGATCGCAAAACCAATACCCTGAGCATTAGAGTTGATCGCGGTATTTATACCCACGACCTCCCCGGAGAGATTCAACAATGGTCCGCCGCTGTTGCCGGGGTTAATGGATGCATCTGTCTGTATCAGATCTTTGAATTCTGTTCCCTGCACAGTGATCGGACGTCCGGTAGCGCTTATAACTCCCACAGTAACAGTATGATCAAGCCCATAAGGATTGCCGATGGCGATGACCCAGTTCCCGGCCCGAACCTTATTCGAGTCGCCCAGGCTCAGCATTGGCAATTCTTTGTTAGTATCTATTTTTAATATCGCTAAATCTAATTCAGCATCAGAACCAATCAGCTTTGCTTGATATGGTTCATTGTTATCGCTCAGGAACACTCTGACTTCTGAAGCCCCGTCAATAACATGGTTGTTTGTCAGAATGTACCCATCCTTTGAGATTATAAAGCCGGAGCCCATTCCTTCCTGTACTCTCTCCTGAGGTTCGCTTCCTTCTCCTCCGCCAAAAAATTCCCGGAAAAAAGGATCGTTGAAAAAGGGGTTGCTGCTTGTCGTTTTAATCACCGTTTCTATCTTGACAACTGCCGGGCCTGTCAGATCGACGATTTTTTCAATAATGTTTGATTCAACAAGAGACATGTTTACATTGGTATTTTGGCCAACACTTAAGTTATTGCTCGTGGATGAGCCTATTACCGTTTCTGTCGGGGACTGTTCCTGAGTACCGGATGATATAACAGGATCGATCTGGCCTTTTGAGATCCAAGAGACCCCTTCTTCCCTAATAGTTAAATAGGCCCCTGTGGCAAAAACACCGATCATGAATACAAGTAAGGTATATACCACGAGCCTCCTGCTGATATTCATCCTTTCCAAGCTTATCCCTCCCTGGCTGTAATAATGCTGATGCTGTAAGTTTAAAAGAGAATTCTTAAAATAATATGAGAGTAGGAAAGCATAGCATGAATTTAGTCCCTTGCTCAGGCAGGCTCTCCAAAATAATTTTCCCTTTATGCTGGTCAATTATCCAGCTGGCGATCGAAAGACCCAATCCAGTTCCTTCTCCGGTCCGAGAATCCTGTGCCCGATAAAATCTTTCAAAAATGTAAGGCTGATCCTTTTCAGGGATACCGATTCCTTCGTCCTCAATTATCAGGCACAATTCATTTTTATTTACACTCGCGGAGAAATAAACTCTCTTTCCTGGCGGCGTATAACGAAATGCATTATCCAGGAATATGAGAAGCATTTGCGTGAAATATACGCTGTCTACAGCCATTTGCAAACCATCAGCAGCTTTCAGATCAGCCTCAAAAACATGTTTCGTGTGCAAATGCTTTATCTGCCTTATAACATTTTCCAAAAGAGGTTTTATTTCCAGAGGTACCAACTCCAATTTAAAACCAGAGTCAGCTTTAGCCAAAGCCAGCAAATCTTTGACAAGTACTGATACTCGCCTTGTTTCAGAAGATATATCCGCAATGACCTCCTTATCCAAATCTTCACATTTTCCTTCCTCAGCTTTGCGCATTAAAAATTCTGCATTACCCAAAATTGAAGTCAACGGTGTGCGCAGTTCATGCGAAGCGTCTGCAACAAAACGTTTCTGATTGTTTAAAGCATCTTCCAGCCTTTTATATGCTTCATCCAATTTGACAAGCATATTGTTAAAAGTAAGCGCCAGTCCTCCTATTTCGTCCGCCGGTCCTTTATAATTTACACGCCGCTTGAAATCAGTAGCTTCACCAATCTTTTGTGCTTCCTCAGCAAGATAACGGATAGGCTGTACAGCCTTCCCGGATATGATCCAGCCTATCAAAAGAGAAATCAACGATGCGATCAAACCTCCTAAAAACAATATGCTCTTAAGTCTTGTCAAAGCTAAGTCAATTGTTTTCATCGGTCTTGCCACCTGCAGAACTCCAATAGGCTTTTGCCCAAGATAGAGCGGTTTAATAAGCATACGAAGTTCTTCATTCTCAACGCTTGTAATACTGTAGCTTTCGCCGGCTTCCAGAACATCTTGCATGATTTGTTCAGTGACCGGTAGACTGTAATCTCCGAGATTGTTTGATTTAACTGCTATCTCACCGTTACCGGCCACGATTTGCAAATAAGTATCCGGCGCAGCGAATACTTCGACATCAGGTAAGACTACTTGGCGCAAAAAAAATGGCAGTTCGCCGACAATCCTTGTGGAACGAAGCACTTCATCAGCTTTTTGCTCCAAGTTGCGATCCATTTCAGCCGTTAACGAATAATCAAGCAACAAATATACAACCGAGCCCAGCACGACTAAAATTAAAAGTAAAACTATTGTATACCATATTGTCATACGCCAGCGTATTGGCATAGTTTTACCACTACTCCTTCAGAACATAACCCACACCACGCATGGTATGGATCAATCTTTTTTCACCGGCTTCTTCAAGCTTGCTGCGCAAATAGCCGATATATACTTCCAAAACATTTGATTCTCCTTCGTAGTCAAATCCCCACACAGCATCCATGATTTTTTCACGCGATAGGACCTGCCTGGGATGTCTCATGAAATATGAAAGCAACTCAAACTCTCTGGAAGTCAATTCAATCTTTCGTCCATTTCTTGATGCCTGATAAGTTATCGAGTCCGTTGTTAAATCAGCAAATTCCAGAACAGTTGATGAGTCATTGCCAAACCTTCTCATCAGAGCTCTGATCCTGGCTAACAGTTCTTCCATAGCAAAAGGCTTGATCAGGTAATCGTCAGCCCCGCAATCAAGTCCTTGGACACGTGCTTTGACATCATCTTTAGCAGTGAGCATAAGTACCGTTACATCCATAGATTGCTTTAAATACTGGCATACTTCGTAGCCGTCCATTTCAGGCATCATTATATCGAGTATAACTAAATGCGGCTTCTCTTTTTGGACAAGTTCCCATCCTTCTATGCCTTTAGCTGCCGAAAACACTTCATATCCTGCATAGATAAGATTTCTTTCCAACATGGTTCTGATTTTTTGGTCATCATCAATTACAATAATTTTCCTTTTCTGCATATCAACCACCTATGTTTTATTAGAAAAAACAGGAGCCGCTCGGCTCCTATTTGTAAAGGTTCAGTGAAACCAAGTGCTCATTTTCGACCTCGGCAAAAGTTCTGAATATATTCTGTATTCTCGGTTCAGGAGCTCTTCTTGCCGCCTCGATATAGAATTTTATCGCTTCCTGCTCGTGTTTGTTGGATTCCTCCATATTTGTAAAATCGTCATCAGCACAAGTAACTTTAGGCTCATCAGGGAGATCTATACCCATAGCTTTGGCAAAAACCTCAGCATGTTCAAGTTCCTGTTTCATAAAGCGTTTGAAGATGGTCTGTGTGATTTGGGTTTGAGCCTTGGCTGTGGCACATTTATAATAAGCATAATTAGCCATTTCCAACTCAAGGGCTTTCTGACAATCGGCATAGCTCTGTTTACTCATATCGATTTTCCGGTAATCCATCCATTCCGCCGCCGGAAGTACATTCTTGCCTATAACTCCGCAAAACGGGCATCTTTCCGGAGCATAAGATCCGACATAAGTCTCGCCGCATATTTCACATCTGAACGGGTGCAACATAATTATCTCCTCCTTTTTAAAATCTACATACATCATATCATACCTATATGTTCCGCGGAAATATAGCTTTTTGCAGGATTTATAAACAAGGAAACGAAGTACTCAAAAATAAAATGAAAGGAGTATATTTAAAATGTGCGGACGCTTCACTACAGATATCGATCAGGATGAATTGATGCGTTGGTTCGGGCTGCAAAAAACAAGTTCGAAATATGTTGCAGGTTTATCATTCTTTCCCTCTCAAAACATACCGGTGATCATTGGCAACGATCCCCGTGTCCTTAAATATTTTAAATGGGGCTTGATCCCTAACTGGGCAAAAGATCCGACTATGGGCTGCAAACTCTTCAATGCCCGAGCCGAAACCTTGCAAGAAAAGCCAAGTTTTAAAAATGCATTTCGTAACAAGCGTTGTATTGTACCAGTCAGCAGCTTTTATGAATGGAAACATGAAGGCACAAAAAAAACTCCTTATGAATTAACTTTGAAAAATTCTGCCGTATTTGCCCTGGGAGGTCTCTGGGACACCTGGCGGCAAGCAGAAGATAATATTTTTTATACTTGTACCATTATAACAACACCTGCCAATAGTCTTATCCAAAAAATACACACGCGGATGCCCCTGATTATCGATAGCAAAGATTACTCTAGCTGGCTGGATCCGGATATCAAGCAGACTGCCCTACTAAAAAGCCTGCTCACCCCTTATCCAGCCGAGCTTATGCATGCACAGCCTACAGCTTTTTGATCTGTAGTTTTCTGAATATACTGTTATTTCCGTTTTTATAGATGTATAATTAGGTCAAAGGGGGGTGTTGTTGTGCCGTTAAATAGTATTCCCGGTCTTCAAACCGGCATATCGGTTTCTGTTCAAAAAACAGTACAGTCTGTTGATACTGCCTTGAACATCGGTAGTGGATCCTTGAAAGATTTGCTTGCTACTCCGTCGCTGACAGCACTTATGATTGAAGCCGCCGTGAAGGCAGTGGAGCATCTTCTTCCCGAAAAACATATCACTGTAGGCAAGTTCATCCAACTTACCCATCAAAATCCAACTATTCAAGGCATGACTGTGACAGTTTCTGCAAAACTAGTCGAGATAGATTACAACCGTCTTGTTTTTGAGCTTGAAGCTTATGATGAGCTTGGTCTGATCGGTTCTGGTCTCCACGAACGCTATATAGTTAATTATGATACATTCATGGAGAAAACCAAATCCAGATGCCGTCCTCTTGAGGCTTCTGTAAAGTGAGCTGTCCAGGCATTTTTCAACTTAAGAAGTCCGGAAGATGATCTATCATCTCCGGACTTTCTTTTTAGAATATTCACCATAAATATAAAGCAGTTTCAATTATCATCTTTTTTTAGGACCTTCTGCCAATGACGATCGATCTGCCGTAGGGTTTCTGCCCGACTTTGATTGTTATCGATAACATGATCGGCATAAGCAAGTTTTTCTGCCAAGGGCATTTGTGATTTTATACGATTCTGTGCTTGCTCAAAAGACATTTTATCTCTCGACATCAATCTCGCGACCTGAATATCTTTGTCTACGGAAACCACCCAGATTTCTTCAGCTGCTTCGTTCAAGCCTGACTCGATCAATAGGGGAGCATCTATGATGATCGCTTTGAGGTCCGGATCATTACGATTTATTGAAATCAATCGATAAACTTCTTTTAGAACCTGTGGATGAATAATTTCATTTAGTTTTTGGCGTGCCTTAGCCGAGTTAAAAACTATCCCGCCCATCTTGGCTCTGTCCAAAGTTCCATCCTTTGCAATCAAATCTGCGCCAAATTCCTTTTCGATCTCTGATAGTACAACGCTTCCAGGCTGCACTGCCTGGCGGGCCAGTTCATCCGCATCGATGATCAAAGCTCCAAGCTGTTGCAGGTGTTCAGATATAAAACTCTTTCCCGAAGCAATGCCTCCGGTCAGACCGATGATACGCATCACAGGTAACCTTCTTTCATTTCTGGCAATTCGGACAATAAACTGTACTGCGTCCCGAACAAACAGTTCCTGTCAACTCGTTTCCGCATCTATTACAAAGCTTGTTTTTGCGCCCATATACTTCAAGTTTGGCCTGAAATCCGCCTTTTCCTCCAAGTCCATCGATATAGTCACGCAAAGTTGTGCCCCTATTTGCTATACCTTCGGTAAGCTTATTCCGAATTGAACAGTATAATTGCTCTTTTTCTTTATCGTTCAGTGATCTTGTTCGGCGGCGAGGATCGATCCCAGCAGCAAATAAAATTTCGTCAGCATATATGTTCCCAATGCCAGCGATCATACTTTGATCCAGCAAAAATGCTTTTATACCTATCTGTCTTTCTTCCAGAGCATCGGCTAAAACCTTCGGGGTAAATTCTTCTTCAAGAGGTTCCGGACCTAAATATCTTAAACCGCAGGTCTGGCTCCAGTCATCATCCGGGACTAAAAATATCATTCCGAACTTTCTCGTATCAATATAACGGAGCTGTTTATCCGCACATAGATGAAAAATCAAGTGAGTATGTTTGCGCACAGGTTCTCCTGCAGATGTTACAACCAGCTGTCCGCTCATTTTCAGATGAATAATCAGTGTATATCCATCCGATAATGTGATCAGCAGATATTTTCCTCTGCGCTGGACAGACTTGATACAGCGGTCCTTCGCCGTTGATGCAAATTCTTCACTTCCCATGTTGCGCAATATTCCCGGATAATAGACATCCACTTTACGGATCATCTCATCTTTAAGTAAAGGCTGCAATGAGTTTTTTATAGTTTCAACTTCCGGGAGTTCCGGCACGACCATTCCCCCTATCTATTTTTATTCAAACAAGGATTTTTGAACAACGACCGGTTCCAAATCATACCAATTCGGTCCAAATTGTATATCCACCTTGAGAGGGACAAGCAGCTTATATACTTCGCTCATGATCGCATTCACCTTCAAGGCTAGTTTGCCGACTTCTTTTTTCGGGACCTCAAAAATCAACTCGTCATGTACCTGTAAAACCATAGTTGCCTTTGATTTCTCCTCAAGCAGATATTTATGCATGTGGAGCATAGCTAATTTGATTATGTCAGCTGCGCTGCCCTGGATAGGGGTATTCATGGCCATTCTTTCAGCAAAGCTGCGCAGGTTATAATTTCGGCTTTTTATTTCCGGGAGATACCGCCTTCGATTGAGAATAGTTGTTACATAACCCCTCTCTCGCGCTTCCTCAATAATTCCGTCTATATATTTTTTTACTCCCTGATATCTTCTGAAATAACTGTCAATATATTCTTTGGCTTCAGCCCTTGAAATCCCTAGATCCTGGCTTAATCCATAGTCACTTATTCCATAAACTATGCCGAAATTCACAGCTTTTGCTGCCCGACGCATTTCCTTTGAAACAGATTCGATAGGGATTCCAAATACTTCCGCTGCTGTTCTGGAATGAATATCCTGCCCATGGTGAAAAGCTTCAATCAGCACTTGGTCTTGAGCCAAGTGAGCCAGTATGCGCAGCTCAATTTGTGAATAATCCGCCGATAGCAGGCAAAAACCCGGTTCTGTTACAAATGCCCGGCGCAGACGCCTTCCCTCTTCCATGCGGATAGGTATATTCTGTAAATTCGGTTCAGTACTGGACAGACGTCCCGTTGCAGTAACCGTTTGATTAAAAGAGGTATAAATGCGGTCGGTTTTTTGGTCGATCATAGCTCCAAGCCCATCTATGTATGTGCTCTTTATTTTGCTCAATTGGCGGTACATCAAAATTTCGGCAACAATTTCATTTTCCTTCGCGAGGTTTTCCAGCACCTCGGCATTTGTTGAATAACCGGTTTTAGTCTTTTTCCCGTGTGTTAGTCCCAGTTTTGAGAATAGTATCTCTCCCAGCTGCTTAGGTGAGTTTATATTGAATTTCTCTCCTGACATTTCATATATTTTTGAGGTTAGTTCCTTAATTCGTACGTCAAGCTCTGCTCCAATCTCCTCCAAAATTTTTTTATCCAGTCTGACACCCTTTGTTTCCATATCAGCAAGCACCTCGCAAAGAGGCAGTTCCAAATCCTTGTACAGTGCCCACATGCCTTTTTCCATCAATTGCCCGCGGAATTTTACAGCCAGCATACTGAAATTTTTGATCATAAGCGACTTTTGCACTATTTCTTCTGTAGAGGATGCTCTAAAATCGATATGCTCGCTAATAAAATCCAATAAATCGTTTTGCGGACGAGAGGGGTTTAATAGGTAAGACATAAGCATCAGATCATTTTCTACGCCTTCCAGATGGATCCCCTGCTGCCTACAGCCTAAAATAGAGCTTTTTGCGTCAAATAAAGTTTTCCGGGCTTTATTGCTTTCCAACCATTTTTTGATATTTTGCAAATAAGCGTCTTTTTCCGCGTCGCTTTCCCAGTTTAAATAAATAATTGGCGTTTCCTTTATGGATGGATCTTGGAGATGCAATACTATCTCTTCTATATCTAAATTATTGGGGGAGTGTTTTTTTAATTTAAAATAAATCTCCCCGGCAGCCTCTTTGGTTTTTAAATTTTCTTTAAGCATCTGAGGGTTGCGCACGGTCAAAACGCTTGAGCTCTGATCGTCGGGACTTTCCCCAGCTTCTTTGCTCGGCCTTTCCAGTATATCCTGCCCCATTTTTTTGATGGTATTATTTAGCATGCCTTTAAATTCGAGTTCTCGCAGTATACGCGCAAGCTCTTGATGATCCGGTTCTTTTTTTCGGCACATCTGCAAGTCTATTTCAAGCGGTACATTTCTATCAATTATAGCGAGACTACGACTAATTCTAGCCTGTTCCGCGAATTCCTGGAGCAACATCCCTAATTTTTTTCCGGTAAAATCTTCATAGTGGGCAAGAACATTTTCAATGTCTTGATATTCCTGAATCAACTTCAATGCAGTTTTCTCACCAACGCCTGGAATACCCGGTATATTATCAGATACATCTCCCATAAGTCCTTTTAAATCTATCATCTGCAGGGGCTTTATACCGTATTTTTGATACAGGCTTTCCTCTGTATAAATCTCCATTTCTGAAATCCCTTTTTTAGTAAGGCTGACCTTGGTCGATGGAGATAAAAGCTGTAGTGCATCACGATCACCGGTCAGGATAATCGTATTGAGACCCCGATCATCAGCCTTCTTGGTGAGCGTTCCTATCAGATCATCCGCTTCATAACCTTCCATCTCAAATATTTCAATATTCATAGCATTTAAAAGTTCTTTGATTACCGGCAGCTGTTTTTTTAGTTCTTCAGGCATGGGCTTCCGTGTAGCCTTATATTTTTCGTATTCGGCGTGGCGAAAAACTATTTTGCCTTTGTCGAAAGCGATGGCAATATGAGTTGGTTTTTCCTCCTCCAATACCTTCAACAGCATATTACAAAAACCGTAGATAGCGTTAGTGACGAAACCCTTGGAATTTGTCAGGAGTGGCAGGGCATAATATGCCCGATACATGAGGCTGTTGCCATCAATTAATATAAATTTTTCTTGCACTTATCCCAACTCCGTTATTTCAAAATATAAAAACATCTATCCTGAAAAGTTCGGTGTGCAGGAAAAAACTCCTGCACACCGGCTGGTCCTTCTATCACGAACACATTATCCATTCTAGCTCTTCTTATTACGCTTCATCCATAGCAATGGGACTACTATGATCGCCAAAATCAAAAGGATGATCAAATAAGGCAGCAGCGCCCCGAAAAATATCAATATATTACTCAGCAGGATCAATATATTGTTCACTGCTTTTATAAAGGCTTCTTTTGCCTTACTAATGATCTCTCCAAATCCCGGATTTTTTATCTGCTGTGAGGAAGCAGTGACCTGTTGAATGTTTATGCCTATGCTGGAATAATCAGTACGATTATCCAGATAGCGCAAACGTCCTTCCAGCGATTCCAATTGTGACCTTGTATTAGCAAGCTCTTTCTCTACTTCCAAAATGTCGCTTAACGAACCAGACTCCTCCAGAATAGACAGCAACCGTTCTTCTTTTGTACGCATTGCTTTGAGTTGGCTTTCAACATCCACATATTCTTCAGTGACATCCTGCGTGTAAATGTTTCGGCTCTTTATTGTTCCGAGTTCTTCTAGTCCTGCAATAAAGGCATCAAAATTGTTCGCCGGAAGCCTGACTTGGATATATCCGCTGATAATCTCCTGCTCACCATAGTTATTCATGTTCTCGCTGGATATATATCCCCCGGCGAGCATAACCTTTTGTTTGATAGTTTCAGCTGCTTCAGTGTAATTGTCGACCTGGATCATTATATCCGCATTTTTAATTATTTTTCGCTCGAATACCTGAGTTAAATCAGGCATATATCCTGTGGAGTCAGGCGTTGGGACGGTTGGCATGGAAGGAGCCGAGGCGGGCATAACCAATGATTCCTGTTCTTTTGTCGAACGATAACTCTCATCGATTCCGGCCGCGGGCGACTGATCATTCATTACAGAGTCCGAAGAACCTCCAACCCTCACTGCTTGAGGCATGTAGTTGCTCGCGAAAGGAACGATCAACAATAATAAAACGAACGTAACAGCAAGAGAAAACCATCTTCTTCTGTTGAAGTTTTTAAAAATATTCCGCCAATTTTCAATAAAGGAACTTCCCTGCTCAGCTTCCTTCTGCTCAAGTTTCTTTCTTAGCCCGTGACGGAAAAGAGCGGGAGGAATTACTTCTTCCATTGAGGCAAGCTGCCGAACGACTTCCTTGATCTGTTGAAGCTCTTTACGACAATCCGGACAAGCAGCCAAATGTGTTTCAATTTCATTGATCTCTTCTAAGCTCATCTGTCCGTCAAGATAAGCGGAAAGATTTTCTCGCACCTGTATGCAATTCATGCTCTTTTTTCCCTCCCTTCCCTTACTGACGCCCGCTGAGACCGATTTGTTCCTTTTCAGACAATAGCTTGTCCTTAAGGTAATTCCTGGCTCTGCTGATGCGTGATTTTACTGTTCCAATGTTGCTTTGCGTTGCTTCGGCGATTTCTTCATAAGAATAACCGCCGATGTCTCTCATCACTAAAGCAGTACGAAATTCGGGGGTAAGATCATTTATGTACTGCTGAATCTTTTGCTGCAGTTCGGTTTTTTCATATATCTCTTCAGGTCCTGGATCAGGCGAAGCATATTGCTTTGATACTTCACCATCATGCAATATGACCTTCTCATCCAGAGAATCGGTTGGTCGGCGATGGCGCCGGCGCAATTCGTCTCGACATATATTTATGGCGATCCTTCCGATCCAGGTAGAAAATGATGCCTCTCCACGGAATGTTTTTATAGCCTGAAAAGCTTTTATAAATACCTCCTGTGCAAGGTCAACTGCGTCCTCATGATTGCCGATCATACGATAAGCTAGGTTAAATACTCTTCTTTCGTTGCGACTAACCAGCTCTTCAAAGGCTTCTATATCACCGGCCTGGCTCTGTGCAACTAATATATCATCTCGCACCACAACAATTCTCCCTTCCACATATCAATTTATCAAGACGAAACAGTGGAATAAAAGGTTCCCATGATTGTATTTTATCATATGGCAAAACATCGTAACAGATACACAGCAAGTCGCTACTTCTCTTCACCTTGTTGACATAAGGGGTCATCTTTGGTAGAATACATTTTGCATTCAAAAAGAATATGCCGCGGTGGCGGAATCAGCAGGGCACAGTAGACTCAAAATCTACACCGCTCTTGCGCAAGGGCGTGGGTTCAAGTCATACGCGGCACCAAAAAGAAAAAAGCCTTGTTTAACAAGGCTTTTATATTTTCTGTGCTGATCTCGGATATAGAATGGTCTTCGAGGTGCGACAGGCCAGCCTCCGGCAAATTTGATTATTGTGCCTGTGTGAAATGATCCCTTCATATTTGCCAAATAACTTACCAGTTCACCTATTTCTTCCGGTTTTCCAAGTCTTCCTGCAGGTACGACTTCTTCTATGAATCTTTTTCCGATAGCATTATCTATAAACTTCGCTTTGGGGAAATACGCCTCACTGTACAAATAATTGGGCGCAATTGCATTAACCGGAATACCATAAGGAGCCAATTCAATACTCAGGGATTTAACAAATGCATTCTCTGCTGCTCTTGCTATGTCTGGAATGGCGCCTGCTGGCAAAGGCAGCTCTGTGCGGCAAGAAGTTATCATTATCACATTTCCATGGCCTTGCTTTTTTAAATTCGGGATTGCTGCCTGCATCATTTTAAACGGAAATATCAGCAGTTTTTCGATCGTGGCATATAAATCTTCAATCCGCGCCTGCTCTATAGATATATGTATTGCCGGGAATGTATCGTTGCTAACTATAACATCGACTTTTTTGTGATTATCCCATATATAATCAATTATTTCTTTGGGCTCTTTGATCCCTATCGTTAGTGCTTCAGGGTAACTCTTTAAAAACTCATTTTTTACCCCGGGATCATTAAAAGACGGATCTTGTGCTATCAGCTCATATCCGTCATTTAACAACGCCCTCACGGCTGGCGGTCCAACAAAGTCAATAGCATTGGTGACCAGCGCAATTCTCTTGACCATCGATTCCACCTCTCTTTGTTATTCTGAGACAAGAACTCAATATATCGATTCGGATTTTTTCTTCTTGATATATGTTCTGTCCGGATCTCTCATACACGATCCACTAATTTATTCTATCATATGGATTTTGTTTCTATATAAGCTTTTTTATATAATTATCCAGCTCATTGCATTGCAAATTATTTCTTGGCGAACTACACTATTCCTGGTGATATATTATTATCGCAGTTACTTATGCATAAATTATTTATTCATCGGGAGGGAATATCATGCTGATCAAAAACAAAACCGCCCTGATTTCGGGCGGTGCTTCAGGTCTTGGTGAGGCCACGGCAAAAAAACTTTGGGATCTAGGAGCAAAAATCGTGATTTTGGATAACAATGAACTCAAAGGCACTGCTTTAATCAAAGAACTTGGTGCAAAGTCCCTATTCTTAAAGACCGATATCACCGAAACAGCAGAAGTAGAGCATGCGATCAGCAAGGCTCACGAGCTTTTCGGCAGTATCGATATAGCCGTCAACTGCGCCGGGATAGCTCCGGCTATGAAGACTGTGACCAAGAAGGGCCCCCATGATCTGGAGCTATTTATTCGGACTGTTCGCATAAATTATATCGGGACCTTTGATGTTGCCCGTTTGGCAGCCTGCAAGATGCTGGAGAATGAACCTGGGCCTAACGGGGAAAGAGGCATCATCATCAATACATCTTCTATATCAGCTTTCGAGGGTCAAATCGGCCAAGCTGCCTATGCTTCAAGCAAAGCTGGAGTAGTCGGCTTAACTATTTGTATGGCTCGTGATTTAGCTTCCTCAGGCATTCGAGTTTGTTCAATAGCTCCCGGATTATTTGATACACCACTGATGGCCAATTTATCGGATAATGTAAAAAAGGATATGGCTAGAAATGTTCCCTTTCCATCAAAACTGGGTGATCCCGGTGATTATGCCTCCCTCGTTCAGCACATTATCGAAAACCAAATGCTGAATGGTGAAGTGATACGCCTTGACGGGGCTCTTCGTATGCCTCCGCGTTGATCAAATTTTCAGTGCAGGCACAATTCCTCATTTAAAGATATCACAGCTTTATTAAAATATTCTCTTTCGATAACAAGCTGCATATTGACTTGACGCAGGGACTGCGAAACACAGAGAATATTGATCTTGTTTTTAGCTAACACTGATGCCGCGCTTGCCAAAACTCCCGGCTTAGATATGTTTGATCCGATCAGGCACACTATAGCAGCCTTTCTAGTCGTGACTGTCATAAAATTTCTTTTTAACTCACTGATCAGATTCTCATTATTGCCATTATTCTCCCAAATGACGACAGAAATGCTATTCGCATTTGTCGCTTTCATGATATAACTTACTTTATGTTTTTCAAACATTCTCATCATGCCAAGGTCGAAACCAACCTCTCCGACCATTGATGGGTCAAAAACCTCACAAACGACCACCTTGTCTGATCCGGCAATAATTTCAATTTTCGCTTCTTCTCCGATATAATCTTTTGTAATAAGCGTGCCCGGATGCTTAGGATCGAATGTGTTCTTTATTCTCAGATTTATCCCGTTATTTTCGAGTGGTTTTGATGCTTTTGGATGGATAGCCTCCATTCCCACATCAGCCAACTGGTCTGTAACATCATAATTCGTTTTTCCAACGATTCTGGTGTTATTTACCCCGACCACATTCGGATCAGCCGAAGACAAATGAAACTCTTTGTGGATTATCGCTTCATCAGCTTTCAATACAACAGCGATCTTCGAGAAAGTTATCTCTGAATATCCACGGTCGAATTCACGCATAATGCCTTCTGTGCCCTTGGTATAGCCTGTTGCGATCAAAATACTTTCAGTAAAATCGATGTCTTTAAAAGATTTGATAATCCTTTCATCGATAGTTAAATGACTTGAATCATTGAATCCTGTTAAATCAATAAAACTAGCATTGATACCTATATTCTTAAGAATATTTACCGTGTTGAATGCTGAGTGAGCTTCACCGATAGAGGCCAGCATTTCTCTTGCCGCCAGGTTTATGTTATTGCGGTCTACGTAACCTGAGGCAACTACCTCCGACATGCTTTTCAAATATTCCTTCGTTTTATTTATTCTTTTTTCGATAAATTCATCGGCTACAGTCAAATCAAGACCGAGTCCAGCAAATTCGCGATTTAAATCTATAAGCTTTTTTGTTAGCTCGTCAATTTCAACCTCATAATTTTCCTGATTTATAAAATGAGTATAAATACCTGCCTCTTTCGTTTTTTTATTCTCGAGAAGCATATTCGTAACCCCTCCGTAAGCAGAAACGACAAAAACTCTCCCATAACGAAACTCTTTTTCATGGGGATAATGGATTATATTTTGCAGCACATCCTGAAATTTTGTCATAGAAGTTCCGCCGATTTTTTCTACAGTCAACACATCGATCACCTTCCAATAATTAAGAATTTGCAGCAAGTATCCCCTTGCTTCAAGTAACAATAAATATTATTGTTACAAGGAAATATTATAGCACTACCATAGGCTTTACAGCAACAATTCTTTACAAGCAATGCTTGTTGCTGTTATTAGTCAGGATTTAATAATATTTTTTATACGATTCTGGAATACATCTCCATTTCGAATTTTTCCGCGGTTATTTTATCAATAAGCGGGACCAAACGGCGGACATGCACAGTTTGCTTGTGGGCTTCCAATGCCTTGATATCTTCCCATTCTTCAATCATCGCAATAAGATTTGCCTGTTTTGTATCTTCATAAAGCTCATAGGTGATACAGCCGGCCTCTTTTCTAGATTCTGCGATCAATTCACGATAAAGATTGACAGCAGTATCCTTATGTCCTTCTTTGATCAATCTCTTTAAAACCCACCTTCATCTTTTTAATTTCATCATGCTTCTATATTTAGGAATCTATTTAAGATAATTTTTATCAAGTTCAGCCAGCTAAGTCAAGTTAAGACTGAAATCTTTTCATAAGATCGCATAAGCTTTAATTACCGATTATTTACCAGCCGGTTATATAAAACTTTTCTGAGGAAATTTCCATTTATGACATGTGCTTTTCAATCCTCAATTTAACTGTTTGATTTTATGAAATACTTTCTTAAAAGGCCCCGAGAATAATCTCGGGGCCTTTCTTGAGCCAGCTGGTCAGAGCATTTCTGCATCTTCAAATACAGTCTCCTCTTGAGCACATCTGCGGGGTAAAACAATAACTAAAATTGAAGCTACTCGATAGCTATTTTTTGTTTTTTACCTGTTGCCGGTTCTTTCTTTGGGACGTTAACTGTTAATATGCCTCCGGAAAGCTTGGCCTGAATGCCTTTCTCACTGGCATCCCCCAGATAAATACTGCGGCACATCGATGTATAGGTTCGTTCTTTATGAATATAATTCTTCTGCTCCTCTTCTTTTGTTGATTCCTTTTTTGCAGTAATAATAAGTCGTCCTTCATCCAGTTCTATACTGACCTCGTCCTTTGCGAATCCTGGAAGTTCAGCCTCAATTTGGTACTCCTTATCCTTTTCTGAGATGTCCATTTTGAAAGTGCTTTTGGCTAGGTCTCTTACCGGAAGATCTGCATCAGCGAAAAAGTCATCAAGCATGTTATACAGATCTCCGAATTTTCTTGGTACAAGCTTTCGTGCCTTCCAATTAAAAGGTACCATATCCGACATGTTCAACAACTCCTTTCTCAGATATCCCGCGGTGTGTCCGCCAAACGAACCTAAGCACCCCTTTAGCTGGCTGCCTAATTATTATATATCATACAGCCTGCCCTATTTCAATATTTTGGATGTATTCTGATCGTCCTGATATTTAGATTTTTTTTACTTCACCTAATTCTTTTTCAAAACAGTTTATACTGATTTTTTTGATTATCTGCGGTTGAATAGGTTTGTCCTGACTGTCTGTTTTTGCATGCACTATATCATCCACATTTTCCATCCCGCTGATAACCTTGCCAAAAGCAGCATATTGTCCGTCAAGATGAGGCGATGCGGCAACCATAATAAAGAATTGTGACCCTGCCGAATCGGGACGCATTGATCTGGCCATCGAAATAACTCCTCTTTCATGTTTTAATGGATTAGGAAATCCATTGCCGGAAAATTCACCAAATATGCAGTATCCTGGTCCTCCCATTCCTGTCCCCTGAGGACAGCCTCCCTGGATCATAAAATTTGGAATAACTCGATGAAAGGTCAATCCATCGTAATATGATTTTTTGATCAAAGAAACAAAGTTGGCTACTGTGTTGGGTGCGCTCTCAGGATATAGTTCAATTTCGATTTTGCTTCCCTGCTCCATTTCAATACACGCGACCGGATTTTTCTTTTCCATAACATACTTCCTCCTCTTTTTTCTTTATTGATTTAACATATCTATAACTTTTTCATCAGTTGGAAATGCCATGGGAGGTAGACTATCAGGACTAAAATATCCCAGCTGGTCGATGTCGTCTCCGGCTCTTGGCTGGCCCCCAATTACATTTGCCCTGAACCATATCCCCACGGAATGGCATTCAGGCTCATGGAAATTTGAAAGCACCGTGAATACTCCACATATTTCGACATTTAGCCCTGTTTCTTCTGCTGTCTCGCGAACGACTCCATCATAAACATCTTCATCATATTCGACATACCCGCAGGGTATGCACCAGCGGCCCTTATACTTGCCGTTTTTCCTTCTTCCCAAAAGTATTTGGCGCTTATCATTCAAAACAATTGCCGCCACTCCCACAACAGGATTTTCATAGCATATATATCCACAGCTCACGCAGGTGAGACGCATTCGTTCTTTATTATGCTTGTATTGCATTTTTCCTCCGCATTTTGGACAAAAAAAGAAACGCTGTATTTTTTCCATTTCATTTTCCCCCATCAGAGTATATTTCTATAAGCGTACGAACCAATTTTACCATAATTGCAGGAAATATCCACTAACTGTTGAAATGAATACGGGACAACTTATGCGAGGTGAAATGATGCTCAGCTACGACTACCCCTTATACAGACCCCCAAGTGAAGCTTACAGCCTTATCCTGCAAGTTACCCTCGGCTGCTCACATAATGCCTGTACCTTTTGTACTATGTACAAGAATAAAAAGTATCGGCAGAAAACCTGGGCAGAGATTTGCTCAATGATTGAAATCAGTGCTCAAAAATACCCGCAGACGCGCAAGATATTTCTTGCTGACGGCGATGCCCTTTCTCTCCCGACAGAAACTCTGCTGAATACTCTTGAGCTTCTGTTCCGTTCTTTTTCCTCCTTGGAACGGGTCAGTATCTATGCCGGTCCTAAGGACGCCCTGGAAAAGTCAGTCGAAGAACTTTCTGCTCTTCGAAAAACTGGTTTATCACTGGTTTTTTTGGGTGTTGAAAGTGGCAGTGATCAGATTTTATTCGATATTAAAAAGGGCGTTGATGCAAAGTATATGATCCTGGCCGGGCAAAAAATAAAGCTTTCCGGTTTACAGCTATCAGCAACGCTAATATCAGGTCTGGGAGGCGTGGAGATGTGGGAAGATCACGCTCGTGACTCAGCTCGTATAATCTCTGCAATAAAACCAGATTATTTAGCAACTTTAACTTTGGTCCTGGAAGAAGGCGCTCCGATGTTAAGCCGGCTTCACTCCGGAAGTCTTCAGATGCTCACCCCATGGGAGGTTTTGCGCGAAACACGCCTGTTTATCGAACAGCTAGAATTATCCGGGACCATATATAGGTCTAATCACGCATCAAACTATTTTCGACTTGCTGCAGTTCTTAATGAACAAAGGGGAGAGTTGCTCCGCAGCATCGATAAGTATCTTGAAGATCCTCTGCTGCGCTCTCTTCCCGCTGATAACAGCCGCCCATTATAAAATTTGTTTTAAAATAAATAGACATAATAAATTCAGGCCGTCATAATCATGACGGCCTGAATTTATTGGCTTGTTTATTTATATAAACATCGTCTGGATAAGTCCCTATTTTTTCCAGAATTTTGATAACTTGTTCTCCCAAAGGCTTGGATCATCCACCGGGATCTCGTTTGGCACGAGCGGACCCTGTAAAATCATATATCCGCCCTCATCAGCCCATGGGTTCTTGACCACTTCAGCCGGAGACCAACTGGCTCCTTCCTGTTCAACGATATCACCTATTTGGGGAATACTCTGATCATTGTATAAATTATAAAGGTACTGTACTGCCAAGGCCGCGGAATCATAAGCAGGCTGCTCGACAGCAGCAAGCATTTTGCCCTGCTTTATCAGCTCGATACCTTCCGGTCCAATGCAAATACCAGCGATCCCGTAATCTTTTGGATCCATCTGGTGTGCTTCTATTGCTGTAACTACACCCGGAGCCATTATATCAGGAGTATGTACATATATACCCACGACATCCTGACCATAACGAGTCAACAAATCGCTTGTTCTTTCATGCGAAACAGTATTATCCCAGCGACCTTCTCCCTGAACTACCTCAAGCTGTGGATATTTATCGACCACAGCTTTAAATCCTCTGTTACAAGCTTGTGTGAACATATCTTCCAATGCGCCCGTAATTTCAATAACTACACCTTCCGGAACATTTCCTCCGTTACGGTCCTTGATCCCCTGGACGAAGGCTTCCGCTGCTTTGCTGCTTGCCTGTTCAATATCAAACGAAATAAACAAATCGATCTTTCCACCCTCGGGAGATGAATCAAGCGCCATTATCGGGATATTAGCCTCATTCAGCTTCTTGACGCCCGGAACAATAGCTTTCAAGTCAACTGCGCCTGCCATGATAAATCCATCCACCCGCTGAGTGATATAATTGTCCATTAGTTCCATGATTTTTAAGGAATCGGCTTGTCCATCCTTGATATCGATATCGATACCAAGTTCAGCAGCTTTATCCTTTGCCCCTTGAGCAAAAGCGACTTCAAAGGGAGCTGTCGGATCTTTAATGATCATCCCGATCTTCATTGTGCCTTTTGCCGTTTCTCCAGCCGGTTCTTTCTGATCCTTGCCGCATCCGGAGATCGCACCTGCGATCATGATAATGATTAGCAGTATTGCCAGCCTTTTTTTCATTTTTTCTGCCTCCTTAGTATAAATAAATATAGATTTTTTGTAATACTTATTTACGTTCAGCTACAATGGTGACCCTTCGAGAAGTCTTTCCTTGTTTTGTTTTTCTTCAAGTTCCAGCTTACGTATTTGTTCCTGGTGCAGCAGTTTATTCCGGATAAATATCCGCAGTCTATCTATAACAATAGCCAAAAATATCAAGGCTCCTTGGGTGGCATAAACCAGTGTCGCCTGCACGCCCAAAAGAGTCAGTGAATTAGAGATCATCCCCAAAAGGATTGCTCCGCCAAGCATCCCGATCGGAGTACCTTTCCCGCCTTCCAGACTCGCACCACCGAGGATAGCTCCGGCAAAAGCAAGCATGACCATCCCTTCGCCCATCGAATTATTGACTGATTCCTGTCTCCCTGCGGCAAGCAGTCCGGCCATAGCCGCCAGCATCCCACTCAGGATAAAGGCGATCGTGATCATGCGTGAAACATTGATCCCCGAAACAAAACTTGCCTTCGGATTTCCTCCGGTAGCCATAAATCTTCTGCCAAATGTTGTGTATTGTAATAGTATATGAAAAACAATATAAATTATAAATACAACGACTATCGCTGCGGGTATTCTATCAAACAGCCACGTTTTACCAATAAACGAATATCCTTCAGGCAAAGGGAATATTGAGAATGGTACCAAAAACAGTACCAGACCGCGTAGCATGATAAGCATAGACAATGTCTGCAGAAAAGGGTTCACTTTGACTTTTGAGATCATAAAACCATTAAACAATCCGGCAAGCGCTCCAATAAGCAAAGTGATCAAGATACTCCCTGCTGCACCAACGCTGCCCGGAAACCAGCTGACCGCGATAAGCATGGCCATTCCCGGCGCAAAAGCCAGCGTGGATTCAAGCGATAAATCCAGATTTCCGATGATAAGCACCAGTCCCTGTCCTAGGACAAGCATGCTCATGATCGATGAATGGTAGAGTATATTAATAATATTTCGGGAAGTAGCAAAATTCGGTGTAATAAACATGTTTAAGATGAAAAATGCTGCCACTAAAACCCAAATCAAATTCTCCAAAAGAAACAATTCCACTTTAAGCTTTTTGGACATCTATCTCACGCTCCCGGCTATCATCTGCCTGCATCATATGAAAAATAGCTTGCTCATCAAATTCGGTCCGGTCAAAGCTCGCCGTTATTTTTCCCTTACACAGGACCAAAATACGGTCACATATAAGCATGAGATCTTCCAAACCGGGCGAAGTTATTATTATTCCGGAATCAGCAGATAATTTATTTCGTATAATACTCAGCATGCTTTCTTTAGCGGCAATATCGATCCCTCTTGTAGGTTCATCAAGCAGGAATACTTTTGGTCCAAAAGCAGCTATTCTACCTACAACGACTTTTTGTTTGTTTCCACCGCTCAACTGACTGACTTCCTGTTCAGGCGTGGCTGCCTGGATCTCAAACATCCGGACAAGCCTCTGGACTGTTTTATGTTCTTTTTCCCGATCGATAATGAATTTTCGGCCAATATCCTCCAAAGAATTCATCATAATGTTTTCTCGCACACTTAGACTTGAAAATATCCCTTCCAGCTCACGATCCTCCGGAAGGTATACAATACCAAGCTCAAGTGCATGCGCGGGATTTTTTGGCAAGTACTCCATGCCACAGATTTGCACTGCGCGTTCGTCATAATGATCCATCCCGATCAGACTTTTCATGATCTCCGTCCTGCCGCTGCCGCGCAGTCCGGCAAAACCCAGGATCTCAGTTTTATGTAATTGAAAGTTTATATTATAGTAAGCCCCCGCCCTCGTGAGCCCCTTTACCTCGAGGATGGTCTGTCTTTTTTTCAGTCCAGGGTCCTTTTCTGTGTATTCGTTCATTTTGTCTGATCGCTCATTAGACTCTTCACCGACGATTAGCGCAGCAAAGCTCTTTGTATCCAAATCTGCACAATTTATTGTAGATATTGTTTTACCATCCCTGATGACTGTGACTCTGTCACAGACCTTCAGTATCTCGTCTGTACGATGAGAAATCAAGATGATTGTTTTTCCCAGCTTTTTCTGTTCAGAAATAATTTCATAATATATCTTTTCATCGTCTTGAGCTAGAGAAGCTGATGCTTCATCAAGAATTATGATTTGTGCATTTTCTACATAACATGCTTTTAAAAGAAGTAGAAGCTGCTGTGCGCTTAGTGAAAGCTCTCCGGCTTTGCCTCGTGGATTAACAAATAATCCGGCTTTCTTTAAAAGCTTATCCGCAGCGATGAACATTTCTTTCCAATCAACGACAGGTCCTTTATGCGGATAGTCGCCTAAAAATAAATTCTCAGCGACCGTGAAGTCAGCAATAATTTGAGGCTCTTGGGGCACAATGGCAATATGATCCTTTTTTGCATCGATCCTCGACAAATGGGCGACCCGGCGACCATTAACAATTACCTCTCCCGAAGAAGAATGGATCATTCCGGAAATTATTCCTACCAATGTTGATTTTCCTGCTCCATTTTTACCGATTATACCGTGTATTTCTCCGGAAGATATTTCTAAATCAACATGTTGTAAAGCAGCTGTTCCCGGATATATTTTTGTTATATTTTTTAGCTGCAGAACGGTTCTTTCCATTTATGATCTCCTGTGCTCGTAAAATGGCCTTATTCAGCATCGAATTTCAAAAGCAGTTTGCCGGCTTTTTTCAAGTCCGAGTCAAGCATAGTAAAAGCTTCAGCTGCTTGGCTAGCTGAAATTATCGCAGTTATTAGCGGTCGGACATTTATCAAGGATTTTTCAAGATAATCTATCGCCTCATACAAATCTATTTTTTCATAGGAATTAATTCCTATAAGCTTTATTTCCTTTGTAACAATAGGATTGGGATCTAAAATGCATTCATCCTCGTAAAGTCCGGCCATGACCAACTTTCCTCTTGGCTTGACCCAGAGCATTGCTTTTTCTAAAGTTATACCCTTTCCCACAGCTTCCACAGAAAGTGAAACTTTATTTTCGTTCGCACTGGTTATTTCTTGCAAGCAGCATTCTGCTCCGATCTCTTTTGCCAGTTTGAGCCGTTCTGATGATATATCGAAGATTTGTGTTTTTATTTTATATATTTCTCTGGCAAGCATAAGTGTAAGCAGCCCAATCGGTCCAGCTCCGATAATGCCGACGATGTCTTCCTTCGGATATAGTTGCTGGAACTGTCCTAAACGCGCAATATGAATGGCAACTGCTAAAGGTTCCGCTAAAGCCGCCTCCTCGAGAGGGACATGTCGAGAAATCGGCAGCAACTTATTCGGATCCATTATAATGTATGAAGCGAAGCTTCCCGGAGAAACTTCACCGATAAAACCCAAATCGGGGCACAGATTTGTTAAGCCTTGGGCGCACCATGTGCATTGGCCGCAATATACGCGCGGATCGCCAATGACGTGCATGCCTTCCTTCCATCCTTTAATATTCCTGCCGACCTCACAAACGACTCCGGAAAATTCATGTCCCATTGTTTCAGGAGCATAAGTCATGAACATCCCTTTTCGGTAGTTATGCATATCAGATCCGCAAATGCCAGCATAAGCTACCCTGACCAATACCTGGTCAGGGCCGCAAGAAGGCTTTTCGATTTTTTCGGTTCGGATGTCCCGCGGGCCATAATACCGCACAGCAAGCATCATAATCCCTCCAAAACCTATCTAGGCATATAAATTAATACTATCAATCACGGGCAAAACGTTCTAAAATTGCATTCCTATGTGCAGGAAAACCTTCATAATCAGCTAATTTGACCATAGCATCCTTAAGATTAGCTAATCCATCTTTTGAAAAATATTCAAAAGTTACATCCTTAACAAAATCAAGGGTCTTTAATCCTCCGGAAACCGTTGCTTTTCCGCCGGTCGGTAAAACATGGTTCGGTCCTGAACCAAAACACCCTGTCGCAATTGGCGTATAATGGCCTAAATATATGCCACCGGCATTTCTTATTTTCTGCATATCGTGTATTGGATCACGGGTCATTATTTCCAAGTGCTCAACAGCATATTCATTGGCGTAGGCTATCGACTCTTCCAAGGATTCTGTTATTATGATCGCTCCGTACTTGCGCAACGACTCTACAACAAAATTTCTGCGGTATTCATCCAGCTTTTCAATATGTCTGCCAATTCGCTTTTGAACCTCATAAGCCAGTTCAGGAACGTGAGTTACCAATACTCCGGAGGAATCAAGTCCATGTTCTGCCTGAATACATACGTCCGCAGCGGCGAACTCCGCCTCAGCCGTTTCGTCAGCAATGATCAATCCCTCTCCTGGTCCGGCATGAGTACCGATTTCTACCTGTCCGTAAAGAAGTTTGAACGCAGCAAGCACCCACTTGCTCCCTGGTCCAACGATTTTATCTACCTTTGGTATGCTTTCTGTCCCATATGCCATTGCGGCAATAGCCTGACTCCCGCCAACCCTGAATACAGCATCGGCGCCGCAAACATCGCACGCAATAAGCGTTCCCGCTGGGACTGATCCGTCCGGGGCTGAAGGGGTACAAACAACGACTTTGGAAACTCCTGCCACTTTAGCCGGAAGCACAGACATCATGACAGCTGATGGAAACCAGCCTCTTCCTCCAGGTACATAACAGCCAACTTTCTCGATCGGGATAAGAGTTTGGCCGGCATATAACCCCGGTGATAGTTCCATAGACCACATCTTGCGCGGAAGTTGAGCAGCATGAAATCTTTTCACATTATCAGCCAGCGTTCTAATGGCGGCTACTGTTTCTGCATCGACTTTATTATATGCTTCCTTTATCTCTTCTTCACTGACTTTAATATGATTTTCGTCGATCGAGATATTCTCAAATTCTTGGGTGTATTCAACCAATGCTTTATCCCCGCGGCTTTTCACGTCACAAATTACCTTTTCCACCACAGGCAATATATCAGCAGTTTCTGTTTCACTGCGCTTTATTATCCTTTCGTAATCAGTCTTGTTCATTTCCTTTAATTTATATACCTCTATGTACATAATGATCTTCTCCTCTTTTCCTTGCTTTGTTCATCGTCAGAATGTCAAACATCCTTGTTAAAGCGCTGTTTTTTGCCAACTACATGATAACCTTTTAACACTTTAACACAATAATACAATCGAGTCTGATGCTGTGTCAATAAAAAGAACTCTCCCATAAAATGACGGGAGAGTTCTTTTTGCATGTTCGAAGGTACTATTTCAAATCAGAAGTACAAAAGGGACACTTAACAGCCTGAATGCTCACACTGCTTTGGCAAAATGGACAAGTTTTGGTATCAGGCGCTTTCGCCGCAGGAACAGGCTTTGTGCTATTTATACTACGAATCACAATAAAAACTGCAAAGGCGATAAATATGAAGTCGACGATACTGGTAATGAATAAACCGTAATTTAGTGTCGAAGCTCCGGCATCCTTAGCTAGCTGCAATGTTTCATAAACATTGCCGTCCAGACTAACAAACAAATTTGCGAAATCCATCCGGCCTGTTATCAGACTGATCACCGGCATTATGATATCGCTGACCAACGATGATATGATCTTTCCGAATGCGGCACCAATTACTACCGCAACGGCAAGGTCCATGACATTGCCTTTGATGGCAAATTCCTTGAACTCCTTGAAGATGGACATGTCTTCTCCCCTTTCATTCGTCAAATCGACGGTTCATTCAAGTATAATTTTATGTCATCGACTTTAAAAAGTAAAACGCTTTGATCAGTTTTTCATAATTTTTATATATAATAATTCATTATTATAATATCACTCTTATTCAGCTAAATCAGCATAAAACCAAAACTCGACTCCGTCAGCAAGATTACGTACCCCATATAAATTGTGATGGGCTTCCTGAATTGCCTTAACTATCGCCAGTCCCATGCCCATGCCCCCGTTTTTTCTGGTTCGTGCCTTATCAGCCTTATAAAAACTTTCCCATATCTTTTCTAGGATATCGGCAGGGATAGAATGTCCTGAATTAAACACTGAAACGCGGGCTTTGTTGCTCTCTTCGCTTACTTCTACACGCAATATGTTTTTTATATCGACATGATCGATCGCATTGTTAAGGTAATTGACCAGGATTTGCTCGATCCTTATTGGATCTGCGAAAATCATTGATTCTTCCAAAGTAATAACTTCAAGCTTGATATTTTTTTCTTCAATGGTAGGGGCAAACTTATGGACAACCTCCTTTACCAGCGAAACAATATCAAATTTTGTCTTGCTTATCGAAAAAGCACCTGACTCTATCTGTGAAATATCCAATAAATCTTTGACCAACATATCCATCTTGCCTGCCTCATCGATGATCACATCACAATAAAACTCTTTTTTTTCAGTCTCTTGGACTATATTATTTTTTAGTCCCTCGGCGTAGCCTTGGATCAAAAATATTGGCGTTTTTAACTCGTGTGTTACGCTTGAAACAAATTCCCTTCGCAATTTATCCAATTTGCGTTCCCGATCGATATCATTTTCCAGTTGTCTGTTCTTACTATCCAGTTCATTTATGGCAGAAGCTAGTCGTTCTGAAAGATGATTGATACTTTCCGATAGCTGACCAATTTCATCCTTTCCTCCACTCTTAAGTTTTTGCGAAAAATTCAGATTTGACATCTCTTTAGTCAGGCGATTAATTTCTTTGATAGGTTTCGTAAAACGCCCAGAGATAAACAAAGCCCATGCGGCAGTTATGAGTACTGTGATCAAGGCCACGATCAGAGTAAAACGATTCGAGATTTCCGCACTTTCTGTTATTGCCGTCATTGGTATCCAAATTGAAACCATTAGGTCATTTAGCTCATATTGGTATCGTAATGTTTCAATAGCAAACCTGGGATCTTTCATGGTAATAAATACCGATCCGTCGGGCTGTTCATCCCAACTTATCCTCTCGGCATTCGGAGGTTGGCGACGTGAAGGCTCACTACTGTTTAACAAATCCCGTTCCTGTTGAAAAAACGGGTTGTGTTCAGCTTTGTTTGTAACCTCCAAAGGATTAAAATGAGCCGGGAAATATACTGTCCCGTCAGCTTTTCCTATACTCAAGGCTGTGCCTGTTATTTTTTCCAGTTTATTCAGAGTGTAGATAAGATCTTCATCCTGAAAATCTTCTGCAGAGATATTTTCTATCAGTTTGGACACTTCCTGGCTGATGTCAAGCAGAGACTCTTTTTTTGATTTGATGTAGTAGCCTTCAATAAAGAAAGCATTTACTCCATATAAAAGCAAGGCAAATGTCACAACACCGACAGTCATATAAAGAAATAATCTCATGCGAACAGATATGTTCATATTCATCCCTCAAAGCGGTAGCCAAAACCGCGAATAGTTGTTACAGAATTACCCTTGTCCCCAAGCTTTATACGTAGTCTGTTGATGTGAGTATCTACCGTTCTAAGTCCTCCGAAATACTCATAACCCCAAATTTTATTTAATAATTCTTCGCGTGATATTACTCTGCCCCTTTTTTCAACCAGAAGATAAAGTGTTGCATATTCTTTTGGGCTAAGCACTATTTCTGAACCATTCAATCTTACGATATGCGAATCATCATCAATTTCCAGCCCATCGACAGAAAGTATCTTCTTTTCCAGTGCATTTTTATCCAAACGACGAAACAAAGCTTTGATTCTTGCTGCTAGTGCGGTCAATTTTACAGGTTTAATAACATAATCATCCGCTCCTATTTCGAAGCCATGTGCTTCATCAAAATCATCGCCCCTGGCTGTTAACATAATTACCGGAACATCCGAATTTTTACGCATTTCACGGCAAACAGTCCACCCATCATAGTATGGAAGCATAACATCCAAAAGAACCAGATCAATATTCTGTGGTGGATCATTAAAAATAGCCAACGCCTTTTTGCCATCTCCGGCTTCCAAAATAAAATAGCCTTCTTTTTCTAAAAAGTCTTTTAAAAGAATCCTTATCTTAAATTCGTCATCAACGATCAGAATGGTTTTCTTGCTCATTGATCCCGCCGCCTTTTTCATCATGATTTTCTTATAACACTTTCTTAACGCAGTGTCCATAAGCAGCACAAGATTGTTGACATGATTGTAACACACTCTTCTAAATTTCGTGACATTGCCCGCAGTTAAATGTAAACAAAAATATTTATAGTATTATATGAACTCTTTATTCAATTATCATGCTAAGGAGAGATTATATTGCATATTAATAAAGATATCGGCGAACCCCCAAAAATATCAGGAAACAAAAAAAAGTTCGTGACGATCGCTGTGATTCTTTCCGTGATCATCGGATCGATCGCTTTTGTATCAACACATAATACTAATGCAAAAGCAGATACAAAATCGTATACTGCTGCCAAGGTTGTGAAAGGCAAGGTAGAATATTTCATAGAAGGAAACGGTATAATTCAGCCTGGAGAACGTTACGCTTTAAAAACATGGTCCGGAGGAACAGTAACTGAAGTCTTTGTTACCGAAGGGACGGCTGTAACAAAAGGTCAGCCACTAATGACCATAGTCAACGACGCACTCAATTCCACCGTCAAGCAGTCAACACTGGAATGGTCCATCGCACTAAACGATCTCAATGATATGTATAATAATTCTGATGAAGATGATTATTCACGCAGAGCTGCTGAACTTAAGGTCGAGCAATGCGAAATCGCCCTGCAGGAAGCATGTGAAGCACGCGATAACCTCTTGATCAAGACTCCCTTCGGTGGGGTCTTATTGGACAATAACCTGCAGCTTGGGCAAAAAGCTACTGCCGGCACCATAGCAGCAAGCTTTGCCACAGCAAATCAGTTTGAGCTTGTAACTTCTTTTTCCGGCAGTGACTTGAGTTCCATAAGTGAGGGGCAAGAAGCGATCATAACTGTTGCCGGAATAAATAAAACTTACTCGGGTGCTGTCACCGAAGTTGCTTTTGTCGGCGATTCCACTTCCGGTAAATATGAGGTCATCGTTTCTGTTGACAATCCGGACGATTCTTTGCGGCAAGGAATGAACGCATACTGCTCAATAACTATACTTCGCGACATCGAGCAGGATATCTTCTTACTCAAAGGAGCCAATGGATATTTGCGTTATGTAAGGCAAGAGGACGTTATTTCAGCTTCTTCAGGTAAAGTCGTTGAAATTTACTATCAACCCGGAGATTTTTTAAAGGAGAATGAACCTATCGCCCGACTAATCAACGATGATTTGGAACGGCAAATAAAAAGTGCACAATTGCAGTTAGATTCTGCCACAGAAGAATTAGCTAAGATCCTGTATCCTGATAAAGACACTATTCTTGCACAAGAATTAAAAGTTGAACAGGCTTATCAGAAAGTAGTCGATGCCTCAGAACGTCTGGAAAGCCTGAACGTCGTCTCGCCTATTGACGGTGTTGTGACGAGCATATCAGTTAGTGTGGGAGATGAACTCGGAGAAGATACTTCGAGCTCCGGGCAGGAGCTTATCGTAGTATGCAATTTTTCAAAAACTTACCTTGAGATATCTGTAGATGAACTTGATATAAACAAAATAGCCTTTGCACAAAATGCAAGCATTTCTATTGACGCTCTGCCAGAAACAGAAGCAAGTGGAAAGGTCATAGGTATCGCCCAGGAGGGTGTTTCCACAAATGGTGTTGCGACTTATCCTGTTACAATTGAAATCGACTATGTTTCAGGTATAAAAGGAGGAATGTCTGCCTCGGCTCAAATTTTGCTTGATAAAAGAGAAAATGTCCTGGTCGTTCCTTCTGAATCAATTATTAGCAATAATGGGCAGGATATGATCCGGGTTCTTTCCGACGGACAGGTGATCCTAAAACCTGTTCAAACAGGTCTTGATAATAAAACTCTGGTTGAAATAGTTGAAGGATTGAGTATGGGAGAACAAATAATCGTTGCCTATGTTTCCCCCGACACAAAATCCAATCAGTTCATCCCAGGCAGTGGAACAGGCGGATTCCCAATGGGCGGTGAAGGTCCGTCGCCTGGTCTCGGTTCTAACTCAGGCAGCACGCAAAGGAGAAACTGACCATGCTCATCAGCGTCCGTGGATTAAAAAAATCTTATGTCTCCGGAAACATTTCTGTAAATGCTCTGGATAATATAAATATAGATATTGAATATGGCGAATTTGTTTCTGTCATGGGGCCTTCAGGTTCAGGTAAATCAACATTCATGAACATTTTAGGATGTCTTGATCGTCCTTCTGGCGGAGATTACTTTCTTGCCGGTCAGCATATACTTAGTAAAAATGATGATGAATTGGCTGAAATACGTAATAAAAATATCGGCTTTATTTTTCAGAGTTTTAATTTGCTCCCCAGACTTACAGCTCTGGAGAATGTTGCATTGCCTTTGATATATAGGGGTATAAATCAAGCAAAGCGGACCAGCATGGCAAAAGAAGCACTTGCTGCAGTCGGGCTTTTTGATCGCATGCATCACTTGCCTGCTGAACTATCCGGAGGGCAACAGCAAAGAACTGCTATTGCCCGTGTTTTGGCAGGCAATCCTCCCCTTATCCTTGGTGACGAACCTACAGGAAACCTGGACAGTCGCTCCGGTACAGAGGTACTTGATATTTTTCAAGATTTGAATAGTGCCGGTAGTACGATCGTTCTCGTAACACACGATGAAAATATAGCTCTTCAAACTAAAAGAATGATCCGTTTTATTGACGGTCGCCTGCAAAGTGACACTCTTATCAAGCCAGCATCGCTTTCTATTTTATCTGCAAATAAACAAACAACAGCCGAGGTACTATAAATATGAGCATTTTGGAAACGACTAAGATGGCCTTGATGGCCTTAAAAGGCAATTTGCTTCGTTCACTACTCACCGCTTTAGGTATAATCATTGGTGTTGGGGCTGTGATCGCTCTGATCGCAGTTGGCCAGGGCGCTTCAAAAGAGGTTTCCGATCGGATCTCAAATATGGGATCCAATCTTATAACCGTGATGCCCACAAGGGGTATAGAATTGACTGTCGAAGATGCACAGGAATTGCTTGAAAGAGTCCCTACCGTATCAAAGTCCATTCCAAGTATTACCAGGAGCATAACCGCTAAATGGAAAAATACTTCCTATAACACCTCTCTGGAAGGGGCTACGCTTGATTACCTTGATGTGCGTAATGTTTCTTTGGCTAGCGGCAGATTTATAAGTAAAAATGACGTCAAAGGCCGTTCACGCGTTGCTATTATTGGTCAAACAGTGCTTGAAGAGCTTTTTGATGGTTTTTACGCACTTGAACAAAAAATATCGCTTAATGGCCAATCATTCACTGTTATAGGAGTATTAGATGAAAAAGGCTCAAGCATGGGCACAAATAGTGACGATAAGATTCTCATCCCTGTCACTACGGCCCAGAGGCTTTTGGGGACAAATGAAGTCAGCGCTATCTATCTGCAGGCAAACAACTCCGAAGTAGCCGAACTTGCAGTTGCGCACATTACCTCTGTCTTTCTGCAAAAACACAATCGGGAAAATACTGTGAGGGTCAGCAGCCAAGATGAGCTGCTCGAAACAATAAATGAAACAAGTCAAACTTTTGCGATCATGCTCGGAGCTATTGCCGGAATAAGTCTTCTTGTCGGCGGGATAGGTATAATGAATATAATGCTTGTCTCGGTCACTGAAAGAACACGTGAAATAGGAATAAGAAAGGCACTGGGCGCAAAAAAAAGGGCGATACTTGCCCAATTCATCGCTGAATCTGTGCTTTTGAGCGTTGCTGGAGGATTATTGGGCATAGCCGTTGGTATAATGCTCGCTGAAACGATCGCTGCTTTCGGTTCTATGGCAACTGTGCTTTCTCCATTTTCGATCATCATCTCTTTTATTTTTGCTCTGGCAATAGGTCTCTTTTTCGGTGTTTTCCCCGCCTACAAAGCGGCAAACCTAGATCCGATAGTTGCCTTAAGACACGAATGATGAATCATCATTTCAGAGTTGGAGCAGAACGATTTCTGCTCTTTTCTTATATAATAATTTTTATTGTGCATCATTTCTTTCAGACATATAATGTACCTATCGTATCTGTATAATTTTATTCTAATCATCAAAGGAGATAATGATGCCCCGGATGATCCAGGAATTAAAACCTTTTTGGAAAAAAATAGTTATGATTGCCTTGTTGGTTTTTTTTCAATCATATGCCCAACTTTATCTTCCCCGCTTGATGTCCGATATAGTTGATATAGGCATCATCCAGGGTGACATCCCCTATATCATCCGCCTTGGACTTATCATGCTTTTGGTTGCTGCCGCTGGAACTTTATGCTCGATAATAGTAAGTCAGCTTTCGGCAGTCGTATCAACTGGATTTGCCCGCGACATCCGCCAGCTTGTTTTTGCTCATGTTCAGTCATTCAGCCTGGAAAATTTTGAAGAGATCGGAACGGCTTCGCTAATTACCCGCACAACAAATGATGTAACTCAGCTTCAGCAAGTACTGATCATGCTTCTACGCATGATGTTAAGTGCCCCGATAATGTGTGTCGGCGGGATCGTTATGGCGGTTTCGCAAAACGCGGAATTATCAATGCTTCTAATAATCGTTATACCATTGCTGACCCTGGCCATCATCGTAATTTCACGCAAAACTCTTCCCCTTTTCAAACAATTACAAAATAAACTTGATAAACTCAATTTAGTTATGCGCGAAAGGCTCACCGGCATCAGGGTCATTCGTGCTTTCAATCGCACAGATTATGAATCCCGGCGCTTTGTTTCCGCTAACTCAGACCTTACCGAAAACGCTATTAAGGTCAATATAATAATGGCTGTGCTTATGCCTCTTATGATGCTTATCATGAATCTCGCCACGATCGCTGTCGTTTGGTTTGGAGCAATTCAGATCAGTGCCGGGAAAATGCAAGTAGGATCATTGATGGCCTTTATTCAATATATTATGCTCATCTTGTTTTCGTTGCTTATGTTTTCGATGATGTTTGTGATGCTTCCTCGTGCTGCGGCTTCAGCCGCCAGGATCAGCGAGGTTTTGGATAAGGGTAATGTTCCGGTTGCTCCGGTTGCTCATTCTTCAGAACTCTCTTTAGGCATCAACAAAGGTCACATCTCTTTTCAAGACGTGACCTTCAGTTATCCCAATGCAGAAAAACCGGTTTTGAAAAATATATCTTTCGATGCTTATCCCGGTCAGACTACCGCAATAATCGGCAGCACCGGCTCGGGTAAATCAACTTTGATTACTCTGCTTATGCGTTTTTATGATGTGAATTTCGGCAAAATCAAGATCGATGGGATCGATATTCGTGAACTACCCGAGGAAGAACTGCGCAAGCATATTGGTTTTATCCCGCAAAAAGCTTTGCTTTTTTCCGGAAGCATTGCCGAAAACATCCGTTTTGGAAAACAAGATTCAACCATGGATGAAATAATGACCGCGGCTCGCATCGCTCAGGCTGAAGATTTCATCTTAAAACAAGCTGATGGCTACGCAACATCCCTTGCTCAAGGAGGGGTCAATCTCTCGGGTGGTCAAAAGCAGCGTATTTCCATCGCCCGAGCACTGATTCGTAAAGCTAAGATATATCTTTTTGATGATAGCTTCTCTGCTCTCGATTATAAAACAGACTCCATGCTGCGCAGCGCATTAAAAGAAAATGTCACAGATGCGACGATATTGATCGTTGCCCAGCGAGTCAGCACAGTGCTTAATGCAGACCAAATAATAGTTTTGGATGACGGAGAAATAGTCGGTATCGGCAAACACCTGGATTTACTTGAAGGCTGCAAGGTCTATGCAGAAATAGTCTCTTCGCAGCTTACGCGGGAGGTGCCCGCATGAGTACAAAAAAAACCTCTTCGACATCCTCAGCCACTTTCGGAGCTAGCCGAGGCAGAGGCCCCGTTGGCGGCGGACCGGGAATGTCGATGCCGGCCGAAAAGGCAAGGAATTTCAAGCAAACATTGCGGCGATTGCTAGGGTATCTTAAGCCTTATCGTCTGCATCTTCTTTTTGTATTTTTTACTGCCATCTTAAGTACAGTTTTCAGCATACTCAGTCCGAAAATCATGGGACGGATAACCACGATCCTTTTTGCTTCAGTTACAAAAGCATTGAACAAAAATCTTCCGATCGATGTTGATTTTGGGTCTATAATAAAGATCTTGCTTATTTTGGTCCTCTTATATATCTTTAGTTCATTATTCAGCTTTATCCAGCAATATATAATGGCGGGAGTATCTCAAAACATCGTTCGGAATATGCGCAACGATGTTAACGACAAACTAACCCTTCTCCCATTGAGCTTTTATGACTCACGTACCCATGGAGAGATCCTTAGCAGAGTGACAAATGATATTGACACTGTAAGTAACACTTTGCAGCAGGGTTTGACTCAGTTGATCACCTCATTGATCACACTCGCGGGAATAATAGTAATCATGTTTATCATAAGTCCGGTATTAACTCTAATGGCTGTGATCACCCTCCCTCTTTCCTTGCTGGCAACAACAAGGATCGCTCGTTCCTCACAGCTCCATTTTGCTGCTCAACAGAAAAAGTTGGGCGAGATCAACGGGCAGGTCGAGGAGATGTATTCAGGGCACCAGATAGTTAAAGCTTTTGGAATGATTGAACATTCCGTAGAAAATTTTGCTGTTCTTAACGAAGAACTTTATGATTCATCGCGCAGGGCCAATTTTATCTCGGGACTTATAATGCCTTTGCTCAACTTTATCAATAACATCGGCTATGTCTTTGTTTGTATTGTTGGTGGTATATACGTGACCCGTCAAGCTATCGAGATTGGCGATGTTCAGGCTTTTATCCAATACTCCAGACAGTTTACACACCCGATTATCCAAACCGCAAACATCGCCAATATTCTCCAATCTACTAT
>JAXGPE010000003.1:0-91938 GCA_040767105.1 Peptococcaceae bacterium | reverse complement strand
AGCCTGCCCTGGGGAATATTTGCAGCAATTGCGTTCTTTGTTTCTTCCTTAAGTTTATCTGTCATGTCTGTGATAATAAATCCCGGAGCAACAGCATTAATATTTATTCCACGGGCGGCAGCTTCTTTTGCTGCGCTTTTTGTAAAGCCTATTATTCCTGCTTTGGCTGCCGCATAGTTAGCTTGACCTACGTTCCCACTGATGCCAACTACCGAAGATACATTTACGATTCTACCCATCTTTTGCTTCAACATATATCTTAATACAGCTCTTGTACAATTAAAAACACCTGTAAGGTTTGTAGTTATTACCTTATTCCAGTCATCATCCTTCATGCGGATCAGTAATGTATCTTTAGTTATTCCCGCATTATTAACCAATATATCAACTCTACCATATTTTTCAATTATCGTATCGACCATTTCTTCAACTTCTTTGGTCGATGATACATCAGCCTTGGTGATCTCTGCTTTCCCATTTATTTTCTGGATGCTTTCCAAAGTCTCACTGGCAGCTTCATAATTTCCCTGATAATTGATTATTACAACTGCTCCGGCTTCCGCAAGTTTTAAAGCTGTCGCGCGGCCAATACCTCTTGATGCTCCAGTGATAAGAGCAACCTTATTTTTATATCCATCATTGTTCAATGCTTGATCCTCCCCCCAATCCGTTAATTGCGGCAGTCAAAGTGCTTATATTTTCAATATTATACATTTCTAAGTTTTTATCAACCTTTTTGATCAGTCCGCTCAAAACTTTTCCTGGTCCGACTTCAATAAAGGTGTTTATCCCCGTATTTATCATTTTTTCAACTGATTGTTGCCATAATACGGCTCTAAAGACCTGATTTTTAAGATTTCTTTTAATGGTTTCCGGTTCAATTTCTTCTTCAGCATTAACATTAGCAATCACTCTGATGCTTGCGCTTTTAAAATCCACTCTATGTAAATCTTTCTCTAATTTATCAGCCGCAGGCTCAAGAAGGCTAGAATGAAATGGTCCACTAACTTGAAGGATCAGTGCCATTTTTGCCCCTTCTATTTTTGCTTTTTCAACTACTGTCTTTACAGCGTCGGTTTTTCCTGAAATAACAATTTGCGAGGGTGCGTTAAAATTGGCAAGTTCAACTATCCCTAAACCTCCATTTTCTGCACACAACTGTATAAGCTTTTCGACATCCATACCAATGATCGCAGCCATAGTTCCCTCTCCTTGCGGAACAGCATCCTGCATATACTGTCCTCTCTTACGGACTAGCCATAAAGCGTCGCTGAATGATATCGATCCGGCTGCAACAAGTGCAGAGTACTCGCCTAGACTATGCCCAGCCGCGCAGGATGCTGCTATGCCTTCCTTTTTTAGTGCTGAAAGCATCGCAATACTCGTAGTTAATATCGCTGGCTGCGTGTTTACTGTGAGCTTCAACTCATTTTCCGGACCTTCAAAGCATAGTTTAGTCAATGGTATGCCAAGGACTTTGTCCGCAGTATTGTATATTTCTCTTGCTTCTTTATAATTATCGAATATCTCCTGACCCATACCAACATATTGTGAACCCTGTCCTGGAAATACAAAGGCTATTTCCGATAATTCTTTTTTCATTTTATCCCTCATTGACCAAAACATTAGTCTTTGCTAAGACCTTTTTTGTTTCGTCTATTATCTCTCCAATTATTTCCGCAGCCGGCTGAATTTTATTTACCATTGCTGCAACCTGTCCTGACATCAAAGAACCATATTCGGTATCGCCTTCAACGACGGCTGCCCTCAATCGACCTGCTCCCAATTTCTCCATATCTTCCGCAGAAGCATTTTGTTGAGCAAGCTTTTCAAATTCTTTGCTCAATTTATTTTTTAATACCCGAACATAATGTCCATTGAATCCAGTCATTACTGTATCTCTGTCTTTCGCTGCAATTATTGCGTTTTTGTAATTAATATGAACGGTGCATTCCTTTGCACAAATAAACCTTGTTCCTATTTGCACTCCTTGAGCTCCAAGGCAAAGAGCCGCCGCCATTTGCCTGCCGTCAGCTATTCCTCCCGCAGCGATCACCGGGACACTGACAGCATCAACAATTTGAGGAACTAATGCCATCGTCGTGATTTCCCCCACATGTCCTCCGCATTCCAAGCCCTCAGCAATAAATGCATCCACACCATTTCTTTCCAATCTTCGGGCAAGTGCGACCGAGGACACAACCGGAATTATTTTTACTCCAGCTTCCTTAAGCTTCGGGATGTGCTTCCCAGGGTTTCCAGCACCGGTAGTAATTACGGCTACCTTCTCAGTTACGATCACTTCGATTACTTCCTCAACGAAGGGTGATTGGTAATATACGTTCACTCCAAAAGGTCTGGAGGTAAGTTCCCTTGCCTTTTTGATCTGAGCACGGACCGCTTCTGCTGGTGCATTACCTGCCCCTATAATACCCAATCCACCTGCTTCCGAAACAGCTGCAGCTAATTCTGCTGTCGCGACCCATGCCATTCCGCCCTGGATTATAGGAACTTTAATTTGGAATAAATCGCATATAATAGTCTTTAACAACATTTTACATCCCCTTTCATATACTCCATTTTAAAGCACAGGCCCCCCAGCTCAATCCAGCTCCAAAACCGACAAAAACTACCAAATCCCCTTTTTTTAACAGGTTATTATGATAAGCCTCCTCAAGCGCAACCGGGATCGATGCGCTAGACATGTTGCCGTACTTATCAAGATTCATGAATACCTTTTCCATTGATAAGCCCAATCTTTTCGCCGCGGATTCGATTATGCGAGTATTTGCCTGATGTGGGATCATAAAATCAATATCTTCCAGTTTATGTCCTGATTTGATTAATGCTTGCGCGGCTGCTTCGCCCATTATTTTTACCGCAAATTTAAAAACATCACTGCCACTCATCCGGAGACTGTGTTCTTTGTTAGATAAGGTTTCGAGAGAAGGTGGTTTTCTGGATCCTCCAGCCGGCATATAGAGCAGTTCTGCGCCTGAACCATCTGAACCCAATACAAAAGACAAGAATCCCTCGTTTTCATTTACCGGCCCTACAACAACTGCTCCTGCTCCGTCACCAAAAAGAACGCAAGTTTTACGATCCTGCCAGTCAACAATTCTTGTCAGTGTTTCTGCACCGATCACAAGAACTTTATCATATGCACCTGTTGCAACAAATTGATTTGCCACAGACAAAGCATATACAAATCCAGTACATCCTGCCGATAAATCGAAGGCTGCAGCCTTTTTGGCCTTGAGCTGCTCTTGGATTATACTAGCTGTGGCCGGGAAAATCATATCAGGCGTAATCGTGGCAACAATGATCAAGTCTATTTCTGCGGCGTCGATCGCTGCGTGTTCTAAGGCTTTTTTAGCTGCAATAATAGCCAGATCCGATGTGGCCTGATCGTCCTTCGCAACCCTCCGTTCCGCTATTCCCGTTCTTGAATATATCCATTCATTTGTTGTATCTACTACTTTTTCCAAGTCACTATTTGTAACTATTTTTTCGGGTAAATATGTTCCCACCCCGATGATCCCAGCTTTTCTAAGATTTGATTTCATTCAATTACCTTCCTAATCAGATTTTATACTATCAGTGAGTCTTTTTATCAAATCATTTTTTTTACATGTTTTTGCCATTTCTATCGCATTTTTTATTGCCAAAGACTTAGAGCTACCGTGACAAATGATGCTGATCCCATCAACTCCCAATAGAGGTGCTCCTCCTCTTTCTGCGTAATCAAGCCTCTTCTTAAGTTCTATTAATCTAGGTCTCAAAAAAAATGCACCTATTTTGCTTTTGATCCCATTTGTAAATTCCTGTTTTAGCAAAGTAAACAATGCAGATGAGGTTCCTTCGATCACTTTTAAAATCACATTTCCAACGAACCCATCACAAATCATAACATCAGCTTTGCCTGCCATGACCTCCCTTCCTTCTATATTTCCAGTAAATATTATTTTATTATCTTCTTTAAGCAATTTATATGTACTAGTGGTTAGCTCATTCCCTTTAGTCTCCTCTGCCCCAATATTTATCAGAGCAACTTCAGGTTTCTCTGCGCCATTTATCTGGGTCGCATAAACACTTCCCATTCGGGCAAACTGCTGCAGGTGTTGTGGTCTGCTGTCTGAATTGGCGCCTCCATCCAGGAGTATCTTATTGCCCCCTAGTGTCGGTAAATCTATAACAATTGCAGGTCTTTCTACCCCTTGTATCCTTCCTAAAACGAAAAGAGCAGCGACCATCTGTCCTCCGGTACTTCCTGCTGAAACCACTGCGTCGGCCGATTTGTCCTTGACAAGTCTAGTGGCAACTGTAATAGAAGCATTTTTCTTTTTCCGATATGCCGTGGCCGGGTGATCATCCATTTCTATTACTTCTTCACAATGTACTATAGATACTCTTTTGGAGTCGTTCAAATTTATTGCATGCATGTTTTAAAGGATCGTTTTTCATTGCCGACTAATATGATCTGCAGTTGTTGATCGGATTCAAGAGCTAACGCGGCTCCCTTTAGGATCTCAAGCGGGGCATGATCTCCCCCCATTGCATCAAGTGCAATTTTCACAAATAACATCCCCCTATCTCGCAACAAGAATAAACTTTCCTACAAATACTTCTTCTGTGTCAACTTTGGAAACGACTTTTATCAGATGTTTGTTATATTTTTTTCTGGCAAATACAGCACGGGCAAGTATAGTTTCGTGCAAATATACGGGTCTTTTATACCTTAAACGAGCGCTCCCAATAAGTACAATATCCGCGTCGATCAAAGCGATCGCAAGAGTCGCAGCCTGTGAGTATATATGATCTCCTCGGCATACTCTGCTTTTTTCAGCAACCATATCCGGAAGTATTTCCATCATAGAAATTGCCGACTTTCCCAATTCAAGTTGCTGCAGATCTCCTACAAATTCTCCCCCAGTGAGGGAGCGAACCTTTCTGAAAGCATGCTCGGCTACTTGTTTTGTCCTTTCACGCAGTTCTGGAATCTTTAATTCGAGTCTATCCAGCCTTATCGTTTGAACACTCACTGCAAATAACCTTGCTAATTCATCATCAGTTGCGAACGGATTGTTGTTGATCAAGCCGGATAATTCGCGCTGTCTTAAATCTTTGTTCAGCTTGGTCAATAGCTTTCATCCTTTCATTTATTACCTGGTCTCAATACCTAGTATAAATTGCTTCTTGTTTTGGCAAGAAAAAAGAAAGCCTATTCGGCTTTCTTCTTCTCTTGTATGACCTGTGTATCATTATAATATCCACATGCAGTGCAGACCCTGTGTGGCATTTTAAGCTCGTGACACTTAGGACATTCAACAAAATTTGGTGTTTCAAGTTTCATCACAACTGCTCTTCTTCCGCGGTTTTTTGCTTTAGAACGGCGGTGTTGTTGTACTCCCATAATACCCACCTCCCTTATTAATACTCGATCCTATTTGTCATTCCCATTAAACTTTAACAAGGCTTCCAACCTTGGATCTATAAATTTATCTGAGCAATCACATTTTTTAATCTTTAAATTCTGTCCACATTTAGGACAGATCCCCGGACAATCATCACTACATAAAACACGCATAGGCAAATTCAGTTGAATGTTTTCTTCCACAGCCTTTTTTAGATCGATCAAATCTTCCTCCAATGGCAGCAATTCACTGTTGTCATAAGAGTTTGTATCTGCGTCCGCTTCATCAGCATAATCCTCTGTGAATATAAAGTCCATATTCAAAGAGACCGGCTCGAGGCATCGATCACATTGTGTTTTGACCACTGTCTCAACTTTTGCTTCGATTTTGATGGTTTCACCAGTATTATAAACGATCCCGCGGATATGGACCGGATCGTTTATTTCACATCCCTCCAGATCACTTAGCTGTTCCAATACAAAATCAAATTTTTCTGCGGCTCCGGTTTCTCTGCGAATGCGACTTACATTCAGTTTCATCTCTTCACCCCAAACCAGCAGAATATCAGCGCTATGTCATTATAACCACTGTCAGACACATTGTCAAGGAATATGAGGTGTGGATCTATTCCTGACAGCAAGTCATTGCAACCGTGTTTACAATGTCTTCAACACTGCATCCACGGGACAAATCATTTACCGGTTTGCCCATTCCCTGTAATACAGGTCCGATAGCTTCAGCGCCAGCCATTCTTTGCACCAACTTATAACCTATATTGGCGGCTTGGAGGTCCGGGAATACCAAAACATTTGCCTTGCCGGCTATTGGGCTTCCAGGCGCTTTAGAATCTGCGACTTTTGTAACTATGGCTGCATCCGCTTGCAGTTCCCCGTCAATAACCAATTCCGGATATCTTTCACGCGCGATATTTGTAGCCTGAACAACTTTATCGACCAATTCATGTGCTGCGCTTCCTTTTGTCGAGAAAGAAAGCATTGCTACTTTTGGATCCATTCCAGTCAGAGATTTAGCAGTTTTCGAGGATGCGTAAGCGATTTCTGCCAGTTGCTCTGCTGTGGGATTCGGAGTCACTGCGCAATCTGCAAATATCATTACTCCATCCTGTCCAAATTCCTTTTTGGGTATGATCATTAAAAAGGCACCTGATACAACCGATATTCCCGGTGCTGTCTTGATTATTTGCAGTGCTGGTCTTAAAACATCACCTGTTGTATTTTGGGCTCCAGCGACCATCCCGTGAGCCAAGCCCTTGTGGATCATCATTGTACCGTAATATAGCGGGTTTTTCATTAATGCGGTCGCTTCTTCTTTTGATAGTACTTTGGATTTTCGGATTTACATCAGTTCTTCCACATATTGCTCAAATTCAGCTGATTTAAGATGATTTTTTACTTGAACTTTTTTATAATCCAATCCATTCTGGGCGGCAATATCTAAAATACCTTTTTCTTCTCCCAAAATGACTATCTTTGCTATGCCTTCATTAGCAATGATTGCAGCAGCCTTGACTGTTCGTTCGTCTGTACCCTCTGCAAGGACTACGGTTCTGTTTAAACCCCTGGCTTTTTCCTTTATTTGTTCAATTAGATTCATTTTCTTTTCCTCCTTTGGTATAATTCTCATAAACGATTTATATTTCGCCAATTATTCTCATTTTCCTACCCATAATAAAATTATTTAAGGAGATATCATGAATATACTCGGGATAATTGCCGAATACAACCCTTTCCATAATGGTCATCTTTACCATTTGCTGCAGTCAAGGCAGCATTGTTCTTTTGATGGTGTGATATGCGTGATGAGTGGGAATTTTGTTCAGCGCGGCGAACCAGCGATCTTTGATAAGTGGGCCCGCGCAGAGATGGCTATTTCTCAGGGTGTCGATATCGTCTTTGAGCTCCCTGTTCCCTATGCAACACATAGTGCTTATTGGTTTGCGCGCGGTGGGATAGAAACTCTTTTTAGCACCGGTGTGCTTACTCATCTTTCTTTTGGGGTGGAGACTTCCACGCCGGAAAAACTGCATGATACTGCGCAACTACTAGCCAAAGAATCCAAAGAATTCCAGCGTGTTCTGAGATTTTTTCTAAAAAAAGGATTGTCCTTTCCTAGAGCGCGCCACGAAGCTTTGCTCAATTTGACACAGGATGTCGAAGACATATCACTCCCCAATAATATTCTTGCTCTTTCTTACCTTCAGGTTATCTGTGAACTCGATCTTCAATTAAAAACAATTGCCGTGCAGCGCAAAGGATCTTCCTATCATGATGTTTCCTGCCAGCTTAATGATTATCCCAGTGCCACAGCAATAAGGGATATGCTAATCAAATACTATCCTTACGATATAAATATTTATGATGATCTCGGCCTTTCTTTCTTGTTACCAAAGGAAGTAAACACCGTCATCAAAAGAGAAATCCTTAATTTTCGAGGGCCTGTTTCCGGAAAAACAATGGATGATTTTTTCCTGCTTTTATTGAGACGTTCAAATACAGTGCAGCTGAGAAATATAGTTGATGTAGCTGAAGGCCTTGAAAATCGCATTCTGCGCAAAGCTATTTCCGCAAATGATTTGCAAGCTTTTCTGGCAGAACTCAAAACAAAAAGGTACACATATTCCAGATTAAAGCGTCTATTGATACATATTTTATTTGATTACACAAAAGATAAAGAATCTTACCTCTTTGACGGTCCTCAATATCTCAGAGTATTAGGTATATCAAAAAATGGCCGTAAGATCCTGCGCAAGATAGTTTCAACGACCGATCTCCCAATCATAACAAAAACAGCCCATATCAAACATCTGCTAAAATCAAGTGAAGCTGCGCGTATGTTTATAGATATGGACCTGCTCGCGACAGATCTCTATACACTTTTATACCCGGGGAAGACAAACCGGCGTGGCGGGCAGGATTACTATAAAGGGCCCTTCATCAAGGAATAAGACCTGGACATCCAGGTCTTACTTATTTTTACCAACATTTGTGCGTATTTCTTCACGGCCTTTCTTGACAACCTGCAAAGTTTTTTCTAGCTCATTCTGTAATTGCTGCATAATGTCGTCAGCATAGGTAAAAGCTCCTTGGGTCACCTCTTTTGCAGATTCTTTAGCTTTTTCAACTATCTCATCACCTTGTATTCTTGAAAGCTTTACGATCTCACTTTCTCCGGTTATTCTTTCAAGCTTTACTTTAGCGCTCTCGACGATATTCTCAGCTTCGTTGTTTGCATCTGTAAGGATCCTTTCCTTTTCCCGAAGGATCCATTCGGCTTCGTGGACCGCTTCAGGCATGACCGCTCTTATCCTGTCAATAAAATTATATAGAATATCTTCATGTATGATCAATCTTCCAGTCATTGGTATGCGAGAACTCTCTTCGATCATATTCTCCATTTCATCCATAATATTGATTATTTCCATAGATAATCCCCCAAACTTGTTTATATGATATCATGATTATTTTATGTAGTACCATATTTCTGTGTCACCATAAACTGATTTTTTACCGCAATAAAATTCTCCGAATTTTTCAGATAGAGGCTTTCCCTTAGGCAACTCCACAATAAGAATCGGTTCATCAGACAAATAGCCTCCGTTAGCAAGCTCACTGATGATTTGTTCGTAACAATCATTTTTATACGGTGGATCGATATAAACAACATCTATCGGCATTTTCGAAGATTCGCAGGCTCTAAGATGAGTCAGCAGCTTCATACTATCCATCGTAAAAATCTTACTTCGCTCCATTAAATTACACTTTTTGATGTTTTGAGTGATTATTTCGGCATTTTTTTTGGAACGATCATTGAATATGCAAAATCTTGCTCCACGACTTAAGGCTTCTATCCCAACTGCACCCGAACCTGCAAACAGGTCCAAAAATATCTTGTCGTAAACTCTGTTTTGTATGACATTGAATACTGCTTCCCGAACTTTTTCCAACGTCGGTCTTGTACTGTCTCCTTTCGGGACAGTCAGCCTTTGGCCTTTTGCTGAGCCAGCTATAACACGAAGAATTGCTTATCATCTCCTTCCAAGATTATAACATATTAATGGGATATTTGCGGATAAATATCCATATATTAGCTTAACTTAAAGCTTTTGATCATATTATTGACTCTTTGAGACAGCAGTTTATTATCTGTATGCAATAGCAATGGATCTTTATGAATGATTCCATTAGCCAAATTTTGAACTTCAGATATCAATTTATCGTTTTGATATAAATCTGCAAATTTCAATTCAGCTAATCCGTGCTGTCTAAAACCTAATACTTCTCCCGGACCTCTTTGTTTTAAATCTTCTTCTGCCAATAAAAATCCATCCGTATTTTGTACAATGGTCTTCAATCTTTTCAATGCCTTCGGATCATTGCTCTTGGTAAGCAAAACACAATACCCTTGTTTTCCCCTCTTCCTACTCTTCCACGCAACTGATGCAGCTGAGCGATCCCGAATCTTTCAGCATCATGGATTATAATTATATTCGCCGCTGCTATATCGACCCCTACTTCGATAATTGTAGTGCATACCAATACCTTTATTTCACCCATGATAAATTTTACCATGGTATCTTCCTTCATCTTCGCAGGCATTTTCCCGTGTAAAGTATCTACTCGGAATGGATATAATATTTTTTTAAGCTCAGCGGCGATTTGTTCTGTATTGGCAATATCAAGCAACTCTGAACCTTCTACGAACGGACACACAATATAGACGAGCGACCCATTTTGCAGCTGTTTCATGATAAAAGGATATAGTTTACCCGATGCTTTTTCTTTAAGGCAAATCGTTTCAATTTTTTTTCTTCCGAGAGGAAGTTCATCGATCACCGAAATATCCAGATCACCGTACATCACCATATTGAGTGTTCTGGGGATCGGCGTAGCACTCATTACCAGGATATCGGCAGAATAGCCTTTTTGCTCAAGAACATTTCTCTGCCGGACACCAAAGCGGTGTTGTTCATCGATCACTAATACCCCGGCTCTATCAAATGTAATATTATCGCTCAGCAGTGCTTGTGTTCCAATTATCACATCCGCTTTATTATTTTGGATCATCTTTATTGCTTGTTTTCGATCTTCTTGTTTTAATGAGCCTGTCAAAAGCAGCACATTTATCTTGAGAGGTCCATACCATTTACGGAAGCTTTCTGCATGTTGTCTGGCAAGCATCTCTGTCGGCGCCATCAATATACCCGTGTGTCCATTGGCTATAGCTTTCATTATTGCTAATGCAGCAATAATAGTTTTGCCGGAACCAACGTCTCCCTGGATCAGTCGATACATAGTCTTTTCAGCTTCCATATCTTTTTTTATTTCATTCCAGACCCTAATTTGGGCATTTGTCAAGGAAAATCCCAGCCCCGCAATGAATTTTTCCAGCTGTGGATGATCATTTATGTTTTTTATTCCGCGAGTTTGATTTATTTTGAACTGGCGAAAATATTTCAGACTCATCAACATAATGAATGCTTCTTCAAATGCCATCCTTTTGCGGGCTTGTTCAATTTTATCTTGATCTGCCGGGAAATGTAAATTTGATAATGCTTCCTGGATCGAACATATGTTGTATTGCTTTCTCGTAGTCTGATTAAAAATATCTTCACATTTTTTTATAGCCGATAGCGAGACGTTTCTATGTAAATCTCGCCAGAATTTTTGATTTAAGCCATCAGTACTTGGATAATAAGGCATTATAGCTTTTTTAGTTATATCGCCTTTTGAATATAAATATTCATAGTCAATTACCGAAATTTCTTTTTGCTTATTGTATATTTTTGTTTTACCAGTAATGATCAATTCCATTCCCTTGAGCAGCCTATTCTTCAGGTATTTTTGATTATACCAATTTGCCTGTGCGCTTCCTGAATCATCTGAAATAGATACTTTGAGCAAAATACGTTTATTTTTTAGTTTGAATTCTTCGATTTTATCGATCTTAACTATTACAGTGCACTTTACCCCTGTTTTCAATTCGGAGAGCCTGGTTATTGTTGAGCGATCTTCGTATCTTCTCGGAAAATGATACAAAATGTCCTGGATATTATTAATTCCCATGCTTGCAAGTTTTTTTGCCCGTACAGGACCGATCCCTTTGATATCAAGTAACTCTTTATTGTACTCGCTCATTTGATCCGCTCTTTCAAATCATTTTTATAAATAATGTACCATGATTGACTAAATAAAAGAAGTAACACGAATGTGCTACTTCTTTTATATTAATCCTTATTACTTTTCTTCTATTTAAATAATGACAAGAGGACCCCGGCTGCTACGGCAGAACCTATAACACCCGCAACGTTTGGACCCATTGCATGCATGAGAAGGAAGTTTCGTGGGTTTTCCTTTTGTCCGACCACCTGGGAGACGCGAGCCGCCATCGGCACCGCCGATACTCCAGCCGAACCGATAAGTGGGTTGATTCTACCGCCCGAAATCACATACATAAGATCACCCAAAAGCACACCTGCGGCCGTACCGAAACAGAATGCTATCAACCCGAGGCAAATGATAGAAAGAGTCTGAACTGTCAAGAAGTTTTCTGCACTTGCTGTCGCGCCGACAGTAGTTCCAAGAAATATCGTCACTATATTGATCAGTGCGTTCTGTGCAGTATCATTAAGCCTTTCGGTCACTCCGGACTCACGGAACAGGTTGCCCAGCATGAGCATGCCGATCAATGGGGCAGCGTCTGGCAGTAGTAAAGTAACAATTACAGTAACGACGATTGGGAAAACGATCTTTTCGATTTTTGTTACCGGTCTCAATTGTTCCATAATGACAACTCTCTGCTTCTTTGTTGTTAGAAGTTTCATTATCGGAGGCTGGATGATAGGTACCAGAGCCATATAAGAATATGCGGCAACCGCAATCGCTCCTAAAAGATGCGGTGCAAGTTTAGAAGTAAGGTAAATCGCGGTTGGTCCGTCTGCTCCGCCGATTATCCCGATCGAAGCTGCTTCCTTGGGAACAAAGCCCAAAAATAAAGCGCCGATAAAAGTTAAAAATATACCTGCCTGGGCTGCTGCTCCCAGTAAGAGCGTCTTTGGATTGGCGATCAGTGGCCCAAAATCAGTCATAGCTCCAACACCCATAAAAATAAGCGGAGGATATATGCCAAGCTTGACACCCTGATAAAGGTAGTATAGCAAGCCTCCCGGAACCATTTTGTCATGTCCTGGATTCATCGGGTCCGGTGTGTATGTCGCTGCCTCCATAAGCCCTGTGTTGGGAAGGTTGGCTAACAACATACCGAAGCCGATCGGTAAAAGAAGCAAAGGTTCAAACTTTTTAACAATAGCCAGATAAATAAGCACAAATGAAACAAGCAGCATTATGATCTGGCCCAGTGATAGCGATAGAAATCCGGTGTTCCTGATAAGATCACCTATGGCCTGCAAAAAATGCAATTCAAATTCCATTGGTTATTTCTGCCCCCTCTCAAAAATAAACTTATCCTGCGATCATCCGATTACAACAAGTACATCTCCCGGATTTACTGCTGCTCCCTCATTAACTCTGATCTCTTTTACTGTACCTGATGCACCACAAAAGATTTCGTTCTCCATCTTCATAGCTTCAAGAACCAAGATCAGGTCGCCAGCAGTGACGGCTTGTCCTGTTGTGACTTTGATTGACATTACTTTTCCAGGCATAGGAGCAGTTACAGATTCACTTCCCGCTGGAACCGCAGCTGCTTTAGGTGCAGGTGCTGCAGCCGGAGCTGCTTTAGGTGCAGGCGCTGCAGACGGAACTGCCACAGATGCCGCTGCGCGAGGCGCTTGTGTTGATCCGCCACCCATTTCTTCGACTTCTACTTCATATGCTTTACCATTAACCGTTATTTGAAATTTTTTCATTATTGTATCTCCCCTTCGCATTTTTTAACCGAATTAATATTGTCTTGAATTCATCGTATCAAGTCTTCCCGCGTGACTCCAGACAGGTGCGTTTACAGGGGTGATGCGTCTTATCGCAGTGATATGGATATCCTGAGAACCCATTGCAGCTATAGCTGCAACTATTACAGCAATGATATCATCATCATTTCCCTGTATGCTTGTTTGTGCGGGTTGTGTTACTGTCTGCCCTTTGCTAGTCACACCCGCTTCAGGCTTTTTTCCGGTTATCATCCTGGTGATTTTGGTAATGAACATTATCACGAACACAAGCAGGACCAATTCCAGAAAAACGGTCCCTATGCCTATGGCAGCTACTTTCAATCCAAATCCAAGCATAATTAGAATCCTCCTTTCTTGATCAGCGTTTTAAAGAGGTATATTCCCGTGTTTTTTAGCCGGCCGATTCTCCCTCTTCGTAGAGAGCATTTCTAATGCATTTGCCAGGCGCGGGCGGGTCTCTTCGGGCTGGATCACCATATCCACATAACCTCTTTCCGCTGCAACATATGGAGTGGCAAAGCGTTTCCGGTAATCTTCGATCATTTCATTGCGTTTTTCCGCCGGATTTTCGGCTGAGTTGATTTCTTTCCGGAAAATGATATTAGCTGCGCCATCAGCTCCCATTACAGCAATTTCAGCGGTTGGCCAAGCAAGGACCTGATCAGCGCCAAGATGGCGGGAACACATACCAATATAAGCTCCCCCATATGATTTTCTTGTGATAACGGTTATTTTGGGGACAGTTGCTTCTGAATATGCGTAGAGCAGCTTCGCCCCGTGGCGTATTATGCCTCCAAACTCCTGATTGGTTCCGGGCATGTAGCCAGGTACATCAACAAAAGTTACGATAGGAATATTGAATGCGTCACAAAAGCGGATAAAACGCGCTGCTTTATCGGAAGCATTTATATCCAGACAGCCTGCTAATACTTTTGGCTGATTGGCAATTATACCTACTGATCGTCCATCGATACGAATAAATCCAGTAAGCATGTTTTGTGCGTAATAACGCATCGTCTGGAAAAATACTCCGTCGTCAGCAATTTTCCCAACGACCTCTGCCATATCATAAGGTGCATTAGGGTTTTCAGGAACGATCTCGTTCAGTGCAATATCCATTCTTTCTGCACTGTCAGAACTTTCGCAATAAGGAGCCTCTTCAAGATTATTCGAAGGTAGATAGCTTAGTAGTATTTTGATCTGTTCGATGCAGTCGTCCTCATCTTCTGCGGCGAAATGAGCTACTCCACTCATCTGATTGTGAGTCATCGCACCACCCAGTTGTTCATCTGTGACCTCTTCTCCCGTTACAGCCTTAATTACCTGAGGACCGGTGATAAACATACGCGAGGTATTCTTGACCATAAATACAAAATCCTGTAATGCCGGTGAGTAAACTGCTCCGCCTGCACAAGGTCCCATTATTACAGATATCTGCGGTACCACACCCGAGGCCATGACATTGCGATAAAAAATATCGCCAAATCCTTTGAGCGAGTCGACAGCTTCCTGGATCCTAGCTCCGCCGGAGTCATTCAAGCCAATTATAGGAGCCCCAACCTTCATCGCCAATTCCTGAACCTTGGTGATTTTCGCCGCATGCATTTCTCCCAAAGATCCTCCCAGTACGGTAAAATCCTGAGCAAATACATATACAAGACGTCCGTCTATAGTTCCGTATCCTGTGACTACGCCCTCACCCGGTGCTTCTTTGCCAGCCATATCAAAATTGACACAGCGATGAACGACAAATTTGTCTAATTCAGTGAAAGAACCCGGATCAAGTAATTTTTCAAGTCTTTCACGGGCGGTCATCTTGCCTTTTTCGTGCTGACTATCGATGGCTTTTTTACCTCCACCCATTTCAACTGTTTTTGAACGTTTTTTTAATTCTTCAACATTTGCATTTGTACTCATTATTCGAACTCCTTTTTCCATATATTTCGCTACTTTCTCTCTGAAAGCTCTAAAAGTATTCCTCCTGTAGCTTTGGGGTGCAGAAATGCAATTCTTGCTCCGCCAGCACCATAGCGAGGCTTTTCATCAATAAGACGCACCCCCTTACTTTTTAGTCTCTTCAAAGCCTCTTCGATATTATCGACCCGAAGCGCTATATGCTGAAGTCCTTCACCATTTTTCTCAATAAATTTTGCCACAGGACCATCAGGAGAGGTTGATTCAAGAAGCTCCAACTCGCTTTCTCCACACGGTAAAAAAGCAACCTTTACCTTTTGTTCTTCAACGATTTCTGTACCAATGTTTTCCATCCCGAGTACATCTGCATATAATTTCAAGGCCTCTTCTAAATTCTTCACCGCAATTCCGATATGGTCAATTTTTAACACTTGCATCCTTTAAGCTATCCCTCCTTTCATTGATTATTAGTTAAATATTTTATTATCAATATTTTTCTTTTCAAAAACCATAGTGTTTATTATATCACAATCCCTGCTAACCGATAAGTGTAAAAGGTGAAATATTTCACCAAGTAGATTCTATATATTTTTATAGAAAAAAGCAAGTGTCCGAACGAAAGCAAGCATTCTTATCTTTTGCGGACGGTTATATCTCCAACTATTATATAATGTAATTTTTCATCATCCGTTTTCACTATCAGGCATCCATCTTCACCGACATCAACTGCTTTGCCGGTATATTTTCCTTCAGGAGCAGAGATTTCTACAGTTTCTGCCAAAGTTGCATTATTATCTTTCCAAAATTTTAAAATATTTTCAAATCCGGTTTCTCTATATTCCTGATACGCTTTGCTAAATTCGTGCAAAACATCATGAAGCAATTCTACCCTGCGGTACCTCCTTTTTGAAATAATTTGCAGTGAGGTTACGCGATCAGCTAGTTCCTCGGGAAATTCTTTTAATGTATGGTTGACATTAATACCTATCCCGATAACAATGTGATTAACCTGATCGACCTCAGCATTCAATTCGGTCAAAATACCACAAAATTTTTTTTCTTCAAATAAAATATCATTGGGCCATTTGATTTTCACTTCCAAACCTGTATGGCTGCGTATTGCTCTGCATACTGCCACGGCGCTCAAAAAGGTCATTCTCCAGGCATCTGCCGGGATTATTTCAGGTCTTATGATTATGCTGAACCACATGCCATATCCTGGATCTGAATACCATGATCTCCCCATGCGTCCTTTGCCTTTTGATTGCTTTTCGGCATATACAACGGTCATTTCGGGAGCACTTTTATTTGCTAATTCTTTCGCGATATTATTTGTAGATACTACCTCCTCATAAACGTACACCTTGCTGATTTTACTATTTGAGGATGACAGCATATAACTTATTTCTTCTTCAATAACGCGATCGGGTTTTTCTTGCATAATATATCCCTTGCCTGGTAAAGAAGCGATGGAATACCCATCTTCCTTTAGTGCTTGTACGCTTTTCCACACCGCTGCCCTACTTACGCCGGTTTCTCTGCTTATATCAGCTCCGGACACGTAATTTTGTTCATTTTCCAGCAAGATCCGCAAAACATCCTGTTTCATTCAATACTCCCATTTATCAATATTTTCTTGCATGAAGACCATTTTTCTGTTAATATCTTGTGGTAGGCTTTACTCAATTTTCACGGTCATCCTAAGGAGGTGGAACAAGTGTCCTTTAAGTGTGATATATGCGGCAAAGGTAAGAGTGTTGGCATGCAAGTCAGCCATTCTCATATCCGCACCAAAAAAACATGGTCACCGAATCTTCAGCCTGTCAAAACAATAATTAACGGTCAATCGAAAAAATTGATGGTCTGTACACGCTGTATACGTTCAGGCAAAGTACAACGAGCAGTGTAGATCAAATAATAGGATCGTTTAGCGGACTTGGGGTTTACCCAGGTCCGTTTTGTATTGTATAACCAAAATACTTCCCTCTTCCAGTCTCACTTCCACAGAATCAGATAACATTTGATTGCTTATGCCTTTAGGTATCCCCATAATAAATTCCCCTTGATCCAGAGGGTATTTCAGTCCTTTTGTAGATATGCCCTTAACGCTTTCCGATAGCGGAAACATTGATAATGTATCTCCGATATTTCCGGTGATTTCACAGTTATCGCGAATCAAATAAACATCTTGATCTTCATCGCTAATTTTTATTTTGGTACCGGCAGCTTCCGGCAATGCCAACAACATAATATTAGCTAAGGAATGGTCTAGTCTGCCTCCCAAAGCTCCAATCATAATTATTTCTGTAAATCCTCTGTTTATCGCTTCAATAATGCATAAATGTGTATCTGTGTATTCCTTTTCTCTTGGATATCTAATGATTTTAATATCCTCGTGTATAAATGCTTCTATCTCATCTTCCGAGAGTGTGTCAAAATCGCCCATCACAATGTCCGGAACTATCCCAAGTCTCATCGCTGATCTTGCACCGCCATCTGCGCAAATAACACAATCAGCTTTTCTGGACAACTCTTTATAGTAAATCGAATCCATTATTTCACCACCCGAAATAACCAAACACATCCCAGACATATACATTCTCCTACTCTTCAGCAAATTCAGATATCTGATAAGATTCCATCAGCTGAGCCACAGCCTGAGCTGGATTAGGATGATTGAAAACTGCAGAGCCTGCGACAAGAACATTCGCTCCTGCTTCAACCACGGCCGGAGCAGTCTCGTTATTTATACCCCCATCGACCTGAATAAATAACTCCTGATTTCTTTCTTCCGCCCATTGACGCAAAAGACGTATCTTGGGCAAAACATTTGGTATAAACTTTTGTCCGCCATAACCTGGATTTACAGACATTATTAACACCAGATCCAGATCTTCAAGTATATACTTTAATCCATCCAGCGATGTATGTGGATTTAAAGCGACCCCGGCTTTTGCTCCTGTATCCTTTATATTTTGTATCGTGCGATGCAAATGTGGGCAAGTTTCAGCCTGAACAGTTATGAGATCTGCGCCAGCAGCTCTGAAATCCCTTAAAAAACGATCCGGATTTTCAATCATCAAATGCACATCGAAGAAGAGCTGTGTCTTTGGTCGCAAAGCCTTAATAACGACGGGACCAATAGTTATATTTGGCACAAAATGTCCATCCATCACGTCAATGTGTAACCAGTGGGCTCCTGCCTTCTCGACATAATCAACGGCATCAGCAAGTCTGCTGAAATCTGCCGAAAGTATAGATGTGGCTAGCAAAACCATTTTAGTACCTCCTCTTTTTTTCGATTATCTCTTTCAATAGCAATAGATAATTACGATAACGCTTACTGCTTATCATACCTGAATCTACCGCATCACGCACCGCACATTGCGGTTCATCGCGATGCAAGCACGAGGAAAATTTACAGAAAGGCGCATAAGAATCGAATTCTTTATAGTAACCAGCCAGTCTTTCTTTTTTTATATCCGGCAAATGCATTTGACTGAAGCCTGGAGTGTCTGCCACGTAACCTCCAGTGGAAAGTGGGAGCAACTCAACACTTCTGGTCGTGTGTTTTCCGCGCGAAGATCTGAGGCTTATTTCACCAGTTTTGCGCTGCAGGGCCGGCTCAATAATGTTGATTATACTCGATTTTCCGACCCCGGATGGTCCGGATAAAACTGAGATTTTACCCTTCAATAATTGGCGCAGCTGGTCAACCCCCCTATGATCGACTATGCTGATAATATATCTCGGGAAACCTGAATCACGGTATTCATTATAGATCTCCCGTGAAGAATCCAAGGAAACCAAATCAGCCTTGCTAAAACAAATTATCGGTTCAATATTATTGAATAATAAATTTATCAGCAATCTGTCCACAAGCCAAAGATCAGCTTCAGGATCTTTTATAGCCATAACGATCAAGGCTTGATCAACATTACAGATGCTGGGACGAATCAATTCATTTTTCCGCGGATAAGCAAATTCGATAACTGCCTTTGCCGAAGGTGCATCAAGAATTTTAAATCTGACTTTATCCCCCGGTAAAAAGGTATTCTCACTAATTTTATATCTACCTCTTAGTTTGCATTCCCAAAGGGTCGCACCATCCCATACATAGTAGAAGCCACTGTATCCACGTATGATAGTTCCTTCCAGATCCAATCAAAATCCTCCCTACTGATCATTAACTCCAGTCGGATCAGATCCCGCGCTTATAACAAGGTTTACAGCCGATCCCTGTAAGATTTCACTGTTTGTTCCCGGATCCTGTCTGAGCACTATTCCAGCTTGATATTCACTGTTCGTTTCTGTTTGGACGATACCGACAGTGAATTTGTTGTTCTGCAATACTATCCTTGCTTGGTCAATATTCATACCTATCAACAACGGCATGCTGACCCAAATCGGCTCAGGTCCTTTGCTTTCAATAATATTTATCGCAGAACCCTGCATTAGCTCTTTGCCTTCGGCAGGTTCTTGATGAACAACTCTTCCGATAGGATCTGTTCATGATAGACTCTGGTCACTTCACCAAGGTTAAGTCCATCTTCGGCGAGTTTTTCTTGCGCATTTATCATCGACATGTTCAGTATATTGGGCACTTTTACCATAATTGGCCCTTCGCTCAGGACTACACTGATCGCACTTCCTTTTTTGACTATCATTTGTGCTTCGGGTTCCTGTGATATTATAAGTCCCTTTTCGATCATCGGATGGTTTTCTTCCTTGGAGATAGTAATAATCAGTTCCATCTCATCAAGCAGTTTTTCTGCTTGAAGCAAATCCATTCTACTATATTTGGTGTTGATATTTCGCTGTTGGCAACTAATCTTGATGTAATAAAATATCCTAATAGAATCCCCAACAAAGATATACCTATGATACCTCCGGTCATCCACTTTGAAAAATAACCCTTTGTTTTTTCGTTTTGCTTTGTTTTTCCGGGAAACCAGTTGAGTCTGCTTCTAGATAAGCTTGGTTCCAATTCATTGTTCGTATAGGCTGAAACAATATCTTTTTTAAGATCTGCAGCTGATTCATACCTTTTAAAAGGGTTGCGGTCCATAGCTCTTAAAATTACTTTTTCCAATGCTTCATTAATATCAGGATTATATTCTCTTGGTGAAATGAAACTTGAACTTATTTTTTAAGTGCTACTCCAATTGGTGTTTCTCCCTCAAACGGCAGCTTTCCGGTCAACAACTCATATAATACCACTCCCGTAGAGTAAATATCTGATTTTTCGTCTGCTATGTCACCCTTCGCTTGTTCCGGAGAAAAATAATGTACAGAGCCCATAATACTTCCGGTATTTGTAACAGTAGCTGTTGTGACCGCCCGCGCTATGCCGAAATCTGTTACTTTAACTATCCCTTCTTTGCTTAGTATGATGTTATGTGGTTTTATATCGCAATGAATTATCTTATGGCTATGTGCATGCTGCAAAGCGTCACACAATTGCTGCATTATATCCACAGCCTGAGCAATCAGCAGCGGACCATTTTCTCTTATATAATCTTTTAAATTACGACCTTCGATCATTTCCATTACTAAATAATAGATGGAATCATCTTTTCCGACGTCATAAATTCCTACTATGTTAACATGAGAAAGGCTCGCTACAGCTTGGGCCTCTTTATTAAAACGCGCAACAAATTCCTGATCATTGGTCAGTTGTTCACGCAATATTTTTATCGCTACAACACGGTTTAAGTAGATATCTCTTGCCTTATAAACAATCGACATACCTCCGCCGCCTATTTGCTCTAATATACTATAGCGTCCTCCAAGTATCTTCCCGAGCATTTTTGCACCTCTCTCTTTATGGCAACGATTGACCGATCTCAATCAGAATTAAAGTTATATTGTCCGTGGCTCCTTTTGTATAAGCTATTTTTCTCAGTTCTTCTGCTTTCTCTTTTAAAATAGTATTATCTGACAATACTTTTGCAATATCATTATCCGCCACGCAGCCATGTAAACCGTCTGTACAAAGTAGTACTAAGTCTTTTTCTTTAAGTTCGACCTGTTTTTCTTCTATTTGAAGAATTGGATCTATCCCGAGAGCTCTGGTTAAAACATTTCGCCGGGGATGTTTTTGCATCTCTTCGTATGATATCTCGCCATTATTATACATTTCATGCACCATTGAGTGGTCCTGAGTCAGAAGGATAATTTTGTTTTCCCGGCAGATGTATGCTCTGCTGTCGCCAACGTGAGCAAGATACAATACTTTTTTGGCTATCAAAACAGCTGTCAGCGTCGTACCCATCCCTGCGTATTCTTTGTTTAACACGCTTTCTTCGAACACCATGTTATTTGCTAATAATACTATATGATTTAACATTTTTGCCCGATCGATCCCCGATGAGAGATCAGCGTTTTTCCGCATTGTTTCAACAGCTAAGGTGCTGGCTAATTTCCCTGCAGCATGACCACCCATGCCGTCTGCGACTGCGAAAAGACCCTCCGGGAGGAGCGCCAGAAAACTATCTTCATTTTCTTTGCGTTTAAGTCCCTTGTCCGAGACTACTTCAAAATACAAAACACATCACCGTTCTTCTCCGGCTAGTTGTCCGCAAGCTGCAGCGATATCACTGCCTTTTTCCTCACGAATAACTGACTGGACCGATTTTTTTGTCAGAACATCAACAAAAGCTTTGATTCTTTCTTTGGGAGATCTTTTATAAGTGGAATTTGAATGTTCATTAATAGGGATGATATTGACATTTGCGTTTATATTTACAAGCAATTCAGCCAGCTGCTCGGCATGTTCAGGGGCATCATTAATACCTTTTATCATAACATACTCAAATGTTATTCGTCGTCCAGTTTTATTTGCATATTCCCTGCAAACCGGTATCAATTTCTGTAATGGATACTCCTTGTTTATAGGCATAAGACGCTCTCTGATTTCATTGTTTGGCGCATGCAGAGATACAGCTAAAACTATGTCCAAATCCTCACTCATTAATTCTTTTATTTTTGGTACCAATCCGCATGTTGAAACTGTTATTCTTCGCTGACTGATTTGTTGACCCTCTGGACTATTTAAAATACGAATGCTTTTTGTTACATTTGCCAGATTCAATAACGGCTCGCCCATTCCCATATATACTAAATTTTGTACTTTGAAATCAGGTATTTCAGCCTGCATATGTCTGGTCACATCTATAACCTGGGAAACTATTTCTCCAGCGGATAAATTTCTTGAATAGCTCATTTGCCCAGTGGCACAGAAAGAACATTTCATCGGGCAGCCGACTTGAGTCGAAAGGCAAAGTGTGTTTCTTGTTTTCGTTCTTTCTCCTTCATGATGCATATATACCGTTTCAATTCTTTCTTCGTCAGCTAACTCCCATAAATACTTTCTAGTTCCGTCTTCACTGATGAGCGATTGCACAATTTTCAATGGGCTTAATCTTATATTTTGCTCCAGTATTTTTCTAGTCCTGATTCCTATATTCTTTATTTCTTTCAAATCTTGAGCATTTTTTTTCTGGATCCAGGAAAAAACCTGCAAACCTCGAAATTTTTTTTCATCATTCTTCAGCATGAGTTCAGCAAGCTCTTCCGGCATCATCCCTCTTATGTCGATTTTATCCTTCATCAAATACGGCTCCTTTTTTAACTGACCTGCATCCCAGCTATAAAAAATCCCTCCATTTGATCACTGAAAGGCAAATACTGTCTATAGCCTTGTATGGTCTGGGCTTTTTCTATTGGTTTCACTTTATAAGGAAGAACGGTAGCTAAATCAAAGGTTTTGACCGTTGCTTCGTCTCTCACAAATTTACTTATAAGTTCCTCATTCTCTTCCGCTTCAATAGTACAGGTGCTATATATGATCCTTCCACCCTTTCTTACTGTTTTGACAGCCTGCTGGAGTATTTCGCGCTGTAACCTGGCCAAAATCAAAATATCTTCAGGTGTTTTTTTCCAACGCGCATCGGGTCTCCTTCGCAAAACCCCTAACCCGGAGCAAGGAGCATCTACAAGCACTTTATCATATACGCCATGATGTTCCGGGCCAATATTTAAAGCATTTTTCAATAAAGTTTCGATAATGGTTATGCCCAGTTGGGCAGCACTTTGTCTGACCAATTTGAGTTTATGCTCATAAATGTCTCCAGCAATTATCGATCCTCTATTATCCATTATTTGAGCTAAATGTGTGGTCTTCCCTCCAAGTCCTGCACAAACATCATACACCTTGTTCCCAGGCTGTGGGGAGAGAACGTGCGCAACGAGCATGGAGCTTTCATCCTGGATTGTAAAAAGGCCTTCTTTATAAGAAGGCAATGAACTTAATCCTGGAGATTTGATCAGACGAATAGCTTCAGGTGCATATTCTCCAGCTTCGACGGTACAACCTTCGGCGGCAAGTATCTTTAAAAGATCCGCCCGATTTGTTCGCAGAGTATTAGTCCTTAGCCATAAATCAGCAGGTTTATTGTTAAATAGGCACAACTGTTCCGTTTTTTCATACCCATACCTTGAAAGCCAGCGCCTTATCATCCATTCAGGATGGGAATGAATGATCTGTAGATATTTCACTGGATCATCTTCTTTATGAGGCCATAAGATACTGTCAGGATTGCGCAGGTAATTGCGCAAAACACCATTCACCAGACCAGCTGCTCCAGTGTGGAAATGTTTACGGACTATTTTTACAGCTTCGTTTGTTACTGCCGAAGGAGGAATGCGGTCCATAAACTGGAGTTGATAAAAAGACATCCGCAGAACTATCCTCACTCCTATTTCAAGTTTACGAGTATTTCTAACAAGCTGTTCTATGATCCAATCAAGTCTTAGCTGGTACTTTACCGTGCCATAGACGATGTTTGTGATCAATGCTTTATCAGCCAGACCATATTCGGATCTATTCAAATATTGGTCTAGCAGCAGATTGGCAAATCCCCCCTTGTCTATATCCGTTAAAATAAGGTACGCCATCTCTCTAGTCTGCATTTAGTCATCCCTTCTAAAAATACCAGCAAGCACCAATAAGCGCAGTAGATTTAATAATCCAACCAATACTGCAGCGACATATGTCAAAGCAGCTGCATCCAAGACAGCTTTTGTTCCCTTGAGTTCATCGCCGGCAATATAACCTCCCTTTTCAAGGGCAATCAGTGCTCTGCTCGAAGCATTGAACTCTACTGGCAGGGTAATAATCTGAAACAGGATAACTGCGCAAAAAAGATATATCCCGGCGCGCAGCAATCCCGCGCTGCTCATAAATAAACCAATCAAGAACAGAGGGAAGGCAAGGGTAGAACCGATATTAGCGACCGGGACAAGAGAATGCCGGATATTCAGCGGCACGTAGCCCGAGGCGTGCTGTACGGCGTGCCCGGCTTCATGGGCTGCCACTCCCAAAGATGACAATGAATCACCACTATATACAGGTCGCGATAATCTAAGTACCTTTTGTTTCGGATCATAATGATCAGTCAATGTTCCTTCTACCATTTCAATATCTACATTTTCCGCGCCCATTTCATCTAATATTTCCCTGGCTGCTCTAGCTCCAGTCACTCCACTGCCAGAACGTATCTTAGAATAACGTTCAAACGTTGTTTTCACTTTTAACTGTGCATACATTGCCAACAGAAGTCCCGGGATTATTATTAACATAGTTGGATCAAAGAATGGATAATACACCTTCTCACACCTCTTTTCTAAAGAACTTGATAGCCTCTTCTACTTTAATTATATCTACACATGTATTACAGCATGGACCTTCTGGCCGATCATTGATAACCCCTATCACCGGTATTCCTTTGATGTCCTTGATCCCACTGGTAAGGTCCCGTTCACATGCAATAGCGATTATTGCTCCTGGTCTTGTTTCCTTTACAGCTTTTCTCGCTATCGTTCCTCCAGTTACAACACGTAATGCTACATTATACCGTTTGGACATCTCGATCAATTCTCCTATCTGACATCTGCCGCATTTTCGGCAATTATTGATATCAATAGTTATTTTGTAAGGACAATGGATCCATTGAATACAATGCGGTACTAAAATAAGGATATTTTGAACAGGATCATCAAGTTGCATGGACATAACAAGATGATTAGATACCTGAATATATGAATTTTTAATACGGTCTTCGTTCCAGCCCAGTATTTTCCCAACAATTATAGAAATAGGAAACAAAAGTTTTGTTGCTAATTTCATTGCCCCTGGTAAAAGAATCACGCTTTTAGAACTCCAAATCGACCAAATCAATGAGATTAGGCCAATCCCTAAATAAAGCAATAAAAATATTGCAACGATCTCAATAGTATTCTTTATTATTCTGTTGATCAGCAATCCGCTATTTGTACCGAACCAGAATACCGCAACAAAAAAAGCGACTAAAAGCATCATGCTTATGCCCAGCAATCCTACAAATATTCTCTTACGCATCACCATGCTATTATTGTCTGTCATTAAATACATACCCTTTCTTCAAGCCATAACCATTTACAAAACTATTTGCATCCATTGTACTCTTGCCTTGCGGCTGGACCTTTGTAATAAAAATTATTCCATGACCAGTTTGCACTGTGAAACCCTTACCTTTGATTATTTCCAGAACTGTTCCTGGCTCTTGATATACGCCGGTTTCATTCCATATTTGAGCTTGTCTTATTTTCAAAATTTTATCTTGAAATAGTGTATAGCTTCCGGGCCATGGATTCATTCCTCTGATTTGATTGAAAACCTCAAAGACACTTTGCTCCCATCTTATGAATTCATCAGCTTTTCGCAATGGCATGGCATAACTTGCTTTACTTTCATCCTGTTTTTCAGGTGTCAAATCGCCGGAATAAATACCGCGAAGTGTACAGATCAAAAGCTCAGCACCTCTCATTGCTAACAATTCTTGCAGTTCACCACAATTCATATCCGATGATATATTGACTGTATCCTGCAGTATTATATCTCCTGTATCGAGTCCCTTGTCCATTTTCATTGTCGTTACACCAGTAAATTCATCACCATTTACCAGTGCTCTATGAATAGGAGCGGCTCCACGATAAGCAGGTAGAAGCGAGGCGTGAACGTTTATACACCCATAACGAGGCATTTTTATGATCTCCTCAGGCAAAATACGTCCGAAAGCGACAACAACAATAAAGTCAGGTTCGATTTCTTTTATACATTTCAGTAATGTTTCTTCGTTCATTTTCAAGGGTTGAATAATATTCAATCCTAATTCAAGCGCCTTGTTTTTAACTGGAGAAATGCCAAGTTTTTGACCTCGGCCGCGTGGACGATCCGGTCTGGTTACAACCGCCCTGATATCATAGCCTTCATTATGCAATGCCTCAAGCGAAGGTAAAGCAAAATCAGGAGTGCCCATAAATACAACCTTCATATCTTTTGTATTCTTAATTTTGGCTTTTCTGTTAATCATTATTCGTCTACTTTCAAGTTAGTGGCTTTATCAATGAATAATATTCCATTAAGATGATCTATCTCATGCTGGATAGCTCGTGCTGCAAGTTCTTCTCTTTCTATCTCAATCATTTCACCTTCACGATTCAATGCCCTGATGCGCACACGGTGTGCTCTGCTGACATCGCCAAAATATCCCGGCACGCTCAAGCATCCTTCCTGGTCGCTTTGGATCCCTTCGCTCATAATTATCTCCGGGTTTATCAACTCAAGATAATCATCTCCGGCGTCTACAATAATAACTCTTTTTGATATACCTATTTGCGGAGCCGCCAAACCGACTCCATTTGATGCATACATTGTGTCCCTCATATTATTTAGGAGTTTCAATATATTCGGAGTTATTTCCCTTACCTGCAGGGCTTTTTCCCGCAGCACTTCATCGCCATTTTTTACAATTTGATATACTGACATATTACCTCTCCTCACATCATGTTAACTGGTTCAATATCATATATTAACCTGATTGTTGCCTCTCTCACAGTGATTTTATTCTTTATTTTATTCAAGATATCCTGCAGTTCAGCAATATTTTCCCCTTTCAAAACCATATGATACCTGCATCTTCCTTTTATATAAAATACTGGTGCTTTGCTTGGTCCTAAAATTTCTATATCATCTCGATGCCGTATTTCTTTGATTATCTCCTGTTTATATTTTTCGATAATCATCCACGCTTTTTTCTCTTCTTCCGCAGTCACAAGCAAACGGGCCAAAGAACGATAGGGTGGGTAACCGAGCAGCTTGCGATTTTGCATTTCTTGTTTAATAAAGCTGTAATAATCAAGTTCCTTTATTAACCCATATACATAATGATTGGGATCATAAGTCTGAATTACAACTTCACCGGACTTCTCTCCTCTTCCTGCCCTTCCGGATACTTGTGTCAACAGCTGGTATGTTTTTTCAGCGCTTGAGTAATCAGGCATATTTAATAGAGTATCCATATTTAATACGCCAACTAAAGTTACTCCAGGAAAGTCAAGTCCCTTAGCGATCATTTGTGTTCCGATAAGCACCCGGCTTCTCCCACTTTCAAAATCCTTAAGCAAATCGATATGACTTCCGGGCTTTCTGGTCGTATCAGTATCAACTCTTGTGTAGGGTATTTCAGGGAACATTTTTTCGAACTCCCATGCGACTCGTTCAGTTCCTGCTCCATTATATTTGATGTATTTGCTTCCACATGCGGGGCATTTTCCGGGAACATTTGTTTGGTGGTTGCAGCTGTGACAAATCATCCTCTCATTTGACTTGTGGTATGTCATTGTGATTGAACAATTCGGACAGTGTACGGTTTTTCCGCAATCATTGCAGATCAGGATCGTGTTATATCCACGACGGTTCAAAAACAAGATTATTTGTTCACCACTATCAAGCGTTGCAGTCATAGCTCCAACCAAATAATCACTGAACAAATATCTGCTCCCAGACATTTTTTGTTGTTTTTTCATATCTATTATCTTTATTTTCGGTTGCTTGCGGCTGGCGACTCTTTTGGGCAGGACCAATATTTCGTAATTACCATTTTCGACTTGATAGAATGAGTTCAACGACGGTGTTGCTGAACCTCTGATGACGACTGCATCATGTATTTCAGCGAGTTTTTCTGCAGCAGTTCGGGCATCATATCTTGGTTCCGGCTCATTTTGTTTGAAAGTATTTTCATGTTCTTCATCGATAATGATCAAACCCAACTCGCTAAAAGGAGCAAATAATGCTGAACGGGGACCTATGACGATTTGCGCCTCGCGCTTTTCTATCCTATTCCATTCATTCCTTTTTTCTTTTTCCGACATAGAGCTGTTTAATAAGGCCGCCAGCCTTCCAAATGTTTTGATCAAACTTCTGGTCGTCATCTGAGCAAGTGCAATTTCCGGGACAAGATATAACACCTGTTTGCCAGTTGCGATCGTTTCTTTGATCGACTCGATATATACCTCTGTTTTTCCACTGCCTGTGACTCCGAATAAAAGCCATCTTTTTTTCTTTCCAGAATTTAATGATCCTTTTATTTTATCGATAGCATGGATTTGTTCCATGTTATGTTCAATGGATCTATTATGATTCTCTTTTTCAATATATGGCTTATTGACAATTTTATTTTGGCATCTTATGATCCATTTTTTTTCTTCCAGTTTTTTTAATACTGCTCTGTTTCGTATATTTGTTCGTATGATCTCGTCCCTGTTCACCTGCCCACTTTTGATCATTTCGATCAGCTCGGCCTGTTTTGGGGCTTTTTTCTCTAATTCAGATCCTTCTGGAGCTTCTGATGAAATTTTATAGTATATGTCTTTGTCGTCCTCAAATCTACCCTGATCATTTTTAAGTTCAATTACTCCATCATTTATCAATGCTTTGATCGCATCTTTTGCTTCTGCACCAAATTTTCTTATGGCTCCAGAATAACTGCAAAAATTTTTTTTGCTTTTTTTTATATAAATTAATATGTCCTGTTCCAATTGAGATAGCACCATTGACTCCTGCATCGTATTTTTGTTTAGCAAAATCATCTGGCGCAAACGGGGTGTGTTTGAGTGATTCATGAACAAAGCAAGCGTTTTATTTAATGAGCATAGATAATATCCTGCAAGCCATTTAGCCATTTCAAGCGATTTTTCAGAGATCACAGGACTGTCCGTGATCTTCTCCAGGATTGGTTTGATTTCAATAATATTCGGTTTTTTTTCATGTACTTCCAGCACCAATCCGTTTACTTCTTTTCCCCTGATCGTGACCCGTACCATATTGCCAGCAGAGATAATGCCAGCTTCGACAGGTATATGATACGTCAAAATATTATCATATGGACTTTTCTGTTTTGTAATAATCAATACTTCGGCAAACATATATTCACCATTCCATATCTGCTTTTATCCCGAAATCATGTTTTATATCCGGGAGCATTTGGCTTTCAGATAATATGATAAATGAGATACCGGTCGTAAAACCGGCATCTCATTAAACAGCTTTTTATAACTATAAATTGAAATAGCTTTTCAAATCATCTACCTTATCAATTTTTTCCCACGAAAGATCCAAATCTTCTCTGCCAAAATGTCCGTAAGAAGATAGTTGTCTATATATTGGTCGCCTTAATTCTAGATCCCTGATAATCGACGCTGGACGAAGATCAAATATTTCATTGACTGCACAAATTATTTTTTCTTCAGGCATTCTGGCAGTGCCAAATGTATCCAACGAAATACTCACCGGTCTTGCTAATCCGATAGCGTAAGCGATCTGAATCTCGCATTTTTCAGCCAACCCAGCGGCTACAATGTTTTTTGCAACATGCCGAACAGCATATGCCGCAGAACGATCGACTTTTGTGGGATCTTTCCCGGAAAAAGCTCCTCCACCGTGTCTTGCCATTCCTCCGTAAGTGTCAACAATTATTTTTCGTCCGGTCAAGCCCGAGTCACCCATAGGTCCACCTATCACGAATCTTCCTGTTGGATTTATGAAATACTTCGTGCTGCTGTCAAGCATCCTTTCGGGTACAGCGGGGAGGATGACCTCATTTATTATTTCATTTTTAATATCCTGTATTTCTATGTTTTCAGAGTGTTGTGTCGATAAAACGATCGTATCGATCCTGCAAGGACGGCCTTTTTCATATTCGATGGTAACTTGCGCTTTGCCATCAGGACGTAGATACGGGAGAACTCCGTTTTTTCTTGTTTCAGCAAGCCTTCTTGTTATTTTATGTGCCAGAGAAATTGTCATGGGCATGTATTCTTCTGTCTCATCAGTGGCATAACCAAACATCATGCCCTGATCACCCGCTCCGATATCTTCAGATTCTATCTCTCCTGATCTGACCTCAAATGCTTGATCAACACCCTGAGCAATGTCCAAAGATTGTTCATCTATCGCAGTAAGCACAGAACACGTATCACAGTCAAAACCATACTTTGCTCTCGTGTAGCCTATTTCCCGGATAGTTTCTCTGGCAATTTTCGGAATATCAACATAACAGTTTGTGGTGATTTCACCAAAGACAAACACTAGGCCCGTTGTCACCGCAGTCTCACAAGCCACTCTTCCCATCGGGTCTTCCTTGAGGATCGCATCCAGCACGCTGTCTGAAATTTGGTCGGCGATTTTATCAGGATGTCCTTCGGTTACTGATTCCGAGGTAAATAGTTTTTTGTTCATTGAGTTCACTTCCTGTTAGTATATATTGCCAACGCTTCCAGCAAGATTTCTTTTGCCGCCTGTTCTTTGCTCAACAAAGGAAAATCTTTGATTTTCCCATCAGCAAAAAGTAATGTGACTATGTTAGTATCGGTACCAAATCCGGCCCCCGGAACAGTTAAATCATTTGCGACGATAAAATCAAGGTTTTTTTTGATGATCTTTTCTTGCGCATTTGGCAGCACATCTCTGGTCTCAGCTGCGAAACCGACCAGTACACGCCTTCCTTTAACTTTACCCAACTCAGCGAGTATATCAGGATTGCGTTCTAATTCTAATAGCAAATCTCCGGGCTTCTTTTTGATCTTATCTCCCTGGACATGCTTTGGTCGATAATCTGCTACGGCTGCAGCTTTAATAATTATATCGCTCTGTTCAAAATACTTAAAAACATTGTCTTTCATTTCTAATGCTGTATTAATTTTTATCAATTCTATCCCATCCAATATTCTTTCGCTTGTCGGGCCACTAATGAGTGTAGTTTCAGCACCAAGCAAAAATGCCCATTTAGCTAAGGCGTAACCCATCTTGCCCGAACTATGATTTGTTATATACCGCACAGGATCGATAGGTTCACATGTCGGGCCAGCAGTGACCAGAACTTTTTTTCCCTTGAGCGGTTTTTCCTTATTCAACAATATTTCAGCCTGATCTATAATCTTATCGATTCCCGCCAGGCGACCTTTTCCCTCATAACCACATGCCAAAAATCCTTCTTCAGGTTCCACGATACAATAACCATTCGCTTGCATCCGCCTTATATTATCCTGGACAGTAGGATTTTTGTACATATGTACGTTCATCGCCGGAGCGATCAATACCGGAGCAGTAGTTGCCATTACCGATGCTGTGAGTAAATCATCAGCAATTCCCGAGGCTATCTTGCCAATAATATTTGCCGTAGCAGGAGCTATTATAAAAAGCTCCGCTCTGTCGGCCAAAGCAATATGCTCAACTTCAGGGACTGCCCTTTCTGCAAACATTTCTTTATACACAGGATTTCCGGATAAGGTGCTCAAAGTCAGTGGTGTAATAAATTCACAAGCAGCAGCTGTCATTATACAGATGATTTCTGCCCCTTTTTTTCTTAAAGCGCTTACCAGCTCTGCGCTTTTATATGCCGCTATTCCTCCGGTTATCCCAATAACTATAGTCTTGCCCCTTAACAACTGCTCCACCCCCAAAAATCAAGTTTCTATTTGATCCCGCTCTTGGGAGATTCAAAAATAAGTTTCCCTTCAGCTATTTCCTCTAACGCAATACTAACTGGTTTAAAAACCTCAGACTGAGTGTTTTTTTCCAGCATAGACTCTGATCCGTCCGTCAATAAACGGGCTCTTTTAGCTGCTGCGACAACTAGGGCATATTTTGAATCGCTGTTTATTAAAAGCTTATCGATTGGTGGTTGTTGCATTTTTTTCCCCTTCCCCGAATATATTTACTTTATCCTTGCTCTTTCAGCCATGATTATGCAGTATATAAGCTCAACAGCATCAGCTAAGCTTTTATTCACCACAACATAATTGTAACTCTTTATTACAGCCATCTCAGCATCAACATTGTTCATTCTTTTTATTATTTCATGGTCATTTTCTGTTCCCCGACCTTTGATCCTATTTACTAGCTCTTCTTTGGAAGGCGGGGCAATAAATATAAAGATCCCTTCTGGTTTTTTCATTTTTACCTGCATAGCGCCCTGAACATCTATCTCTAATATACAGTCAAAACCGGCAGATATTGTTCTTTCGACAAATCCAGAAGGCGTCCCGTAATAGTTTTCGTATACTTTCGCCCATTCAAGAAACATATCATCGCTTATCATATGTTCAAATTCTTCATTATTATGAAAAAAATATTCTTTACCGTTTCTCTCCCCGTTGCGCGGTGACCTTGTAGTAGCAGACACGGAATAGGCTATCTCCGAACAGCGTTCAAGAAGTGCCTGACGAATAGAACCTTTTCCGACCCCTGATGGTCCTGAAATAACAATAAGATTTCCCCTGCTCTTTTTATTTAAGTATTTATCGGCGTACATTTCAGACTCTCCTAGCTCAAATATCTTCAGTATTAGCTACCTCTTTCGAGTTTAGCCTGTGGGCGACAGTTTCAGGCTGGACAGCCGAAAGCACAACATGATCACTGTCCATGATCACTACTGCCCTTGTTCTTCTGCCATATGTAGCATCTATTAGCATACTTCTATCTCGAGCTTCCTGGATGATCCTTTTTATTGGTGCAGATTCAGGACTAACTATGGCTACGATTCGGTTAGCAGAAACAATATTACCAAATCCAATATTGATCAATTTTATATCCACCGTCTATCCCCCCGAATGCTATTCAATGTTCTGGACTTGCTCGCGGACTTTTTCCAATTCGCTTTTCATTTCTACTATTATCTTGGTTATTTCGAGGTCATTCGCTTTCGAACCTATAGTATTTACTTCACGATTGATTTCTTGGATGAGGAAATCAAGTTTTCGGCCAAATGCCCCCTTTTCCTGAAGTATATTTATAAATTGATCAAAATGACTTTTTAATCTTACCAGTTCTTCATCAATGTTGCTTCGATCAGCAAACAATGCTATTTCCATGGTGAAACGGGTCTCGTCGATTTGCTCATTCTCCATCATATCTCTAAGACGATTGCGCAATTTTTCCTGATATGAGGCTGTTACCTCAGGGCTTTTGATTTCTATCCTATCTCGATACATCATAAGCAAAGAAAGTCTTTCACGTAGATCCAAAGCTAGCTTTTTACCTTCAATTTCTCTCATCTCCAGCATTGCCGCAAGTGCTTCTGAGACAGCAGGGGCAAATTCAGCCATGATTTCTTCAAGATTTTCATCTTTTTCCTGTAAGCTCATGACCCCCGGCAAGCCCGACAAATCAGTGATCCCCGCATCTATTGCCAATCCAGTAGCCATAGCCAGCTCCTTCATTGCTCTATAATAAGCTACGGCCAATTCTTTGTCAACTTGGACACGATCAGGTGAGATCTGGGTATTTTCAACCTTGATATAGACCTCTACTCTGCCCCGGAAAACCTGTTTGAGAATGTTACGCTTGATTTGTTCCTCAAGCAGCGAATATTGGCGTGGCATCCTGATCAAGATTTCGCTGTATCTATGATTAACCGACTTGATCTCTACCGTAATTACTCTTGCAGGACTGGTATACTCGCTCCGGCCAAAACCGGTCATGCTTCTTGTCAATCTAACCCCTCCGTATCAATTCTTTCTTTCAGGAGAATTATATCCTTTATTATATAAAATATATACCCCCAGCATGCCGGGGGTTGGGTTATCAAACATTACATATTATCTGTTATCCGCCTTACCGCTTCCTGAGTGCTTTCCCGTGAACCAAAACCCGTCAATCGGAAATAACCTTCTCCACTTGCTCCGAAGCCTGCCCCGGGAGTTCCGATAACATTGACCTGTTTCATGAGCTTATCAAAATAATCCCAAGAACCCATTTCATCGGGGGTTTTCATCCACACATAAGGCGAGTTCACTCCACCATAAACCCTATATCCGGCTTTTTCCAATCCTGATTTGATTATCCTGGCATTTTCCATATAATATTCGATGACCTTTTTAACCTGTTTTTGACCTTCCGTGGAATAGATCGCTGCCGCAGCAACTTGAACGGGATAAGATACACCGTTGAATTTTGTCGTCTGTCTCCTGAGCCATAAGGAATTCAGGCTATGAGCATTTCCCGCATCATCAAAGATCTTAGCTTCATGAGGTACTATTGTATAGGCACATCTAGTTCCAGTAAATCCTGCAGTCTTTGAATAACTTCTGAATTCAACTGCGACCTCGCGTGCGCCTTCTATCTCGAAAATACTGTGTGGGACTTCTGCCTCCTGTATATATGCCTCATATGCTGCATCAAAAAGGATAATAGCTCTATGTTCGCGAGCATAATCTACCCATGCTTTTAATTCTTCCTTAGAGATAGTTATCCCAGTGGGATTATTCGGGAAGCACAAATAAATCATGTCAACCTTCTGTTTCGGCAATTCCGGCTTCATCCCATTTTTTTCAGTACATGAAAGATAAACAACTTTGTCGAACTGTCCATTGTTATTTATCATTCCAGTTCGACCAGCCATAACATTGCTGTCGATATAAACCGGATAAACAGGATCTGTTAAGGCAATAACATTGTCAATAGAAAAAAGCTCCTGAAAGTTACCGGTATCATTTTTAGCCCCGTCACTTATAAATATTTCATCGCTTTTGATTTCGATTCCTCTGGATTTAAAATCATACTCGGCTATTTTTTCCTTCAAAAAATCGTATCCCTGTTCTGGGCCATATCCCCGAAAAGTTGCCGGCTGACCCATTTCATCAGCTGCTCTTTTCATCGCCTCAACGATTATCGGAGGAAGGGGCTGTGTAGCGTCTCCAATGCCCAGTCTGATTATATCAGCATGTGGATTTTCGTTTTTAAATTTTGTCACTCTTCGAGCAATTTCCGAAAACAAATAACTGCCTGGTAATTTTAGATAATTGTGGTTTATTCTAGCCATTTGCATCTCTCCTTTTCTGCTCCCGCACTATTATTTGACCGGTATTTCACCACTGAATACAAACTCTGCTGGTCCAGTCATATAGACATGATTATTCGATGCCCACTCGATATTCAATACTCCCCCTGGAAGCTCAACTCGTGCATTTCTGTTAGTCTTATTATTTCGGACCGCGGCTACCAAGCTTCCGCAGGCTCCTGTACCGCAGGCAAGAGTGATTCCTGCACCCCTTTCCCATATCCGCATTTTTAGCTCATTTTCATTGATAACCTTAACAAAATGCACATTTGTTTTTTGGGGATAGACTGGATTTTTTTCCAATGCAGGTCCATATTTTGATAAATCGACAGCATCGAGATCATCTACAAAAACCACACAGTGGGGAACGCCCATTAAAACACTTGTCACCCTAATGGTCTTATCTAAAACTTCAAGCGGTTCGTCTATAGCCTCTTCTTTTTCTCCAAGCATAGGAACGTCCTTTCTTTTGAAAGAAGGTTCTCCCATATCTACTATAACTGCGCTTACTTCCCCATTTTTAAGGATTATTTCGGGTATCATGGTCCCGGCAAGAGTTTCTACCGTAAACTTCTGTCCTTTTACGTATTTATTTTCGTATACATATTTTGCAAAACACCTTATTCCATTCCCGCACATTTCTGCTTCGCTGCCATCAGAATTAATTATTTGCATCCTTATATCAACGCTATCCGAACTATGAACAATGATCAAACCATCCGCTCCAATGCCAAAATTACGATGACACAATTTACGGCTTAATTCTGAGATGTTCTCAGGAATTTTCTCTTTTAAGGCATCTATTATGATAAAGTCATTCCCTATACCATGATATTTAAAGAATTTCACTTCCATCCCTCCCTGCTTTTCTTACTACCCTTGTTCATGATTCTAACAGCAGCACGAAATCCCTGCAAGTATAAATATGATAATGCAATAAAGTACTATTATTGTTTTTCATCATTATTCCTATATATAAGTTATACTATAGTTCAGAGTATCTGGCATCTTTATCTGATTGCGAGGAATATCCATGTCTTATGAAGGTATTTTTTTGCACGCTGTTGCTTTAGAATTAAACAAAATATTAATAGGAGCGCGCATAGATAAAATTTACCAGCCAAATAAGGCTGAAATCGTTTTGCACCTGAGGCAGCCCGGTCATAATTTTAAACTGATGCTTTCGGCCTCGGTCCAGCGAAACGGCGTTTACCTGACCTCTGACAATATCGCAAATCCCAACGCGCCCGCTCCTTTTTGCATGCTATTGCGCAAACACCTGGAAGGCGGTAGAATTAATGGTTTCATCCAGCAAACTCTTGAAAGAGTCTTGGAAATTTCATGCGATGTTATAGACGAGTTCGGGGATAGTACTACCAGAAAGCTCATCGTTGAGATCATGGGAAAACACAGCAATATAATACTTGTCGATCCAAATGATCTCATTTTCGATTCCATCTTTCGTATCCCATCATCAGTTAGTTCATATCGCCAAATACTTCCCGGTTTGGTTTATAAATCCCCTCCCTCACAAAACAAATATCTGCCTTATGGTATTTCCTGGGAGCTTTTCTCGGAAATAATTATGAGCCATCCATTAACTCAAACTATTCACAAGACCCTGCTCATAAGTATCTTGGGTTTTGGTCCGCAGACTGTAAAAGAGATACTTTATCGTAGTGAAATACCGCCTGATCTATCCTTGGAATATTGCGGAGAATACGAGTTGATGAAAATCTGGCATTCTTTGAGCGCAATCGGAGAAACAATAACAAAAGGAACATTCGAACCGGAAATAATTTTTGATGGAAATGTTCCATTGGCTTTTGCCGCAATACCTCTAAAGCATTTTTCTAACTTTCTGCATAAATCTTATGCCAGTGCCAACGAAGCTGCAGATTCATTTTATAGTCATAAAAGAGAATCCGGAGTTCTTACACATAATAAAAACACTCTATCCCAAATCATTAAAAAAGAAATGGAACGTTGCGAGCGTAAATCTGCTTTATACCAATCTTCGATCCAGGAAGCTCAAAATATTGACCATTTCAAACTTTGGGGTGAATTGCTCACTGCTTACCTTTACAGCATCACTTCCGCCCCATATGTAGAAATCGCAAACTTTTACAGCCCTCATGGTAAAATTGAAAGAATTCCTTTGGATGAAAACTTATCAGTCCTCGAAAATGCGCAAAATTATTTTCGCCTTTATCGCAAAGCAAGATCCGCAGCTCAGAAATCAACCGAATTGCTTGAGGAAAATAAAATTGAATTGGAATACCTTTCCGGTTTGTGCGTTTTTCTTGATAATGCAAGTACTTTAGAGGAGCTCAACGAAATAAGGCTGGAGCTCGTTGAAGAAGGATATTTAAAAAATATCCCGGTTAAAGAGAATAAGAAAAAAACTCCTGCCATAAAATCTTCTGTGCCCCATAAATATGTTTTAGAAGGTTGGGAAATCTATTTGGGGAAGAATAACCTTCAGAATGATTATTTAGTTACCAAAATAGCTAAATCTGAAGATCTATGGTTTCATTCAAAAGATATACCCGGTTCTCATGTCTTGATCAAAAAGAAAGGGAATGAACAACCACCCTTTCATATATTGGAACATGCTGCCCACCTTGCTGCCTATCACTCAAAGGCAAGATATTCATCAAATGTGCCCGTTGACTATACGCTGCGCAAATACGTGTGGAAGCAGAAAGGGGCCAAGCCGGGCATGGTCAATTACGAGAAACAGCAGACTATATTTGTTACCCCTGATAGCAGTCGCTTAGATTGACCTGTAAGCATAAAAAGCCGTAAACATCAATTTGTTTACGGCTTTTTATGCTTACTTTTCTAATTGATTTATTATAGATTTCCTTTTATACATTGTTTTCTGAAGTTATAACAGCTCCGTCAATTCCATCGATCTCGTTCAGATATACATTGACCAATTCTTTTGCCGAGGTAGGCACATTTTTGCCTATATAGTCAGCTCTTATCGGCAATTCCCGGTGACCTCGATCGATCAAAACTGCTAATTGGATATTCTCCGGTCTTCCTATATCGATTATCGCATCCATAGCGGCTCTAATCGTTCTTCCAGTGTACAGTACATCGTCAACTAATATTATCTTTTGTTTCATAACATCATAAGGTATGTCTGTTGAATGCACTACAGGTTGATCGCTCAGTGCCGTTAAGTCATCCCGATATAATGTTATATCGAGCTTGCCAACTCTAATAGATTTACCTTCTATATTCATAATGATTTCGGCGATCCTTTCTGCCAATGGAACGCCTCTCCTCCTGATACCAACTAAAATTAAATCTTGTACTCCCTTATTTCGCTCTACGATTTCATGGGCGATCCTTGTAAGGGAACGCTTTACTCCCTGTTCATCCAATATTTGAACTTTGTTTTCCCCATTCATCTTTTGCACCTCCTAGAACATTCTCTGTTTTACTACCCAATTCATTAAGCAACTCCATGAAATACGCCGGAGGCTCAACCTCGAATTCAAGCCATTCTTTATAGCGCGGGTGCAAAAAACCTATTGTCATTGCGTGTAACGCCTGCCCTTTTATATCAAATCGATCCTTTTGAGCCCCGTATTTTTTATCCCCAACCACCGGATGTCCGATATAGGCCATGTGCACCCTTATCTGATGTGTCCTGCCTGTTTTCAGGCGACATTTGATCAATGTATATCCTTCAAGGCGTTCCAAAACCCGATATTCTGTTAGCGCTTCCTTACTGTTTCTAGTCAAAACAGCCATCTTTTGCCTGTCACTGAGGCTTCGTCCAATAGGCGCTTCGATCGTACCACCCGGTTCAGGTATCACACCTTTTACTAAAGCAATATATATCCTTTGCACAGAATGTTCTTTTATTTGACGAGCCAGACTCTGATGAGCAAAATCATTTTTTGCCGCCAACAATAAACCTGAGGTATCCTTGTCGATACGATGTACTATACCCGGCCGCAAGACTCCATTGATACCAGAAAGATCATCACAGTGATGCAAAAGCGCATTAACAAGAGTTCCTTTATAATGTCCGGCTGCCGGGTGAACTACCATCCCCTTTGGTTTGTTCACTACAATTAAATCAGGATCCTCATAAATAATATCAAGATCAATATCTTCGGCGTCAATTTCTATTGTTTTCGCTGGAGGGATTTCTATGACAATTTTATCTTCAGGTTCCAAACGGAAGCTAGCCTTAACAAATTGATCATTAACCTTGATTTTACGATCTTCGATCAAACGTTGTATCTGGCTTCGACTTATTTCAGGCATACTTGCACTGAGAAATAAATCCAGCCTTTTTCGGGCATCGGCTTCGCTGACTTTGATCAATTTATACATCATTTTCCCCTGTTTCTTTATTCAGAATAAAAGTAATCAATAAGAGAACTGCTCCAATAACCAGGGCAGCATCAGCAAAATTAAAAACGTACGGCCATAATCCTCTAAAATCAATAAAATCAAGCACATATCCCTCTGTTATCCTGTCAATAAGATTACCTGCCCCACCTCCGGCAATCAATCCGAGTATGATCGATAAAGCTTTTTTATTGGCTGCCTCTGTGTAAGCCAGATATATCAATACCGCTAAGACAAAAATAGTCACTACGACAAATAGCCAGCGATTATCAGTAAAAAGCCCGAATGCTGCTCCCGTGTTTTCTACATATGTTATATGCAAAAAATCTTTTATCAACGCAATGCTATCTTGGGGCTGCAGGGTCATTTTAATAAGATATTTTGTTGTTCGGTCAAAAATCAAAACCAAAATCACGCTAAGCCAAAATATTTTTTTCATCAATGTTGATCCTTTTCATAAATTGTATGTTAGAGATTCACTTTGATTTTCCAAACTCATGAATCGATATATTTAGTTAGTCAGCGCAGTAATTGGTGCTGGTATGCGTCCTCCACGTTTAATAAAAATATTCGGGGAAGTCATATGGATATCCATCACGGGAGCAGTACCGAGCAATCCGCCAAACTCCACTTTGTCACCAACTTTGCATCCAGGAACAGGTATGATCCTAACAGCGGTCGTCTTTTTGTTGATCATTCCGATTGCAGCTTCATCAGCAATTATAGCAGCTATTATTTCGGCAGAGGTCTCGCCGGGCACAGCGATCATATCAAGGCCAACCGAACAAACACAAGTCATAGCCTCTAATTTGTCAATATTAAGTGAGCCTTCTTCCACTGCTCTTATCATTCCGGCATCTTCGCTTACAGGTATAAAAGCTCCACTCAATCCGCCGACATAAGATGAAGCCATCGCCCCACCTTTTTTCACGGCATCATTCAACATAGCCAAGGCTGCCGTTGTACCGTGGCCCCCTGTCCTTTCAAGGCCTATTGCTTCGAGTATATCAGATACACTGTCCCCCACCATCGGAGTAGGCGCCAAAGAAAGATCAACGATCCCAAACGAAATGCCCAATCGTCTAGCAGCTTCGCGTCCTGTCAACTCGCCCATTCTAGTAATTTTAAAAGCGGTCTTTTTTATGATATCAGCCAGACTGCCCAAATCGGCTCCGGGGTTATTTCTGATCGCATTTAATACCACTCCAGGTCCGCTTACTCCAACATTTATGGTTACTTCAGGTTCTCCAACTCCATGAAATGCGCCGGCCATGAAAGGATTATCTTCTACCGCATTACAAAATACCACAAGTTTAGCACAACCTATAGCTCCTTTTTCTTTTGTCAGCTCAGCAGTTTCTTTTATTATCTTACCCATACGGTATACAGCATCCATATTTATCCCGGCCCTTGTCGAAGCTATATTGACTGAAGAACAAACTCTCTCGGTCTCAGCCAGGCTTTCGGCAATTGAATCAAGCAAATATCCATCACCCTTTGTGCAACCCTTCTGGACCAATGCGGAAAATCCACCGATAAAATTTACTCCGACCTCAGAAGCAGCTTTGTCCATTGCCTTAGCGAGTATTGAATATTCTTTTGAAGTTGAGCTTTCCGCAACAATTGCCATTGGTGTGACTGATATCCTTTTATTTATTATCGGTATGCCGTACTCCCGGGAGATTTCTTCTCCAATACATACTAGGTTTTTTGCCCGGGATGTTATTTTATCATAAATTTTTGTTGCAGCTTTGTGGATATCTTCATTTGCACAATCACGCAAACTTATTCCCATTGTTATTGTGCGAATGTCCAAATTCTCAGACTGGACCATTCGAATAGTTTCAAATATCTCTTCTTGAGAAAATGAAATAGGCATTGCTTTTCCTCCTTTTAGATCCTATGCATGAATTTAAAGATATCCTCATGCTGAATATTTATCAATAAACCTATCTCATCACCTTTTGTTTTTAGCATATCCTGGAGAGTTTTAAAACTAATTTTGGCCTGCCCCAAATCTACTACCATTATCATAGTAAAAAAATCCTGTAAAATGGTTTGGCTTATGTCCAAAATATTTATATTCTGTTCAAAAAGGAACATGCTTACTCTAGCGATTATACCAACCTGATCAGTGCCCACAACTGTAATGATGGCACGTGACAATTGAGGTTTATCCGGTGTTTTCTGATGATCGTTCATGTTTTCCTCCGTATTATAATTATTTCTGTACGCTTAAATATGCGCTTCACCAATTGCGGTGAAAAAGTCACTGTCTTGTTCTTTCAACATAAAGCAGCGGCTATCCCGGCAGCGCAGCCAGTTGAAAAAGCCGCCTGTAGGTTATATCCTCCTGTGTGAGCGTCAATATCCAATATTTCTCCGGCAAAAAACAAACCACGAACAATTTTTGATTCCATTGTTTTTGGATCGACTTCTTTTAGAGATACTCCTCCCGCAGTGATAATAGCTTCTTTTAGGGGACGCGGTCCTTCCACTGTAAGTCTTAGGTCTGTTAGTTTTTGTCGAATGATCTTTCTTTCATTTTTAGTTAGCTGATGAACATATTTTTCCGGTTCGATTGCGCTTTGTTCAATGATAACATCTATCATTTTTGAAGGCAGCAGATCATTTAGCGCATTTTTTATTTGTTTTTTCTGATACTTAAGAAAATCCCGCTGGATTCTTTTTTCCAATTCAGCTTCATTTAAGGCCGGCTTGAGATTTATTCCTATTTCAAATAAACCAGGTTGACTCTGTTTATTTGTAACTATTCTGCTTATGGTCAGAATCACCGGTCCAGAAACACCAAAATGGGTAAAGAGCATCTCGCCAAATTCTTTATGAACTTTTTTCTTTCCTTCATATAGAGTGACTTCTACGTTTTTTAAGCTAAGTCCCTGCAAAGACTTCACCCAGTCTTCACTGATATTAAGAGGCACAAGAGAAGGTCTGATCTTCACTATCGTGTGACCGGCTTCTTGTGCCCATTTATAACCGTCTCCCGTTGATCCTGTCCCTGGATACGATTTGCCTCCCGTGCATAAGATGACCCGATCAGCTTTTATCATTCTTTTGTCAGTCAAAACACCATAAACACGATTTTTTTCAATAATAATTTTCTGTACAGCTTCTGAAAGATTTATTTCGACATTGTTTTTTATTAAATACCTTTTTAGCGCATCAACTATTTCTGAAGCTTTATCAGAAATTGGGAATACTCTTCCGCCTCTTTCTACCTTGGTTTCCACGCCAAGCTCCCGCAATAATTCTATCAGCATAAGGTTATTAAAGCTTTGGAGTGAGCTGTACAGAAATGGCCCATTATCAGAAAAGCTCGCGATGAATTCACGAATGTCTCCAATATTTGTAACATTACAGCGTCCCTTTCCTGATATAGAGAGTTTTTTACCTAAGACAGAGTTCTTTTCAAGCAGTAGCACTTCGGATCCCAACTCGGCAGCTTTTCCGGCAGCCATTATGCCCGCAGGTCCTGCGCCTATAACAACTAATTTTTTAGTCATTTTTTTCCTTCTATTCACAAAGCACTGTAGCACACCTTGCACAAAGAGTAGGGTGTTCGTGATTTTCACCGGTAGTTTCAGAATACATCCAGCATCTCTCGCATTTATCTCCGGGTGCTTTTGAAATATATACCTTGACCTCTGGATCATCTTCAGTTGCATAAGCTCCATCCGGAGCATACTTCATATCTTCTACTAACACACTTGAAACAATAAAGATCGTCGGCCACTCTTTTTCAAGCTGCTTCAAAAATTCGTATTTTTGAGCAGAGGCAAAGATTTGTACCTGAGCATCCAAGGGATGACCGATCAATTTCTCCTGACGTGCTTTTTCGAGAGGTTTGGCAACTAATTCTCTTATTGTAAGTATTTTTTCCCATTTATTCTCCAATTCAGTATCCAGGTAGATTTTTTTGCTAAGGGGCCAACCGGCAAGTTGCACGCTGAGTTCTTGTGCGTCATGAGGCAGGTACTGCCAGATCTCTTCTGTCGTATAAGCTAAAATTGGAGTAAGCATCCTGGTGAGAGCATGGATTATTTCATACATGACCTGCTGGGCGCTGCGACGGGCAGAAGAATCAGCTTTAGCAGTATAGATCCGGTCCTTGATGATATCCAGATATATTGAACTCATATCTACTGCGCAAAAATTATGTATCGCATGATAAACAACATGAAATTCATAATTTTCATACGCATCTGTAACTCTATCGATCAATCTTTGGAGCTTCAGCAAGGCCCATTTATCTATTTCCAACAGGTTTTCATATTTTACCGAATCTTTATTCTGATCATAATCATATAGATTACTTAATAAATATCTGCATGTATTACGTATTTTTCTATAAGACTCAGTCACTTGTTTTAAAATATTAGGCGAAACTGCAACATCATTACGATAATCTGCAGAGGAAGACCATAAACGCAGGATATCAGCTCCCATTTTTTCCGCAACATCCAGTGGATCTATTCCATTACCCAGAGATTTAGACATTTTTCTTCCTTGTTCATCAACAAGAAAACCGTGGGTCAATACCGACTTATATGGAGCAACGCCTTTTACTGCAACGGAAGTGGACAGAGAAGAATTAAACCATCCCCTGTGCTGGTCACTTCCTTCAAGGTATAAATCAGCCGGCCAGCTTAGTTCAGGTCTTTTTTCCAGCACTGCAAAATGGCTTGATCCGGAATCAAACCAAACATCCATTATATCCATCTCTCGTCTAAAGTTTTCCCCACCGCACCGGGAGCACTTCAGCCCGGAAGGTATGAGCTCTGCGGTACTCTTTGCCCACCAAATGTCAGAGCCATATTCGGCAAATAACTCTTGAATATGAGCTATTGTATCATCATTGATTATTTCTTGATTACAATCCTCACAGTAAAAAATCGGGATCGGTACTCCCCAGGTCCTTTGCCTGGAAATACACCAGTCACCACGATCAGCAACCATATTATGGATCCGGTCACGCCCCCACGAGGGTATCCAGCGAACATTTTCTATTGCTTCCAGCGCTTCCTTGCGGAAACCATCAATAGAAGCGAACCATTGTTCGGTCGCTCTGAACATTACTGGTTTCTTGCAACGCCAACAATGTGGGAATTGATGCTTGATGAAGCCCATGGATACAAGCAGTCCTTTTTCCTGAAGGTCTGCCGTTATTACCTTATTTGCATCATCGATAAACAATCCGGTGAATTTGCCCGCATCTTCAGTGAATTGACCTCTATCATTTACCGGCGATAAAACTTCCAATCCATATTTTTTCCCAACCTCAAAATCCTCGATGCCATGGCCAGGAGCGGTATGAACACATCCTGTGCCTTGTTCTGTAGTCACATGCTCACCCAGAATGACTACTGAGTTCCTCTCAAACAAAGGATGTTTGCATACAATGCCTTCTAAATCAGTTCCTTGATACTTTTCTTCAATGTGATACTCTGGAGATCCCATAACCTGTAAAAATGATTCCAGTAGGTCATTAGCGATGACATATCTTTCATCTTTGATCACAATCAGATCGTATTGCAGATCTGGATGCAGACATACGGCCATATTCGCCGGCAAAGTCCACGGAGTCGTTGTCCAAATAACGAAATAAGTATTATCTTGAGCTAACAATCCATTGGCCTGAATCACAGGGAATTTTACATATATCGAAGCTGATTTTTTTTCTGCGTATTCTATTTCTGCTTCTGCCAATGCTGTTTCGCAAGTCGGACACCAATATACAGGTTTTAATCCCTTATATATATATCCTTTTTTTGCCATTTCGCCAAAAACACCGATCTGTACAGCCTCATATTTCTGATCAAGTGTAATATATGGATTTGACCAATCAGCACGCACACCCATTCGTTTAAATTGAGTGCGTTGTACATCGAGATATTTAAGCGCAAATTCACGGCACTTTTGTCGAAATTCAACCTGATTACTCCCATGTCGCTTCAAGCCAAGCGCTTTAATGGCTTGCTGCTCGATAGGCAGACCATGGGTATCCCATCCCGGCACGTAGGGAGCATCATAGCCTATCGCTGTACGATATTTTACGATCATATCCTTCAATATTTTGTTGAAGGTTGTACCCAAGTGTATATTACCGTTGGCATAAGGTGGTCCGTCGTGGAGAATAAATTTCTTTTTACCATTACCTGCTTTGCTTACCTGTGCATATATGTCCATTTCCTCCCATTTTCGCAGGATAACAGGCTCAAGTTGTGGTAAATTCCCGCGCATTGGGAAATCAGTCTTTGGTAAATTTAGTGTTTCATTGTACTTCATTTTAGTCATATTCTCTTCACCCCATATTTAGAAAAGTCCTTTTGATCCCGGAAATAAATAAAGAACTCTCCCCGGCAGGGACGAGTTCAACCCGTGGTACCACCCCAGTGACAGTTGATAAACCGCCTCTTAAAATCCTTTAACCGGCTTAAGCCGGAAGCAGCTCCCGAGTGATATTCACCTGATCATCCATTCCGGCTTTCACTATTCCCGGACTCGCTGGCTTAGAAGATTTCAGGTTACTGTCTCCTTCATTGCTGCCTAAGTATTCAAACCCCTTGTTTTCTAAAGTAGTATAAATCATTTATTGTTAAAAATCAATCGATATGCGCTGACCATCAGATTTGTTCTGCAGCCTTCAATAAGCTCTTCTTTATCAAGTCCATATACCATGATCGTCTTATTCCTGCCTGAGTGACCATGCTTTATTTCAACGGAACTACGGGGTACCTTAAGCCATTTTGCGATAAATTTTATACAGGCTTCATTCGCAGCGCCATCTGCTGGCAAAGCGGCGATCTTTATTTTTAAAGCATCTTCCTGAAAACCAACCAATTCATCTTTGGCTGACTTTGGCTGCACACGCAATGAAAACTGCACTCCTTGTTCGTTTTCAGTAATTCTCCAAGAGCTCATCAAGGTCTTTATCTCCTTCTGGGTTATCTTCAGCAATTACAGCGTCTGCAACAAGCTGAATCTGAGTATGCAAAAAACTGTGCAGCTTGCTTTGATCTGCTTTTCATAGGCTTTCAGTCTTTCGACCTTCCTGATTGTTTCAGTAACCTCGTCATGTGCGTCTCCTCACGATCTGCTCAGCCTTTTCCTGGCTTCCCATATTACAATTCCGTCTCTTTTCAGCATTACGTTTTGATTCTTCTGCCATTTTTTGCGCCAATACCATAGTATTTTGCAGTGTATCTTCCATGCTTCTATAATATTCGATTTGTTCATTGCTCTTTTTTAGAGCTTCCTCATATTCCATATTCTGTTTAAATAAAAATTCGAAATCCCGAATTATTTCATCCAGGAAACCATCCACTTCATCTACACTATATCCACGCATAACTTTTTTAAACTCTTTGTTATGAATATCCAGTGGAGTCAACATATAAACACCTCTCTATGTTTGATTATATTCTACTGAGGATATTTAAGATAAGATTTTCCACTAGCTGCAAAACCAACAACGCAATCAAAGGAGAAAAATCGATCATCATTCTCTGACCAAGCAACTTTCTAAAAGGCAACAAAACTGGTTCTGTTATTTCATAGATAAATCTAAAGACTGCTCTGTTTGGATTATGTGGCACCCACGATAATAAAACACGAATAATTATTATCCAGTAATAAACATCAAAAGCAACTCTCAAATAAGGATAAGACGGTACATATCTCACGCTCCTAAGAACTCTGCATTTTCTCTGATTTCAAAGCGGCGTTAGGGACCGTATCCATTAAAAACCCCGCGCAATCCTGCTTTTTCCATACATAAAATTCCCTCGATAGTTGTTCCTGCAGGTGATGTTACCATATCTTTCAATTGTCCAGGATGCATTTTTGTTTCCATGACCATCATTGCCGAACCTTTGACGCAGTTTCAGCCCCGCGCAAGCTTATAGGCAATATCCCTCGGCAAGCCGGGCAAGAACGCCTCCATCCGCCAGAGCTTCTATTATAAGAGATATAAAAGCCGGCCCACTTCCGCTCAATCCGGTTACAGCGTTGAATAGTTCCTCTGGTAAGATGGATACACTGCCGATAGCTTTAAAAATATTGGCGGCTTCATTGATGTCGTTCACATCAACAAATGCTCCTCCAGCTATGGCAGTTGTTCCTTGTCCAATCAAAGCAGGAGTGTTTGGCATCGCCCTTATTACCTTGCTTCCGGGAGGAAGCATATCCTCGATCATGGAGATCCGTTTTCCGGCGGCTATGGAAATCAGCAGGGTTTTAACGGGAATTTTTTTCGAGATATCTTCCAAAGTGCTTTCCAACTGCTGGGGCTTTACCGCAAGTATTATAATATCTGCTATTTCTGTGATTTCACAATTATCTTTCGCGCAAAATATCTCATATTCTTTGTTGATATATTCGCATCGTTCGGTGCTCTTATCGCTAAATATGATTTTTTCAGGCTGGATCCCCTTTTTTAAAAGTCCTTTGATTATTGCCTCTCCCATAGCTCCGGCCCCAATAAATCCTATGCTTTTCAAGCTAATTACCTCTACTTCCTATTAAAATCATTTCCCTGAGTCAATTTGTTTATCCAACTGAAAACATCTTTTGGTTGAGACATCGAATTTATATCTCCTGTGATATCCACATTGCTCGGAACAGCGATGATAATACCTGCCCCGGCTTTTTGCAGAGTACCGCCAACCGCATATGCAGTGCCGCCAACAAAATCAATTATGCGTCTTGCTGTGACCAAATCAATGTTTTCTAGATTTATTACCACTGTACGACGATTTTTAAGACTATCAGCGATATGCTGACAATCATCAAAAACTGCCGGCTCGATAAGCACTACCTTTATTTGCTCCCTGTTGGTGTTCAATGGGAATAACTGGCCCTTTTGTTTGCGTTGCTTGTGCTCAACAGGTTCTTCGATAACCGCTTCTTCTTCAGTGACATATTCTTCTTTAACCTCTGTAAATCCCATTATATCCAAAAATTTATCTACCACTTTCATTGTCCAACCCCCTTTATTTACTTATTTATATTGTCTTTCTCCAAATATCAAGCTGCCTATCCTGATCATTGTTGCTCCTTCTTCTACTGCAACCGGAAAATCCCCACTCATTCCCATAGACAATTCTTTCATTTCAATTCCGCAAAGATCAAGCTCATTCAACTCGATGGCAGTTTTTTTGAGTTCACGGAATATGCGTCTTGTTTGTTCCAGTTCAGTCGTATAAGGAGCAATAGTCATTAAGCCTTTAATTTTTATGCCTTTGAGCTCGTTCAAGCGGTTGATATCTTTACTAAGTTGTTCAATCGTAAATCCATGCTTGCTTGACTCTTTGGAGATATTCACCTGAAGTAAAACGTTTTGTATGATCCCCATTTTCAAGGCGGTTTCCGATACCAAGCAAGCAAGAGAAGTACTATCGATGGAATGGATCAAAAACACTTCGCCCACTAGAAGCTTCACCTTGTTGCGCTGCAAGGTCCCTATAAAATGCCACTCCACATCCTTTGGCATTGCTTTTTTCTTTGGGAGCAGTTCTTGCACACGATTTTCACCAAATATTTTTATCCCGTTTCGATAAGCTTCCAATAAAGATTCCTCGGGTTGGTTTTTAGAAACGGCAATTATTTTAACTTTTTGTCTTTCTTGACCGATTTTTGGGCAGGCATCATATGCCTTGGATAAAATTTCATTATACCTTTGTAAAATTTTCATTATACTAATCATCAGGGTAGGCTGAAAATTCAATCATCCGGCAGACTTACCCTTTTCCCTTCTCTAACCATATTAGGTGTGGTGATCACCCATTCATTTGCCCCGATACCTAGTATTGCGATCCTATCATTTACTCTACCTACGATTTCGACTTCCCGCCAGTTTACTGTCCCTCTGTAAAGCAAATATACTCCTCTTTTGCCATCTTTTTCAACAATAATATCTTCGGTTGAAACAAATCCTTGATAAGATTTAAGCACTAATTTGCCTGAAAAAGATCGCTCGGTTTGATTTGCAAGTTTATCCAGCAGCTTGATAAGCAAAGTGATTTGGTTATTTTGGTATAACACTTCTTTGATTGATCCAATATAAGCTTCCTGCGGCGTACCTGCATAGATCTTGATCATGTCTCCTATTTCCAATCGTTCTGAAGATATTTCCGGACAGCTTGTAAGTAAAAACTCCGGGGCCAAATTATCTATGATTTTATACAAGCCCTGCCCCTGATCAGCGATCAGACTGATTTGGCTTTCCGCAGGATCAGGCTTTAAAGAAAGTTCTTCAACATTTAGTGCTCCGATGATCATTGGATCCGTCCATTCCTTGGCTGCGATTTTTTCTTCAAACCCATCAATTTTATAGGAAATAATCCCAGCTTCCGGGGAATAAAAGCAGTTTTACTGGTGACCCCGAATCGTTATTGCCAGTCTTTAGCAAATATCCAATTCTGGCTCCTTTTGCTACTCTTTCACCTTCGGTATAATTTTTCACAAATGTTCCGTCTGTTGGTGCAAAAACCACGGTTTCTTCTCTGGCAATTATGAATTTTGCTTCTGTTAATTCCTCAAGGTCGCTTTGTTCTGCTAAAACAGCCCGGACAAAATAACTTCCAAAAATATCTATCGCCCAAGTCCTGCCAAATATCAGCAAAATAACAATAACAGGTATGGCGAATATGATTCCCAATGCTCGTTTTTTTGATTATATCCGTTCTCGAAGCCTTGTTACTTGAATTTTTTCGATTATCTCTGACCAATTTTTACACCTCAAGGGTGATTCTTTTTTGCTTGAAGGCTTAACTTCTACAAAAAGCCGTTATTATCCTTTTTTATGACATCTGCTTGATTTTTCTTATTTTATAGGAAGTATCACCGTAAAGGTCGTGCCCTTTTCCTCTTCTGACTCAACTGATATTTGACCACGGTGCCTGTCAACAACGTGTTTGACTATAGATAAACCTAAGCCTGTTCCGCCAACCTTCCTCGAGCGAGCTTTGTCAACACGATAAAAACGCTCAAATATTCTGGATAGGCTTTCCGGAGGTATGCCTATGCCATGATCAATGACCTGAATAGATCTGCCTTGTTCGCAGACGCGAATAAGAACAGTCACGGTTGCACCATCCAAAGAATATTTGATGGCATTTTCCAGCAAATTGATCAAAACCTGTTCGAGCATATCAGCATTACCAAATAATGATTCCGCGCCCTCTTGGATCATTGTTTCTATAATTATCTCTTTTTCTCCAGTCAGCGGTGCCATTATTTTAACGACTTGCTCAATCAGTTCCTTGGTATTGATCCATTTTCTTGCAAGCTCTATTTTCCCTGTTTCTATTTCTGATAGATAAAGCAAATCTTGGATCAACCTGTTTAATCGATCTGCTTCTTTATCTATTATCTCAAGAAATTTTACAGTCGTATCCTTATCTTTGACAGCCCCATCCAAAAGAGTTTCAACATAGCCCTTGATAGACGTCATAGGTGTTCTTAATTCATGGGATACATTTGCAACAAAATCGCTTCTGACCTGTTCCAATATTTTTACTTCCGTAATATTACGCAGCACAACTACAATGCCCTCAAGTTTCTCTTCGATATTCTTAATTGGCGTAACATATATCCTGTAATATTCTGTATCAACAACCGATAATTTGAACTCTACCACCTGATGCAATCCGTCGGAGAGTGCTTTTTTTAATAAATCGGTCAATTGATAATGATGCATAAACTCAAGGTAATATCTGTTCCTTGAGTTTATGAAATCTATCCCCAACATATCCTCGGCAGTTTTATTCATCAACAATAATTTTCCTGATACGTCGAAAGTCATAACTCCCTCGACCATGCTCGTCAGGATAGTTTCCATTTGATCGATTTTTTGTTTGTTTTCCGCCAAGGTGTTTTCCATTACTAACGACATGGCAGATAAGGAATCATTCAGATCACCCAACTCATCTGCACGATGAGCATTTAGGCGCATGCCGAGATTCTTTTCTTTATATGATTTAACCAGTTTATTCATGTCACGAATAGTTGCTGTATGATTGTTATCGACCCAGATATAATAAAGGAAAAGTCCTCCGAAAATCACTGCAATAGCTATCTGGAGGCTTATTTCACTTCCTGTTCTGGTTTGTGAAATGTATAAAATTGTGATATATGTGAACAGCGCAAACACCAGACCGGCAAAAGCAATTTTCAAAGAAAATCTGCTCATATCATCCTTTAAACCTGTATCCGATCCCACGGACTGTTTCAATCATCTCTTCGTGGTCTTCGTTCCTTTCCATTTTTTTCCTTAGATGTCGTATATGCACATCAACAGTACGAGTATCTCCGATGAATTCGTAGCCCCAGATATTTTCAAGCAAAAAATCGCGGGAAAATACTTTGCCCGGATTTGATGCCATGCGCATAAGTAACTGGAACTCTTTTGGAGTCAATTCCATAAGATCGTTATCAATATATGCCTCATATCTTTCAGGATAAATTGCCAGTCTGCCCCTGATGATAGGTTTTTGAGTTGCCGCTGACTCTTCCAGTATCCCCTGAGTGCGTCTCAGCAGTGATTTTATTCTTGCAACAAGTTCACGCGGACTGAAGGGTTTTGTCATATAATCATCTGCTCCGATTTCGAGACCAACGACTCTGTCTATTTCCTCAACTTTCGCCGTAAGCATAATGATTGGTAAAGTCCTCGTATTTTCCAGCTGCCGAACATTTTTACATACTTCCAAACCGTCCATGCCAGGAAGCATTAAATCCAAAACAAGCAAATCAGGAGGGTCGGAGATGATTTTATTCATTGCAGTCAGGCCATCCTCACAGCTTTCAACTTTATATCCGGCTTTTTCAAGGTTAAAACTCACCAGCTGCAATATACAAGGTTCATCATCAACAACTAATATCCTTTTCATACACCAACCTCCTTTATCTAAGCATGATCAATGCTGCATGTCTTCCAGACATTCCTCCACGGTGAGAAAAAAATAATTCTTTATTACACAATGTACAAGAATGCATACAGTATACATGGTCTTTCAGAACACCTGAACAATGCAATTGTCTAATATTTGCACTCCATAAGTCAAAATAAGCTCTGTCTTCATTGGTCGATTTCTGAAGCAGTTCGCTCCATGTTTCTGGATAAAGGCTTTGGACGGCTCTAATAACAGGCATATCAACTTCGTAATGGCATGGTCCTATACTCGGCCCTATGGCTGCCAGTATGTTTTTGGGTGAAGAATTAAATTCTTTCTGCATAGCTGCGACTGTTTTTGCCGCGATTTGAGCGATCGTGCCCTTCCATCCGGCATGAATGACTGCGACTGCTTTACAAGACACATCAAGTAGCAAGATAGGAACGCAATCTGCGAAAAAGAGCATCAAGGGGATTTGGGGCTCAGAAGTAATCAATGCGTCCGTTTCTGCTATTGAGTCATGCAGTTCAATTGATCCCGATTTGAGGTCCTTCTTTTCGACCCTGTAGATTTTGTCTTTGTGCACCTGCTGAGCACAGACGACATTTTTCTGGTCGATCCCCAAGGTCGATAAAAAAATGTTTCTGTTTTTATAGATTTTTTCTGGTTCATCTTTCGTCATAAAACTGAGGTTGAGTCCGGCATATACTCCTGTACTTATTCCGCCCAATCGACTGCTGAAAGCGTGAACCACAAGACCTGTTCTGATGAATTCCTGTGAGCAAAAATACACAAGTCCTTGATTTTCAATTCTCTTAAACATTTTTCTTCACTATTCTTTATAGTATTTTTTTATATTACGTCTATTTTTAAACATATTTCATCACAATTAGGAAATTTTGGACAGTTTATACATTCTCCCCAAACTTTTTGCGGCATGCTTTCCTTGAGGGTTTCAACAAAACCAAGACCTTCAAAAAACTTCGGTCTGTATGTCAAAGCGAATATCTTCGGAATGCCCATGCTTTTTGCTTCCTCAAGCGCATATTCAACAATTTTTCTGCCTATTCCCTTTGATGTGTGTTCACTTTTTACCGCAAGCGCACGTATCTCTGCTAAATCTACCCACATAATATGCAAGGCGCCAACACCAAGGATCTCGCCATCTTCCTCAGCAACAATAAAGTCTCTGATACATTCATAAAGGACACTTCTTGGCCGGGAAAGCATCAGTCCTTTTTCCGCATAATAATTGATAGTTTGATGCATAGCCTCAACATCACTTAGTTTTGCTTTTCGGATCTGCATTTCATCGACCTCCGTATCCGCTTTTGTGTATAAATATGCTAATGCGGCCCATAACAGCAGTTATGAGCCGCACGGCGACAAAAGGATGTTTATTTTTTAGGACGCAAGAAAGGCGGGATAAACAAGTCTTCCGATGCAAACGGTTTAACATCAAGTTGTATCATGTTGTCTTTCGCTTTGAAACGTTCAAAGCCGGTTGCGATAACCGTCACTCTGACTTCATCTTTTAAATTTTTATCGATGACTGCCCCAAAAATAATATTAGCATCTGGATCAGCTGCCTGAGCGATTATTTCGGCAGCTTCATTTATCTCAAATAATCCTAAGTCGTCTCCTCCTGTAATATTTAACAGGACACCTTTGGCTCCCTCTATGGATGTCTCCAGCAGAGGACTTGAAATTGCGGCTCTAGCAGCAACCGAAGCCTTGTTCTCACCGGAGGCAACTCCTATTCCCATAAGTGCTGAGCCCGTTTCTAACATAATCGTCTTTACATCGGCAAAGTCCAAATTGATCAGTCCTGGTACAGCGATCAAATCTGATATGCCCTGTACGCCCTGTCTTAATACATCATCTGCGATGCGGAAAGCATCGTTGATCGAAGTGTTTTTATCAACCACCTTTAATAATTTCTCGTTGGGTATCATTATTAAAGTATCTACCTTATTCTTGAGACTGATTATTCCGCTGTCAGCATAAGACATCCTTCTGCGTCCCTCGAAAGGAAATGGTTTTGTTACAACTCCAACAGTGAGAGCTCCGATTTCTTTGGCAATTTCAGCGATAACAGATGTTGCCCCAGTCCCTGTTCCCCCGCCCATACCTGCGGTGATAAAGACCATATCCGCTCCGCGCAGTGCATTAGCCAGTTCTTCCCTGCTTTCTTCTGCAGCTTTTTGTCCTATTTCCGGATCCGCACCAGCTCCCAACCCACGGGTGAGTTTTGTTCCGATTTGGATTCTATTTTCAGCTTTCGACATATGCAAGGCTTGTGAATCAGTATTTACTGCAATAAAATCTATACCTTTTAATCCGCTTTCGATCATCCTATTAACGGCATTAGTGCCTCCGCCTCCAACACCTATAACTTTTATCTGAGCGGTTTTATGAACATCAGTTTCAAATTCAAGCATGAGTTCGTCCCCTTTCTAGTCAAACCCTCTATGTATTTCTAGACGCAGGATCTTTTTATCCGTTAGTCGACCTGCCTTTTACGCTTTTTTTACGAACTATTACTTGCATATTCAACAATAGTGCATTGTTTTCCTTTCAGTAAAAAGAGTTTTTTCTATTTTCTTTTTATCACCAATGATGTATCATAGCGCAAATCGATATACTCAATCGTTTGATCATTAAATATCGCTGCATTATCTATAAGCAGCTGCTGCATCATCTGAATTTTTCTGTTCAAATCCTCCGCTTTACCGAAGCGTATCTCAACCCCTTGTAATGTTTTCAAGGTCAAGGTTTCTGGGTTTTCTGCTATTATCCCTGATATTTCTGCCATGATGTCCGAACCGAGCATATTTATCAGTTCAATGGCTGCGATCAATCCGGGATTAGTGATTTTTACCCCTGGCGTAATTTCTCCAGTAAGCTGGACACCACTGATAAAGGGCATTGAAACATTATCTATTGCAGATTTTTTATATAAATATACTGCTTCATCATCTATAACGATAAAATCTTCAGAGCTTATCAGATAGGCATATGGCTTCCTTTCTTCTACTACAAATACTATCTGTTCAGGTAATTTTCTTTCAACGGTAACACTTTTGATCTGGGGATGTCTGACGATATTTTCAGCAATTATACTTGTGTTCATTCTGAAGATATTTTCACCTGGCATAAGTACTCCTATTTCGGCAATATCTTCTGCTGGGATGGATGTATTTCCTTCAATGCCTATATATCGCACATCAAATACTTTTGAATTTAAAAGAAGCAAAGAAAATCCTATACAGGCTATCAATAAAAAAAGCCACAATCCAATCATCGGTGCAGCCTTGCTTCTTTTATTCCTCTTGCTTACGATAATGCCCTTTTTTTGCCGGTCCAAGAGCAATACTCCTTATATTACAATACTAAAATTCAACAACCAATAACATTATAGCATACGTGATGCTCATGTCCATAATAGCAATAAGAGCTTCTCATGATGTTTTATTCGAAGCCAAGCAATACTATTTCAGGTTCAAGCATAATATTGCTGTGCTTGTAGACGGTCTCTTGGACCAGCCTGATAAGTTCCAAAACATCGGTTGCCCTTGCTTGTCCAAGGTTAACAATAAAATTTGCATGTTGTTCGGAAACTTGGGCATCGCCGATTCGCATTTTCTTGCAACCTGCTTCTTCAATCAATTTTCCAGCAGTTTTTTGTATCGGATTTCTAAATACACTTCCTGCATTCGGCAGATTGAGTGGGTGTTTATCTTTTCTGACTTTCGTGTACCGTGCGATATTAGCTCTAATATCTTCCATATTTCCTTTTTGCAATTTAAAAACTGCTTCGGTTATAATTTCCTGTTTCCCTTTTAATAGACTGTTACGGCAACTAAACCCGAGCATCTTATTATCATACGTTTTTCTTCTGCCGTGAATATCCAAGGTGGTAACTGTACTCAACACGTTACTAACAGAACTTCCGAATGCCCCTCGGCATTCATTATTACTGCTCCTCCGACACTTCCCGGGATACCGGAGGCGAATTCTTAATCCTTGCAGTGCAAGATTTCCAAGCGAAAAACAAACTTACTTGAGCCAGCGCGGCTCCTGATCCTGTAATGATATTTCCATCTGAATATCTAATCCCGTTCATTTTTTTAGTGCTTATCACAAGCCCTTTTATTCCATTGTCGGCAACAAGCACATTTGACCCAAGTCCTAAAATCCATACACGTACATTCGTTCTGTTGGCAAGCTGCAAAATCTTTGCGCATTCCTCTGTATTTTGAGGTTGGCAAAACATTTCAGCGTTGCCCGCCGATTTTCCAGGTTGTATGATGAGTCATGGGTTCTGTTCAATTTTAAATCTATATCCATTTCTTTTCTGATAATGTCTTGAAAGGCTATTTTATCCATATTTGCTCACGTTTCTTATTCAGTTTTTAATAAGCAATACAGCTCTTTTGCAGTGAGATATATATCTCCTGCGCCTATAGTCATGACTAGATCACCCGGTTTGATCAATTTAAGGAGCATTTTTGAAATATCTTCACGGTGATATACATATTCTGCTCTGATCCCAGCTTGGTCCATGATCTGCTGTATTATTAGCTTGGCATTTATTCCCGGTATCTGTTTTTCACTGCTGGATATATCTCATTGATGATGATCAAGTCTGCTTCAGAAAAGGCATTGCCAAATTCCTTTAATAACAGCTTGGTTCTTGAAAAATGATGCGGTTGGAATACAGCTACGATCCTTTTGGGTTTAAGTGTCCGCGCAGCAGTCAAAGTTGCTTTGATTTCGGTTGGATGATGAGCATAATCTTCATAAATACTTATGTCATTAAATGTACCTATTTTTTGAAATCTTCGATTTGCACCTTTAAATTCAATCAGCGCAGACGAAGCTGAATTAAAATCCACTCCGCAGATATGAGAGACCGCTATCGCAGCCAGGGCATTCTGAATATTGTGTCTTCCAGGTACCCCAAGTTCCATTATACCTAATGATCGCTCATGGAAATAAATGTTTGCTGTTGTTTTTTCCCCATCCAATTTTATATTCTCGGCTCTACAATCCGCCGAATGATCAAAGCCGTATGTTATTATATTTATTTTGCCTTTCAACTGCGGCAAAACGTTTTTTACTGCAGGATCATCCAGACATAGCACTGCGTATCCATCCGAAGGAGTAAGCAAAACAAATTGGATAAAAGCTTTTTCAATATTTTCTTTCGATCCGTAATAATCAAGGTGATCATCTTCAATATTAGTCACAACGCTGATCCAGGGATGCAGTTTCAAAAATGACCCGTCAGATTCGTCAGCTTCGGCAATAAGATACTCCCCTTGACCGTACTTTGCATTCCCACCAATATCTCTTAATTCTCCACCGATAATTATTGTCGGCTGCAAACCATTATCATCAAATATCTTTGCGATCATCGATGTCGTTGTTGTTTTTCCATGTGCTCCGGCAACAGCGATTCCTTTTTTGCCAGTCATGAGGCGATCTAAAATTTCCGCTCTTTGTAAAACGCAAAGATTCTTTTTGATTGCTTTGCAGTACTCGGGATTTTCTCTAGGTATTGCGGAGGATAATACCACTGTGTCAATATCTTCCGAGAGATTTTCAGCACGATGGCCATAATTGATTTTAGCTCCTGATTGAATCAACTTGTTTGTAATATCTGTTTCGTGGATATCTGATCCAGAAACCATATAGCCCTTATCCAGTAGTACTTTTGCGATTCCGCTCATTCCTGAACCGCCGATACCTATAAAAAATATATGTTTTGATTTTTCCATTGTCTGAATGCCCCTTTATGTTAATCGATGTATTGTCTCAATAATTCTACGATGTTTTTGATCGCATCAATCGATCCTGCTTTCGCACTCTCTGCAGACATTGTATTTCTTATTTCGTCATTGTAAATTAAGGATTCAATCCTTTCAAGCAATAAGTCTCCCGTAAGTTCTTGATCGTTTATCATATAAGCTGCGCCCTTTTCGGCAAGCATTGCCGCATTGTATCGCTGATGATCGTCTGTTGCATATGGGTATGGTACAAGTATTCCCGGGACTCCTTTAGCGGTCATTTCTGAAATAAAGGCTGCTCCTGCCCTTGATACACAGATATCCGCGCATGCTAGAGCGTAACCTATATCTTGGATGTATGGAAGAATGATCATATTATTCTTATTTTTAATGTCTATACCAGACTCCTCAAGCTCATTCAAAAAGCTGGAATATTCATGCTGACCGGTAACATGGATAAACTGCACCTCGTTTTTCATCGACATCATTACCCTGATCATTGCTTTATTAAGGTTTCTTGCCCCTCTGGACCCGCCCAAAGAAAGCACGACCCGCAAATCATCTTGAAAGCCATAATGGGTCAATCCTTCATTGCGCGTTGTTTTTAGAATATCTTCTCGCACAGGCAATCCTGTAACTATAGCTCTTTTTCTGCTTTTTTCGGGCAGATGTTCCAACGCCTCTTGAAAGGATAGCATTACTTTACTGGCTTTTTTAGCCAAAAAGCGGTTGGCCATTCCCGGAAAAGCATTTTGTTCATGGATCACTGAAGGTATTTTTCCCCATATAGCATTTAATAGTATGGGCAGAGACGCGTACCCTCCAGTCCCTATTGCCAGATTAGGTTTAAAATTCAAAATCAGGCTTCGTGCCTTGATCGTTGCCAAAATCATTTTATATATCGCTGCTATTGCCTTAAAAGATATTTTTCTTGGTATCCCCTCGATATCAAAAGCGGCGAATTCCAAACCTGATTGGGGAACGATAAGACTTTCCATGCCTTTTGCTGTTCCAACATAAAGGATATCGGCCCTGGGCCATTTCTTTTTTATCGCTTGAGCGATGGCTAGCGCCGGATATATGTGTCCACCGGTACCTCCCCCGGATAATATTATTTTTGGTATTTGTACTTCTTCATGCTTTGGCATTATAAACTCCTCATGTTTTTGGGCAATGACTTGATATATTTAATAATACTCCAATCCCAAACATAGAAAGCAGGAGCGAAGATCCTCCATAACTAATGAATGGCAGACTTATTCCCGTGACCGGCAGCAGGCCTGTCACAACTCCCATATTTATAAACGCTTGAAATACGACCATTGTAGTTATCCCGACAGCCAGAAGACTCCCGAAAACCTCAGGACATTTTACCGCTGTTCTATATCCTCTCCAGGCAATAATGAAAAATAATATAATGATCAAAAATGCTCCGAAAAATCCCAGCTCTTCGCCAAGTATAGCATAAATGAAGTCTGTGTGCTGTTCCGGCAGATAGGCAAGTTTCTGTCTGCTGTTCCCGAGTCCGACACCCAAGAGTCCACCTGAACCTAAAGCGTACAGCGAGTTAACTGTCTGATAACCTTCCTTTGAGGCGTGTGCCCAAGGATCAAGATAACCAATTATTCGATTCAAGCGGTAAGGCTCCCGAACTATAGAGGCTGCACCGGCAACAGTAGTACAAATCCCCAGAAATATCATATGCCATATGCGTATGCCAGCAGCAAATATCACGCTAAGTGCCGATAGAACAACTACCACAGTTGTACCCAGATCAGGCTCAAGCATGATCATTACAGAAACGATTCCGATAAGCAGCAAATAAGGGCCAAGGTCAATAAAAAATCTTTTAAGTTTTCTGGTCCTTTCACTTAGGTATTTTGCCAGATAAAACACCAGCGATATTTTAACAAGCTCTGATGGCTGTAAATTAGTAAACCCAAGGTCTATCCAACGCTGGGCTCCTTTTATCTCGAAACCTATTCCCGGGACCAGCACCAAGCCTAAAAGTATCAATGAAGCATAAAATGCAACGTCGGTCAAAGGCTTCAGTTTGAAATAATCGATCTTCATGGCCAATATCATGGCCACAGTGCCAATAGCTCCCCATATCAGCTGTTTTTTGAAATAATAATATGGATCATGATCGATCGTGTCATAATAACTCGCGCTGAACACCATTATTATTCCTATTATGAGCAGCAAAGCTGTCGCAAAAACAATCAATATATCCGGAGTATTTTTTTTCAATTCTTTTTTAACCTCCATAGCACACAATATATGCAATCAATCAACGGCTATTTCTCTGACTATTTTTTTAAACAGTCTGCCGCGTTCTTCATAGTTATTGAACATATCCCAGCTGGCACAAGCCGGAGATAGCAAAACAACATCCCCGGGAAGAGCTGCTTTGCACGCTTCTTTGACTGCTTCCTGATAGTCACTGACATTTATATATTGGTCATATCCGATAGCTTTTAGCGCTTTTTCTATTTCTGCTGCAGCTTGGCCCAACAATATCACTTTTTTGACCCTTTTTTTTATGGCATGGGCATACTCGGTAAAATCACTTCCTTTGTTTTTACCGCCAGCTATAAGTATGATGGGACATCCATATGCTTCGATCGCCTTGATCGATGCATCAGGGTTAGTGCCTTTAGAGTCATTGACATATTCAATGCCTCTATGAATAAGAACTTTCTCAAGCCTATGTTCAACCCCGGGGAAAGTTTTCAGGGTCTTCTCTAAAGACTTGGGCTCAACACCTATGATAGTTGCTGCCGCTGCCGCAGCTAAAACGTTTTCAACATTGTGGTTTCCTTTGATCAATATATTTTTTGTAGCTATAATTGGTATTGTTTTTCCTTCTCTATTTATTTTTATGATCCCATCTTCAACGTAACACCCTTCAGCAAGTTTTTCCTTGCGACTGAAATACATTTTTCTTGCCTTTGCTTGACAAGCAAGTTTTTTTGTTTCGTGATCATCCCAATTTAAAATTAGCCAGTCAACATTTTCCTGATTTTTAAAAATTTGCGACTTAGCTTTGATATATCCTTCAAATGAACCATGGCGGTCAATATGATCAGGTGTTAAATTTAGTATTATCGCCACCTTCGGCTTGAATAGCTCTATCGTCTCCAGTTGAAAGCTTGAGGCTTCAATTACTGCGAGATCATCTGCGTTTAGTTTGTTGCTTTCGCTGATAAAAGGGACTCCGATATTACCCCCGACAAAAGTTTTTATTCCACGATCAGAAAACATCTGGCCTAATAATGCTGTTGTGGTAGTTTTTCCATTAGTGCCGGTCACTGCTACGACCGGAGCCTTACAATAACGAAATGCCAACTCGATTTCACTCCATACAGGGATCCCTTTTGATTTCGCTTCCAATACAGGCGGTATTGAAAGGGGCACTCCGGGACTTATAATTATAAATTCCGGGGAAAATCCCCTAAGAGAAAAGTGTTTCCCAAAGAGAACCTTTACTCCATTTCTCTGTAGTAAGGCTATTTCTTCTTTACCTATATCTTCCGGAAGTCTTATATCATTCAAATATACTTCCGCTCCCATTTCTACAAGAAAAGAAGCCGCGGCGATCCCGCTTTTAGCTGCTCCAATGATCAACACCTTTTTGCCCTGCATAATAGTTCCTCTTTTCTCAAATAAAAACTATCACGGATATCGCTGCCGCTGCTGCTCCAAAAAGCCAAAACAAGAATACCACTTGTTTTTCTGTCCATCCGCTTAATTCGAAATGGTGATGCAATGGTGCCATCCGGAGAATACGTTTGCCTCCGGTAAATCTGAAATAAATTACTTGGATAATTACCGAAAGTGCTTCTAATACAAACACCATCCCCGACAAAAGCAGAAACAGCTCTGTTTTTGTTGTTATAGCGAGGGCACACAAGGCTCCGCCCAGGATGAATGCTCCTGTATCCCCCATAAATATCTTAGCAGGATATAAATTATGAAACAGAAAACCCAGGCAACAACCAGCAAGACAAGCAGCAAAAATACTCATTTGATTGAACCCGGCAGAATTTGCGATCAAAATATAGCTTAACGCTACGAAGAAAACGACGCCGGCAGCAAGACCATCCAATCCATCAGTCAAATTGACTGCATTTGAACTGACCATAACAAGTATAGCAAACGGTATGTAAAGCGCTCCCATATCAAACCATTTCCCCAATATCGGTATAAATACTTCCGTTCCTCTGTCGCCTAAAAAAATTATATAAAGTACGAATATCCCTGCGAAAATAAGTTGAGCAGCTATTTTTTCCCTTGCTTTAAGACCAAGCGTGCGTTTCAAGACTATCTTTTTGAAATCATCAGCAAATCCAATCAAACCGAAACAAATCGTCACTAATATCACTGCATATAAATTGTTATCGCTATGCCCATATATTACAGCTACAATAATAAGCGCGGCGAAGAAAACTACTCCGCCCATGGTCGGCGTTCCTGTTTTAGATTTATGGGTTTCCGGTCCGTCATTACGAACGTATTGTCCAAATTTTATTTTGCGTAATAGCGGGATCAAAATCGGGATACACAAAGCACAAAAAACAGCGCAAAATAAAAACGCTTTAAAAATTACCTCCACTTTATGAACTCCTTCCCTGATCGATCAACGCAGAGACAATTTCCTCCATTTTAGCTCCGCGGGAACCTTTGATCAAAATGACATCGCCGCTCTTTAATATCATATCCAAGTTGTGTATAAGTTCTTTTTTATCAATACATACAAATATTTTTTCTCCGGACATACCAGCATTTTTAGCTCCTTCAGCGATATATTCGGCATTCTTTCCAACAGTCAATAGATATGATATTCCTTTTTCACTTACTTTTATACCTACATTTTCATGTCCCTCTTTTGTATAATCACCAAGTTCGTACATATCACCCAAGACGGCGATTTTTCGATCGGTCTCTCTGCCTGCAGAAACCAAAACATCAAGTGCTGCGCACATTGATGCCGGACTGGCATTATATGTATCGTTGATGATCAAGGCATCCGGATGCGATATTTTCTTGAATTCCAAACGCATAGAACTCATTTCTAAATTCTGTAGGCCGGTTCGGATCTCCTGCCATGTGATTCCCAATTTCCTTGCTGCCATAATAGCGCTAAGCGCATTTGATATATTGTGTTTACCGGGGATAAATAGATCTATCCTTTCTCTTTCTCCAAAAGCTGTACAAGCGTAAAAAGAACACCTGTTATACAGATCACTGTCTCTTGTTTTGATTATTTCATCTGCCCAAATATCTGCATTATTATCTTGTCCGATCCATAATATTTCAGCTTTTGTATTATCTATCCATTGCCTCAACAAGCTTTGATCCGCATAATTTAAAATAACCGCCCCCCCCCGAGGAATATGCGGTAATAATTCGGCTTTTGCCCGGGCAATATTTTCCTGGCTTCCAAGTATTTCTTGATGAGTATGCCCTATATTTGTAATAATAGCGTGATCTGGTGCGCTAATTTCGGCTAAATCATCAATTTGACCCAACCCACGCATGCCCATTTCCAGGATCATCGCCCAATGTTTTTCCTTTAGGGCGCATATGGTCAGCGGCAATCCCAGTTCATTGTTCATATTTCCGATATTACGAAGCGCCGGGGCTCTTTGATTCAATATAGACCAAAGCATGTCTTTTGTTGTTGTTTTCCCTGTGCTTCCGGTAACAGCGACCACTTTGCCTTTAAATGATCTTCTCATCAAAGCCGCTGTGCTGCGTAATGCTTCATAAGCATTCCCAACAACAATGAGCGGAAATCCTTGCAGAGCTTCTATATCCGGAACTCTGCTGACCACAGCAGCAATTGCACCGTTTTCCATCGACTGTTTCAAATATTCGTGTCCATCTGTTCTTTCACCGGCAATGGCAAAAAACAGTTCACCTTTTGATAAGGTGCGGGTGTCTATACTTGCTCCGATAGGCTCATACGCGTAAAATTTTTCGTGAGCAATAAGCTTTCCTCCCGTCTCGCGAGCAATATATTGTAATGTCAACCCGTACATGCAGACACCTCTTCTTCATTTTTCATACTTCATCCTGTTCTCGATTGCTGCCAAAGCCACTTCCCGATCATCAAAATCCAGAACCTTGCTGCCTATTATCTGATAGGTTTCATGACCTTTTCCGGCAATAATCACTACATCCCTCGTTCCAGCCATTTCTACTGCCCTGTTTATAGCTTCCTTTCTGTCTGCTATAACAGTATAGGTCGAATTTGATGCACTGTGTTTTAAACCTGGTAATATGTCCTCGATGATTTTATGCGGATCTTCAGAACGCGGGTTATCTGATGTAACAATTATATAATCGGAAAGTCTCCCAGCGACTTCCCCCATCAAAGGTCTTTTTTTACTATCTCTATCTCCACCGCAGCCAAAAACTGTGATTATTCTTGATTCTGCAAATTCGCGGGCAGTCTTAAGGCAGTTTTCCAAGCTATCCGGAGTATGTGAATAATCAACAATCACTGTATAGTCTTGTCCTGCTGATACTTTTTCAAATCGTCCCGGGACTCCATCTATTTTCCCCAGTGAAGTTATAATGTTTTTTATCGGCACACCTTCGACAAGTCCGACAGCAGTCGCTGCCAAAACGTTATAAACATTAAATATACCTGTTATTTTCAAACTCACAGGAAGAGATTGATTTATGTACTCCAATTTAAATTTAGCTCCATCAGCACTTATCCTTACATCTTTCGCCATAATATCAGCTTGTTTGTTTATGCCATAAGTAATGACCGGAACAGAAGATATATCCTTAAGACTATCACTAGATTGATCATCTGCATTGATTATTGCAAATTTATGTCTCGTTTTTTTTGATTTTACACCAAGATTGCTGAAAAGCTTTCCTTTCGCAGCCAAATATTTGTCCATGTTTTCATGGAAATCGAGGTGATCCTGAGTTAGATTTGTAAACACAGCAACATCATATTCCGTACCATTTACCCTATGAAGCTCCAGGGCATGCGAGCTCACTTCCATTACTGCATAGTCTGCTGCTTTGTCAACAAAATAAGCTAGTAAGCTCTGTAAATCAGAGGCTTCGGGAGTTGTATGCTCAACGGGAATGATTTCTTTTCCGATACGGTTATGGATGGTACCTATAAGTCCCGGTCGATGATCATATTCTTCCAATATTGATGTTATTAAATTCGTGGTGGTTGTTTTGCCGTTGGTACCCGTAACTCCAATAATGTTCAGTTTATCTCCGGGAAAACCATAAATTGGAGCACTGAAATCGGCTAAAGCTCTGCGGCTGTCGGGAACTTTTATCCAGGGACGTCCTTTTGATATAAAACGTTTGTCTTCGACTACAACCACAGCTGCACCTCTGACAAAAGCATCTTCAATGTAGAGGTGCCCATCTGTTTTAAACCCTTTTATGGCAACAAAAGCTGCCCCTGGAAACACTTTTCTCGAGTCATAGGTTATACCAGTAATCTCAGTTACCGGATCACAATCCCATTCATTTATTTCGGAGTAACTCAGTATTTCACCTAACAGCACAACCCATCACCTCTCTTTAATATAAGGTTTTTTAGGGAGCAAATTCCTCCGCTTCGCCACTTTCTTCCTCTTCCATATTAACAATTATTTTTTCTCCAATGACCAGCTGTGTTCCCGGCACAGGCTCTTGGTTTACTACTATTCCTTTGCCTTTTATCTCGAATCCAAAATCGAGCATCTTTGTGATTTCGATCACTTCTTCAACTGTTTTCAACGTTAGATCCGGCACAGTTACTGTTTCAATATTGTCTGCTCCTCCGGGGATGCCGGTGTATAAAGTGATTCTTTCTCCTTTTTGATAAGATTGCCCTGCTTTGGGATATTGAGCTTTAATATGTGTCCCTTCGCCTAAAACATTTGTTTCAAAGCCAGAATTTAACAACAGCTCTTTTGCTGTTGACGTTTCCCTTCCTTCCACGTTCGGCAGTTCAACCTTTTCGATCGCTGTATTCGTTATTTTCTTTTCTTCCACCTGTGCCGGCACTTTAAGATGGCGCAACGCTCCTTCGACTATATTTTTGAATGCCGGAGCAGCAACCTGACCACCAAAATAAAGTCCCTGAGGCGAATCAACTATTACCAGGCAAACTACCTGGGGATCATTTGTCGGCGCAACTCCCATGAAAGAGGCAATATATTCTGAAGATGAATAACCCCCTCCGGGGATGATCTTCTGAGCTGTTCCTGTTTTTCCGCCAGCCCTATATCCCTCAATAAATGCATTCTTGCCCGTCCCCTGACTTACGACTGTTTCAAGTATATTCAAGAATTTTTCCGATGTTTCCTTTGAAATCACTTGACGAATAATTTGTGGTTCAATTGTAGACAACAAGTTTCCTTCTTTATCTCTGATTTCCTTAACAAGCTGTGGCTTCATCAAATATCCGCCATTAGTTATCGCCGCAAATGCTGTGATAAGTTGGATCGGAGTAACCGCATTAGCTTGCCCGATCGACATCGAAGCCAAATCAAGGTCCTTGCATTTCTCTTGGTCGACAAGTATCCCGATGGCCTCTCCCGGTAATTCGATCCCGGTTTTTTGTCCAAAGCCAAAACCATTGAGATACCGATAAAAGATTTCCTTGCCCTCACGCATAGCTACACTTATAAATACGGGATTGCATGAATTCTGTACACCTTCAGTAAAGCTTTGGCTCCCGTGTGGTCTGCCATAACGCCAACAACGCATGATTCTATTCCCGACCTTTATATATCCGGGGCAATAGAAGCGATCCTCCGGTTTTACCGCTCCCTCTTCCAAAGCCCCGGCCGCTGTGACAGTCTTGAATGTTGATCCCGGTTCATATACATCGGATATAAGGAAATTTCTCCACAACGAATGATCATATTGCGTATACTTGTTTGGGTCATACGCCGGTAATGAAGCTAATGCGAGTATCCTGCCTGTCGAAGGCTCCATAACGATAGCCCCGGTCCTTATAGGATTGCTATTTTCCATAATTTTATGTAATTCTTTTTCCAGAATATGTTGAATGGTCTCGTCGATCGTCAGAAATATGCTGCTCCCGTCTTGAGGAGGAACATATTTTTGAACAGCTTCATTTATCTCTTGACCGCGTGCGTCAAACTCGACCATTATTGTTCCCGGTATACCTCTCAAAATCTTATCGTAAGTGACTTCTATACCATTCAATCCTTGATTGTCGATCCCGCAAAATCCGAGCGTCTGCGAAAGCAGCTCTCCTTTTGGGTAAAATCTTTCTGGTTCTTCTACATATTTTATGCCGTCTATTTTCAGCTCTTTAAGCCGAGCGGCCTTATCATCAGGGACTTGACGCTGCACCCATACGAACGCTTGTTCGCGTGTGATCAGTTCCAGGATTTCGTCAGCATCTCTTTCTAATATTTGCGCTATCAGAACAGCTTTTTCTTCAATCTGGGCTTCTTTTTTTACTTGCGAAGGTATAGCATAAAAAGAATCCGTATTAACACTGATAGCTAAGGGACGACCCTTAGCATCATAAATTGCTCCTCTTTTTGCTTTGACCTCCACACTTCTAAACCTTGCCATAGAAGCTTTCTCTGATAATTCATCACCAATGATGAATTGCACCCATACCAAGCGTGCAGTAATCCCAAAAAATAAAAGTGCTATGACCAAAAACAAAAACAGTATTCTTTTTTTAAAGTATCCTAACGGTGCTGTCGACAATTATCCCACTCCATTTGCAGGTTTATCAACCGGGATTTTTCCCCTTAAGGACCGTTACGATCCCGGCAATGATTTTTTTGCCGGCTGATAAGTTTTCGTCAACGCCGACTTTCGCGTTGACTAAAGCCGATGCCGAATTTATATCATCTGGCTTTTCACTAACATTCTGCATTGCCAAGTACTGTATTTCAGGTGTTTTAGTCATTCCCATGGTTGCTATAGCTATGTTCTCTATTCTATCCAGAGATTCAAGTTTTGCAATATCCAATTTTATTTTTTCATTCTGCATGGCAATTTCTTGATTGTTTCTTTCAGTTTTGCTTATCTCAAAATATATTTTTGCTTCCATCGCCTGGATGAATGTGTAGGATAAGGCCACGGAAAAGACTATCATCACAACGAATACTCCAAAAACTATACCGTAATTCGATGTTCTCGTTGTTTTCCGGGATGCTCTCTGTTTAATATCCGGTTTATAAGCAGGAATATCGGAATAATTTTCGTTTCCATAAATCTTCCTTGCCGCAACAGCCAAGAGTGCTCACCCTTTCAACTCATATTTTTTCCGCCAGACGAAGTTTAGCGCTTCTTGCACGTGGATTTTTCTCTATTTCTTCCTGACTAGGCAGTATCGGCTTTGAATTGGTGATCTTTATCAAAGCCTTTTTTCCGCATACACAAACAGGTAAATCCTTCGGACAGATGCAGCCTTTTGATAATTCCCGCAGAGTTTGCTTAACTATCCTGTCTTCCAGGGAGTGAAAAGAAATCACGGCTATTTTCCCTTGTGGTTTTAACATTTCAACCGCCTGCTCAATTGCTGTCTTAATTATTTCCAATTCACGGTTGACCTCTATGCGGATAGCCTGAAATGTTCTTTTTGCCGGGTGCGGTCCTTCTCTGCGCGCTTCCTTGGGAACTGCCTTCTTAATAATCTCAACTAATTCTCCGGTAGTTCGAATAGCTTGGTTCCTTCTTTGCTTTAACAATAAATTGGGCGATCCTTCTGGCCCATCTTTCTTCTCCGTAACGCCATATGATCTGTGCCAGTTCCTCTTCAGTGTAACCATTCAATACATCAGCTGCTGTCTTGTGAGCAGCTTTATTCATTCGCATATCCAGGGGGGCATCCTGTTGATAACTAAACCCCCTCCCCGCCTCATCAAGCTGGCGGGAGGAAACTCCCAGATCAAAAAGAATACCATCCAGACCATGGGGATAAATCTTTGTGACTACTTCTTTCAAATGCTCAAAATTGCTGTGGATGACCTTATATTTATCGTTTCCATATCTGCTCAATCTTTTTTCCGTAGCTTGGACCGCCTCTTTGTCCTGATCCATAGCTATCAGCTTCCCGTTTGGGAGGATCTTTTGCAGTAAAGCTTCGCTATGCCCTCCTCCTCCGGCCGTGCAATCCAATAAAACTTTTCCCGGGAACGGTTCAAGGTAATCAATTACTTGTTTCAACATTACCGGGACATGGTAAATTCTTTCTTCTTCCATTACAGCGCCTAAAATCCCAGCTCAAGGCCAACTATTTTTTCAGCCAGTTCTTCATAATTTTTTTCAGCTTCAGAACTGTATCCTTCCCAGTTCTGTTTAGCCCATATTTCTATTCTTGTCCCTACCCCTATGATCACAACTTCTTTTATTATTTCAGCGTATTCCCGTAAATTAGCATTTATCAGGATCCGTCCCTGCTTATCTATCTCGCACTCGTCTGCTCCAGAAAAGAAAAATCGCGCAAAAGCCCGAGCATCCTTATTGGTAAAAGGGAGGTTTTTTAATTTGTTTTCCAAGGTCTTCCATTCATTTTCAGGATAAACAAAAAGGCAGTTGTCCATGCCTCTGGCAATAACGAACATCTCGCCCAACGCTTCGCGGAAACGAGCCGGAACAATTAGTCGACCTTTTCCATCCACTGCATGTTGGTATTCACCAGTAAACAAAGACCTCGCCCCCACTTCTGCCATACCTTCACCATTTCACTCCACATTATACCACTTTGCCCCACTTTGTACCACTATTTTCTGTAAATTCTTTTTGTTTTGTTGTAAAACAAAAAACGCTCCTTAAGGAGCGTCTAAATTGGCAGATATCTAATTTTTCATCTTCTTTTGTAGAGCTTCCAAAATAAAATTCCCACTATTACTACAGCCAATAAAATCTGCATCTCAGTAAGCACTATTGTCTTTATGATCCCAATTGTCGCCAGGGTGACTATCATTCCGGATATACATACCCCTACCGACATCGCCAAGGCTGAAGCTTTGATCTTCATGCCCAACAGCCAAGAAATCAACGATCCCGTCCACACTCCTGTGCCGGGAAGCGGGATCGCGACAAAAAAAGCTAGTCCGATGTAGCCATACTTACTGATTTTTTTACCTTTGCTTCTACTCCTGTTCAATATATTATCAAATATCTTGCCAATTATCGGATAACGGCAAATAAACTCGCTCACCGGGCCGAGCAACAAAAGCAGTGGGAAAATCGGCAGAAGATTACCCAGTACAGCGAGTAGATAGACCTTTAGCGGAGGAAGCCCCGCCGCTAATGCGAAAGGTATTGAAGCTCTCAATTCGGTTATCGGTAAAACAGAGAAGAAAACAACTTGCCACTCACTCATTGCGCTTATTAAACCTTTCCATGAATGACTTTTCAATAAAATATAGTTTATAAGCATCTGCGTTTAAGATTCTATTGGGATATCTTACTGTGCAGACTTCATTATTTTCTTTTGTCTGCGGACGCTTTCTCCTTCAAACTTGATAATTTTTGACAAACCAAGGATGCGGTCGCTCAGCCTATCTTCATAAACAGCACCTATCTCGTTCGGTGCTAAATTTGTACTGATTATCCATGATAAGCGTTTGTTTATCCTATCATCAATGATCAGGAGCAATTGTTCGCGAACGAAATCTGAGGCATTCTCCGTTCCCAGGTCGTCAATTATAAGTAAATCCGCATTTCGAATAGCTTGAATCTTTTTATCGAGCGAGGCTTCATCCGCACTTGCGTTAAGTTTTTGCTGACGGAGAACGTCAAGTAAATTTCCCGACTTGAGGTATACGACGCTTTTGCCTGCAGAAAGAATATACTGTGCAATGGCGCTGCACATATGCGTCTTCCCTGTCCCAACATTTCCAAAAATAAAAAGGTTTTCCGCCAGGTTCCCTTCGGCAAGTTTTTCGGCAAAATCATAACAGATTTTTAAATTTTCTTTTTGCTTTGCTTTATCTTTATACCAATCTAAAGAAAAGCTTTCAAAAGTCTGTCCCTGTTGTTCAGGTGTCAACCCACACAACTGCCATCTTTCAGAATATATCTCCTGAGCGGAACAAGAACAACGTATCCCTGGCGCGACCAGCCCGGTATCCTGACATTTATTGCATTCCCACCATATCTCGCAGATGTTTTCAGGCAAACCGCCGGCAACTATCATCCCGTTTTTTTTCTTAAGCAGTTCTTCTCTTTTTGATCTTGCTTTTTCTTTTTCTGATTCCGGTGAATTTTTCAGTTCAAGCATAGCAAGTTCTATCGCTTGCCTTGCCAGAAGACGGTCAATCTTTTCCACTCCGGGTACTTTTTTGTAGACAAGCTTTAAGCGTTCTTCCCACTCGGCAATTCTTTGCAAGCGCCTTTCATTTGAAGAAATACTGCCCATTAAAAGGTCACCCCTGTCAATTTCTATATATTTTCCCAGTCCCTTTGGTCAGTCCTGCTGATCCTTTTGGTGTCCGTCTTTATTATCTTACTCGTCTTGATTCTTTGTTCGTGATCTTTAATACTGCGATCTGCATCATCTATGCTTAGAACTCCTTTTTCCTTCCAGTTGTTCAATACTGCATCGACATACTTAAAGCTTGGATTATTTGTGCGTATTGTTTCCATGGCCGCCTTCAGAATCAGCTCATGGCTGAATTTCCAGTTGTTTCGCCATTTCTGGTACAGTTCCTTTTGTGGATTAGTCACACCGCCGTACTGGCCAATACATTTCTTTATCTCGGCAACTTTATGATGCGTCCAATCAATATCATTCATCAAGGTGACCAAATCATTGATCGTGTTCGCACCGCTTTCATAAACCCTTTTAGCGACAGGTTGATACAATTGAACCTTATCGTGCCCTCTTTCAAAGGCAAGCTGAAGAAAAGCAAGAATAAATTCAGTGTTCCAGCCATATTTAAGATTGAATTCCTGAATGACTTGTTTTTCCTTTATTGTAACCGACGGCATTCCTCTTTCATGATCAAGCCATTTTAGAACGCGGCCATAATTAAATCCGACATTATTATTCGGCAGGTATTTATCTCGTCCATTTTCCTCTGTATCCCAAGCCATATATAGTTTTTTCCACAGAGGCATGAAAGTGATGCCTCGTTTTGATCCCTCTCCTTGCCATTTAGCGTAGCCAGCCTTTAATGACCATTGTATCCATCTGTCTTTTGCCAGCTCTTCCATTCCGAGTCCTTCCTGAGTCCTGGAAATAGCCAATATTAAACTTCCAAGCTGCTCCGGGAAGAGCTCAAGCTCTTGCGCCATTTGCAATAAGGCTTTGGGTAATACAACTTGTCCGCTTTCCATGATCCATTGCATCCACGCCTCTTGCTTCATTAGATTACCTCGATTCATTTAACTGCACAGATTTGACCAGAACTTGCACACCATATACAATTAGCCCTGTTGTATTTTCAAGGCTGCTTTCGACATTATGTTTGACATTTTTGGCAATAGTAGGAATAAAAGTTCCATAGGTGACCACAATTTCCAGACTTATTCTAACTCCTTCTTCGCTCATTTCCACTTGGACCTTATTTGCCTGAACCACACCAGGGGTCCTCATTGTCACAAATGATACTATTTGTGATACCGCATGCTCAGAGATCGATAACCTGCCAATACGACTGAAGCGAGGACGAATGATCGATTTTTCTCCGAGTATACGAATAGATTCATTCTTTTTGCGGAAAAAGTATTTTAGCGGATCAACTAAATATCCAGGGAAATCTTTTTTAATTTCAACAGTTGGTACCGGAATTACATGCATACCATGTGCTTCACGGAGATTTTTGGCTGTTTTGATCTCTATTTCCGTAGCTACTTCGCCGATATCGATCGTTTTGGTCGGTTCAGGCAAAGATAAAGACTTGGTGATCCTGTGCACCATGCGCAATGAAGTCCCGAGGACAAGGACTCTTTTAGGACCTTCTTTTTCAAGACAAATTTTAACTTCTTTTGCATGTTCGGGGTCAAGAAAAATAGCCCTTTTGACTGCCTGCAGGGATGTTTTCTCCCTTTTTGCCGACTTCCCTGCCAGCTTGCATCCATCCTTTATCAAAAGTCCATCATCAATAACCGTGTCAATATCATGTTCATAAGCCACTATCATGGCTCGATGGCTTTTCCCTGTTCCGCTTGGACCTATCAAAGCATATACTTCCATTTTTTCACCCACTTTTGTCCATCAATTGTACCATATTAAGAAAACTGGCACCAATATGCTAAGGACATTCATATCGACAGTCGATACAAATCTTATAAGCAATACAGTACACGCAGCAATTACGAACCAAGAAATTTCATTGATGAAAAAACGAAATATAAACCTAAAGAAAACATAAATACACCGCAAGCGATCAATATATTGCGATATAAATTCTCTTTGATCATTTTTTTGCCATTGGCCACTGTAAAAGAAATCATGCTGTACCATGTTAGGTCAGCTAAAAGATGTCCGGTCAGAAATACTCCCAACCCCAGCGGTCCGCCCTTAAGCGCCAAAGTAATATATGTCATACCTATTGTTGCCCACCAAATCAACCAATACGGATTTGACAAGCTTATAACGACGCCTGAAATTACCGGAGGCAGGCGATACTTATTATTTCCGGGACCAAGCGACAGGGCAGATTCTTTTCTCCACGCCTCCCGGGTCATCCCTGCACCCATAAGCAGAAGAACGATACCGCCAAACAAAGCAACTGCCGCTTTGAAATAAGGATTTATCAGGACGAAATGCAAGCCCATTGTCAGCCCCAAAACCAGGGTCATCTCCAGAATGGCGTGCCCTAAAACTATCAGTGGTCCTGCCTTGAATCCTAAACGATATGCTTCACTTATTGTAACAGTCAACAAAGGTCCCGGCATCATCGCTCCGGAAAATCCGATGATATATGCACTTAAAAACAATGATATGAACATCTTGTTTCTCCTTAAATACAGTGGCCGCTTCTAATCCTTCTTGGCCGGCATCTCATATGGCATCGGAATATATTGAACAGAAGGACGGCGGCCGGAAGCTTGGGGATAAAGCTCCATCAACTGATAAACCTCGTTTGGCAGACCCACGCGTACCGGAATCTCCATGTTTTTCAATTCATTGACTTTAATAGGATAGTCATGTGTCCATAATCCCTGGCTAAAGGTATGCGCAATATCCCGGGCCTTTTCCTCCGGGAGCTCATCGACCAATAGATTGTAAACTGTATTCTCAACTTGATGGATAGCCTTGCGGCTTATATCAGCGAGGATCAAAGTGTTATCGTCAATATCTTTCAGATCCTTTTCCTTGATGACTCTCAGAATAGAAGCAGCCGGATATTGTCCTATCTGCGGATCAACAGGCCCAAGCACAGCATTTTCATCCATGATTATTTCATCTGCAGCAAGCGCAAGCATAGTCCCTCCAGACATGGCGTAGTGCGGTACCATTACCGTGACTTTTGCTTTGTGTCTTTGCATCGCGTAAGCGATTTGTTCCGAAGCCAGAACAAGCCCGCCGGGAGTGTGCAGTATTATATCGATAGGCATATCATCTGGAGTAAGGCGGATCGCTCGTAAAACATGTTCAGAATCCTCTATGTTTATGTATCTTCCAAAAGCGAAACCGAGAAAACTCAGTGATTCCTGACGATGTATGAGGGTGATCACTCGTGAGCCCCTTCTTTTTTCAATTGTTCTTATTAAATTCACCCTATCCATTTCCGTTTTGCGCTGTCTAAACATCGGCAATAGTGAAGAAAGGACGATAAAAAGTATAAGTAAAGTACTCCAGTCCATGGTTTTCCTCCTCTATATCACTTCTGCTATATATTGGGGGTTGCTGTTAAATATCCGTAAGCCTTCAACCGTTTACGCATATTTTTATGATCGGGACATGCCCTGCTCACAAGCTGCCAAAACCTCTTGTTATGCGATGGCTCTGCGAGATGACAAAGTTCGTGTGTGACAATATAACGCATGAGATCTTCAGGCGCATTTAACAACCTTTTCGAAATGTATATTTTCTTCTTGCGAATACTGCAGGTTCCCCAAGTAGCTGATTGTTTATGAAAACAGATGTCATCAAGCAGCAAAAAATAATACGCAGAATTGATCTCCTCTGCCAGAAGCCTCAGACTCTCATCATCCCATGTTCCCGTTTTCGGAGGATCAAATTGTATTTTTTCGGAAAGGCTCTTTTTGCGCAATATATTTTGCTTAAGCAAAACGATATGTTTGTCTTGTTCTTCACGGCTTATTCTGTTCGATATCCTAAGATATATTATACCATCGAGGAATTTCCCGCTGGATGTTTTCTTGTCTTTGTATTCAATTTGTACAATAATCTTCTGCATATCCATCCGCCTCAGATCTGTGATGTTTTGGCTGACAAGAAAAAGCACCCTGCGCAGAGGTGCTTTCCAGCAAATACTTCTTTTTCTTTGCTGAATTAACTCGGTTATTCGTTTTGTGAATATTTGCTTTTCCATTTTGGAACTATCGATAATGCTTCATATTCATTTTTAAGTAATCCCAAAATCAACACATCAACATATTTGCCTTCCAGAAATGCTTGTTTGCGCATTCTGCATTCGATCACGAATCCAAAATTCAATGCGCTGTTTAAACCCAAGTCATGATTATCATATATCCGTAAATATGATTTTTCCAGCCCCAGCTCATAAAACAAAATGTCGAGCAGCACAATGAGCATATCAACCCCATAACCGGCAAGGCGCATATCTTTTTCACCAATACCGAGAACGACTTCGGCATTACCGTTTTGCCTGTCTATTTTTCGCAGACAAGCTAAGCCTATCGGCTGTTTATCAGCTTTGCGTACAACCATATATACGACCTTTGTCGTTCGTGGATCTGAGATTTCTTGGTCTGCTTTTTTTATTTCTTCGCGGATAGAATCAAGCTCCACACTTGTGTATTCGTTATAAGCCATACGAAACTCTCTGTCAACGTACCACTTCTGCACAGTCTCGGCATCAGTTGCAGTTAATCTGCGCAAAATGATTTTTCTGCCCTTCCACATAATCGCACCTCACGCATGTATTATACACATTAGACTTCCACGTCAAATATATTTTTCCTCTTAGCCTGGAGAGAATTATTTACATATGTGCCTATAGATCATTATCCCGGAAAGTATCTTCGGTGAAAAATATGTCGATTTTTCCGGCATAACAATTTGCGGGTCTTTGATCCCAGCATTGGCTACGGCGACCAATTCTTCTATTGAAACGGGATGTAAGGCCACCGCTATTTCATATTCACCGGCATCGACCCTTTTTTTCATTTGTTCCAGTTCAGCTTCGGGATAATAATCAAAATGCCTGGGGTCCATTATCAATTCATGTGTCAAGCCCAGAATGGGATAAAGTTCTTTTTCTAATATACTGCAATCAAGTTTCCCAATCACATCATTTGGTATTTTTTGAGCCTCGAGCAAAAAGGATTTATCCTTAGTGTAAATCGCAAAGCAATGCTTCATTGGAGTAGTAAAAATGCCTGTTTCTTGCAGCGGTATTTGTCCGATTATCGATCCAAATGATTTTTTCCCGTTGATCAGGCGGTTATATGCCTGCACAACGACCTTAGTGGTCGGACATATATACCCCAAAAAATGTGTCTGATGATTAAGCAGTGAGGCATGGTAACGATGATGCCCATCAGCAATATATAATGGGTATTCGCTGAGGTTTTTTTGCAGCTCAATCCCGGCGCTGCTGGCTTCCGGGATTCTATATATCCTGTTATATATACCATGCAGTTCTGAATTGTTTTCAAAATCAGAACTGAATTCATAAACAGGTGAATGATTTTGCTTGATATTTTCAAGAGTATCTTCAATTTTGGCTTCGGTCAGTAAGAATACTGGTTCAAATGTGTATCCTGTTTTTGATCTTAGTTCAAGTCTTCCTTTAACCTTATCATCGAATGTTTTTTCATGACGTATTATCTCTCCAAGAGCATAATCAGAAACTTCCACCGCACTTAAAACGCCGGTCCGGCTGATTCCGTCATAGTTTTGTTCATAAACATAGTAACATGGCTCTTCATCCGGAAGCATGATTTTCTGATTGATCAATCTCTGCAAAACTTCGCCAGGTTTTTTTCCTAATGTAACATGATATAGCGAGTTATCTCTCTTCTTTAGGACGCCTTCAATGACGCTGCCCTCTTTGATCACATCATAAGGGGGGCATGTTACTTCAACGATTTCCTCTTTGGAAGGTCTTAACCCTATGATCCCCTTTATTTTAGCCATTTTTCTTTTCCCCTTTGTAGTTATTGCTTTATCAAAGAATAAGGTTATTATAACAACTGTTTACTATACAATCCACGGTCTAAAATTAAAGCTAGAATCAACAATTAGTATGTTTGCACCTTTTTGCCCTGAATTCTTTGCTCATCAAGCATTTCTGATTTACTTTCAGGTATTGTTATGATCTCCGGGTCTCCATCGCTGATATATTTTTCTGTTGGATTATCCCGAAAATAATTCAGCCATTTTTCCAATTCGAGTGAGCTGGCTTGAACTCTCGGTAAAGCTAAGGAGTCGTAGCCAATGGTATTTGGGCTTGATCCCGGTGCTGCTCCTACCCGCAGGACGGCAGAATTTTCATACTTATACCCTGAGTATTCACCTCTTTGTACAAGTTTTTTGTCTTGAGGACTTATCCCATAAGGCAAAGAAAACGACCTGATTTTGTATCCGGGAACAGCTTCTTCCACAGCTTTGGCAATCAGGGCGATCTCCTTCTGGACTCCAACTGCGTCAAGTTTGTTAAGCTTTTGGTGTGTAAAAGTATGGTTGCCAATGCTAAAGCCCCACTCAATCAGCTTCTGAAGCTTTTCTTGCCAATATCTTCTTTGTCCGAAAGGCTCACTGTTGATATAGAAAGTAGCCGCACAGCCGAAATCAGGGTTTCGTCCTGCAAAATCAAGAAGTATACCCACAGCACACTCCGGGTCTAATTCTAATGTACCGTCTTCTTTGATCAAATAGCGGAATTGCCCTGCGGTGGAATCGTCGAATGTCAGAATGACCGGGGTCTTGCCCGCTGGAGCAGAAATGTTATTGTCAACATAATCCATTAAATCCGTAAGATAATAGCCTTCCCGATACAGAGTGTCAAGATCTCTGCGGAAATTCTCCGAAGTCTGCTTCCAATCTCCCTCCTGATCAGCGCCAATTACGTGGTACATCAGGATCATGATCTTCCCAACCTCATTAAAACCTTTTTCAGCTAAAGTCGCACTCGTTTTAAGTTCTTCTCCGAGTGCCAATTCAAGATCCTCAGTATACACCTGTTCTTGTTGCTGAGAAACCTGCTCGGCTGGATTTAATCCTTTGATGATTTTCTGATCTGTACAGGCAGCTACAAATAAAACAGCTCCAATTAGCCATATAAGCAAAAGCCATTCTTTTATACGAAAAATTCCGCGCACATTGCCCTCTCCTCTTGGTCGGTATCATGATCATATACCTTTCGACATTGGCATGTTATTAACCTGTTAAATATTCTTAGGTGTTGTCCAGGCATTTTATTTCTGTTATACTCAAACCGGCTAAAATTATTTCTCCGGGGAGGAAATACAGATGAAGATCACCAAAGATATGTCCATCGCAGATATTGTGAAGAACTACCCTCAAACTGTTGAAATTTTCATGAAACAAGGAATGGGTTGTCTAGGCTGCGCCGCTGCCAGATTCGAGAATCTGGCCCAAGGTGCGGCAGCTCACGGCATTGATGCGGAAAAGCTGATCGATGCTCTTAATAAAAGCCTCGGCGAGTGACGCTATGCGTCTTTAAAAACCACCCGTTATTTTACGGGTGGTTTTTCTTTTTATTATTTTTGTAAACGTCCTCTCGGCGTTCTTCAAGACATCTCATGTATTCCCGCGATTCTTTTACCTTTGACGGATCTAAATCAGCTATCAATATCTCTTCTTTATTTTCGGTTCCACAAATTACTATGTCACCTTTGGGTTCAACTACCATCGACCTGCCGAAAAATTCGGCGTTGTTTTCTTTTCCGATCCGATTTACACCAACAACATACATCTGATTTTCGATCGCACGGGCTGGGACAAGGTGCATCCATGGGTTATATCTTGGGTGGGGAATTGAGCGGGCACAAACAAGATCTGCGCTCCTTCCATTGCGTAAGCACGGGAAAGTTCCGGGAAGCGCACGTCGTAGCAGATGATCACTCCGCACAATATCCCATCCAACTTGAACAAAGATCTTTTTCCCCGGGAGTGATATAAGCTGGTTCATTCATTAAACTGAATAGATGGACCTTATCATACCGGGCAATGGTTTGCCCTTTACGATCAAATACATAACAGGTATTGTATATTTTCCCTTTACGTTTGTCTGCTACAGAACCTGCAACAATATTTACCCGATGCTTGCAGGCAAGCTTTCTAACTGACTCAGCTGCCGGTATCCTTCCTGATCTGCGATCAGTTCGATTTCCGGCAAAGCAAAACTTGTGTTCCACATTTCGGGAAGTATTATCACGTCTGGTTTTTTTCCGAAGACATGCATTTATCTACATAAGAAGATATTTTTTCAATGTTCTTTTGGGGTTCTCCGTAAGCGATTTTGATTTGGATCAAAGCTGCCCTCATAATTCACCTCGCGATAGCACATGCTTATATTATGCCTTGGGATTCTTTATCATATAACCCACTCCACTGCACGTAATGATGATCTCCGGATTGCCCGGATCGTTTTCGATCTTCTGCCGCAATCTTCCAATACTTACTCGCAAATAGTGTGTAAACCCCTTATATTCTTCACCCCAGATGCCTTGCAGAAGTTCTTCATGCAAGACGACCTTTCCCGGCGTTCCGGCCAGCATGGTGAGTAGTTTGAATTCAGTAGGGGTCAAATGAACTATTTTATCATCAACTTCAACTCTTCTTTGGGCCAGATCGATCGATATATTGCCTATCTTCAATTTCTCTAATTCATTATTCATCAGGTTGCTTTTTGCTCTTCTCAGAACAGCGTTGATCCTGGCCAACAGCTCTTCAACCGCGAAGGGCTTGGTAATGTAGTCGTCGGCCCCTGCATTCAAGCCTTTGACCGCATCCTGTATATCATCCCGGGCGGTCATCATCACAATAGGAACATCTGATTTCTCTCTGATGATCCTACAGACCTCATATCCGTCAATTCCCGGGAGCATTAAATCTAAAACGATAACATTAGGTTCAACTTTCTCGAATTGGCTTAAAGCCTCTTCTCCGGTCTTGGCCGAATATACCTCAAAACCACTTGCACGAAGATTAGCTCGCACAAAGCGCAATATATTAGTATCATCTTCAACAATCAAAGCTATCGGTTTCATCCATTTCACCCCTTATATGATTTTTACAGGGTATGGTAAAAATAAACGCTGTACCCTTTTCTCCTTGACTTTCCACCGAAATGCTTCCTCCGTGAGCCTCAATTATCCCTTTTGCTATAGACAATCCCACGCCACTACCCCTAACTTTATTAGTCAACGGAGTATTGATACGATAAAACCTTTCAAATATTGCCTCATGATAACGGGCATCGATACCGATCCCGCGATCAACAACACTGACTTTTACGAACTCTTTCGGAGGGTCATATTCAATTATGATCTTTATAGGATCCTCATCTTCGGAGTATTTAAGACCATTTTCTACAAGATTGTTCAGGACCTGTTCCATCCTGTGTTCATCAATCAAGACAAAAGGAATTTTATGTTTAGACTCGATGTTTATCCTATCGATATTGTTTAAAACTCGCTGTCTCGAAACGACCCTTTCAATAAGTCTGACCAAATCTACCGGATGAAGGTCTAAAACAAGCGCTCCGGCTTCAATTTTTGACATATCCATGATGTTTTCGATCAGTTCACGCAAACGAATGCTTTCATCAACTATAGCCTGAGCAAATTCTTTTTGCTCATCTTTTTTCCATTTTGCGTCCTTGCGCAGCAATGATTCGGCACAACCCCTAATTGTAGTCAATGGAGTCCTTAATTCATGCGAAACAGTAGACAAGATCGAGTCCTTAAGTGACTCGATTTCCTTTTCTCTGGTTACGTCACGAATAATATATCCATATCCAATAAAATCACCGTTTGAAAGGACTGGAAATCCCATGAGCATGAAATAAAGGACCTTCTCTCGATATACTTTTGTAGCCTGTCTGTGTTGAAAGCTCCTTTTATTGATAAAATCTTCGGCAAGTTCATCCCAGGGAATTTGTAATTCAGATTTATTCAACAGGATTTTTAGTTCGTTAACAGTCATTCCCTGCCATTTCTGATCATGATAATCCATATCGAATTGTTTTATTACAATGGGATTGGCGTAGACAAGTTCCATCCTTTCATTAAACAGGATCAAACCCTCATTTATGCTGTTGATTACTGCCAGAAGTGTGTTATGTTCCTTATTTATAACATCATTCTTTTCAACAAGCTCGCTGGTTCTCTTGGCGACACTCTCCTCCAGGGTATCACTATGCATGACCAGCAAGGTATTTGTGTGCTGAATGTTCGCTGCCATGTTATTAAACTTTTCACCAAGGCTTATCATTTCCGTTGGCAACCGATCATTAGCAAATTTCACCCGATAAGACATGTTTCCCAGTGAATACTCCTGGCATGCTTCGTCGAGTCTAGTCAAGGGACGAGAAATATTCACGACCAAAATCCTGCGCATCAAAAATATAACTGTAACACTAATTATTATAAGTAAGGCGAACAAACCGGCTGAACGATAAAGAGGCAGAAGGACCTCATTACGAGGCGCAGCTGCCCAAATACCCCATCCAAGTTCAGGGACGGTATCAAAACCGGCTATTTCCCATCGTTCGTAGGTCGGTGAGAAATACTCCAAAGAACCGCTTTGATTGCTGTTTATTTCATTTACGATAATTTCGGAAGATCTAGATATCTCCTTTGAGTACTCTACGGAATAGGGGATTATGTTTCCCCATGAATCGACAAGCACAACGTATGTGGATGGATAGATACGCTTGATACCAATTATCTCATTTAGATGAACCAAATCTAAAGATCCCATGATATATCCGTAGTATACATTGGCACTGTTCTTGATTGGTATGGCTATTATAATAGTGTCTTTTGCCAAAATATCCCTGATCAGAGGACTAACATATGTTTTCCCCAGAGTCATAAAATCAGAGGCATTTATTGTTGAAAATAGTTGCTCTCGTTTATTCTCTCTGTATTCTTCTGTTACTGAGTATACGCGATTACTAATCTGAAACTCAGGAGTATCAAGATATATCTCGTAAAAACCTTCATAATGTTCGACAAATTGGGTTATGGCCTCTTGCAGATCAGCGGGAGAAAGGTTCATTTCTCCCGCCTGTTTTGCCAATGTGTCCATTGCAAGAATATATTTTTCAAAGAACGTATTTATCTCGTCATGAACATTTTGGACCGATGATATGTGTTGGCCGCGCAACTCATTACCCTTGCTGATCAGATTATAGGACAATGTTGCTCCTAAAAACAGCATGGGTATTATCGCCAATAAGGCGACCAGGCTGACATAATGGTGTATTTTTAATCGCGAATTCCAAAAACTATACAATAGCGATCCCCCTGTACGTTCCTTAGGAAACGTTCATGGTATAAGCGTCATATCCTCCGCTTAGACTGCATACATCATACCCTTGCTGCATCAAAAACCGACAGGCGACATATGCTCTGTAACCCACCTTGCAATAAACAACATAGCGCTTATTTTTATCGAGTTGAACATACCCTTCTCTGAGCTGGTCGACCGGCAGCAGAATCGATCCTTCAATAGCACCGTTACCATGTTCTCTTGGAGTACGTACATCTAAAATCACTAGGCTGTCATCATTTTTGATGGCTTCAAGTTCATCCGCACTAACAATCTTTAACTGGCCGCGCAGAATGTTTGCGCCTACCATACCAGCCATTATCGAAGGATCTTTAGCCGATGAATATGGAGGAGCATAAGCAAGATCAAGATGTTCCAAATCATAAACGGTCATTCCGCCATATAGAGCTGTAGCAATTATATCGATACGTTTATCAACGCCGGCATATCCCGCGGCTTGAGCTCCCAATAGTTTGCCGCTGCCTTTTTCAAAAATTATCTTTAGGATCATATTTCGTGCACCAGGATAGTATGTTGCATGGCTCGGAGATGAAGTATACGAAACAATAAAGTCTTTACCGGATTCCTTTGCTTCCCTTTCATTTAAACCGGTGCGCGCCAGAGTCAGTTCTCCAACCTTTATGATCGAAGTGCCCAAAACGCCCTTAAAAGTCATATTTCCCCCAATCGCATTGTTTCCGGCAATACGCCCTTGTTTGTTAGCGCTTCCAGCAAGAGGAATAACCACTTTTTCTCCAGTGACGAGATGAGTCGACTCTACCATATCACCCGCAGCATAAATATTTGGATCACTTGTAACCATTTTTTCATCAACTATCACGCCACCTGAATGCCCAATCTTAAGGCCTGCTTTTTCAGCAAGCTCGATTTGGGGACGAACACCAAGTGCTGTTACAACAAGGTCAGCGGCAACCCTAGTCCCATCAGTCATGATAACTGCTTCGACTTTGTTTTTGCCCTCGAAACATTTTGCTTGTTTACCTAAGACCAAATTTAGCCCCATAGACTGCAATTCCTTTAAAAGAGGCACAGAGAACTCAGGATCGTAGGTCTTCATTACCGCCGTACGGCGATGGATAAAGGTTGTTTTAACGCCTTTTTTCAAAAATCCTTCCGCAGTTTCGATCCCAATAAATCCTCCACCCATTACAACTACTGATTCCACTCCGGAATCCATTTTTTGCATGATCCCTTCTACATCCGGAACAGTAAGTACATTAAATATACCCTCAAGATCTATGCCCGGTATACCCGGATCCATGGGTTTGCTGCCGGTGGCAAGAATCAATTTGTCGTAGCTTTCCGTTATTTCCCCATCGGGAGAGAGCACAGTCACTGTTTTATTCGCAGGATCAATATCCTTCACTTCATGATTTATTCGAATATCTATATTAAAGCGTTGTTTGAAAAGTTTTGGTGTGACCAAAAGCAGGTTCTCCTTACGCGGAATATCTCCGCCGACATAATAAGGAAGCCCGCAATTTGCAAAAGAAACATAAGGTCCTTTTTCAAAAACAATGATTTCCGCAGTTTCGTCTGATCTGCGTGCTTTTGTTGCTGCCGAAGCGCCTGCTGCGACTCCTCCAACTACTACGATTTTCACTTGAAATCCTCCTTATCGAACTGCAATTTTTGTTTATACACAATCATTATACAACAAAAACAAACTAATCCATGAAATCAAATTCTATATTACCTATCCGTACAGTATCTCCATCTTTTGCGCCCTTTTCACGCAAGGCTTTCTCCAGACCTATTTTACGCATGATCATCAAAAATCTCTTAAGGGCAGATTCATTAGTAGCGTCTGTCCTCAACATTAATCTGTCAACAACGGCTCCGGAAACGACCCAGGTATCATCAATTTTGGTTATCATGTACGAATCTTCCATTTTTACCTTAACGGTACGCATTTCCTTTTCCTCAATATAAACGGGGGTTTCAGGTATTTCTTCCAACAAAGCAGCAGCTCTGTACATTAGGGGATCCAAACCAGCCCCAGTCACTGCTGATACTGAAAATATTTCGTATTCTTCGCCAATTTTCTGGCGAAATGCTGTAAGGTTTTCCTCTGCTCCTGTTATATCCATTTTGTTTGCAACGATAATTTGCTTGCGTCCAGCTAAGATTTTATTATAGTTTTTCAATTCCTTGTTTATAGTGACAAAATCCTCATAGGGGTCTCTCCCTTCAGTACCTGACATGTCTAAAACGTGCAGCAGCAGCCGCGTTCTTTCGACGTGCCTCAAAAAGCGGTGTCCAAGCCCCAATCCTTCGCTGGCTCCTTCAATCAAACCTGGTATATCGACCATAACGAAGCTCTTTTCTTCAGCAAGACGTACAACACCAAGATTAGGGTCTATAGTTGTAAAATGATAATCCGCAATTTTTGGTTTAGCCGCCGAAACATTTGAAATAATTGTCGATTTTCCCACATTTGGAAAACCAATCAGACCCACGTCTGCAAGCAGTTTTAGTTCCATTTCAAGCCAAAAGCTTTGTCCAGGCTCCCCTTTTTCCGCAAAATCCGGCGCTTTGTTCATATTTGAAGCAAAACGCATATTGCCTTTGCCACCCCGTCCACCTTTTGCAGCGATGAAGCTTTGCCCGTTTTTCACGAGATCAGCTATTACCTCACCGCTTTCAGCCAGTTTGATGATCGTGCCAACGGGGACCTTAACTATCAGATCCTCGCCGGCGGCGCCGTGCATGCCTTTGCTGCGTCCATGTTCACCTTTGTCCGCTTTATAATGTCTTTTGTAACGGAAATCGATCAAAGTTCGCAGTCCTTCTTCTGCTACAAATAGAATGTCTCCTCCACGGCCTCCGTCACCTCCGGCCGGTCCTCCTTCAGGGACATATTTTTCGCGGCGGAAAGCTACCATGCCATTCCCACCGTCACCAGCCTGTAAATGTATTTTTGCATAATCATAGAACATCAGCTTCACCCATCCAATTTATAATCCTTGAATAAATAAAAGTCCCGGAATAGGCCGGGACTCAGAAATATTCTTACGAATAAATGCTTACCTGTTTTCTCTCTTTGTCTTTACGCTCAAACTTCACATATCCGCTTATCAAGGCAAATAATGTATCGTCTTTTCCGATGCCGACATTCTCACCGGGATGGATTTTTGTGCCTCTTTGTCTAACCAGTATATTTCCGGCACTAACAAATTGTCCATCAAAGCGCTTGACCCCAAGTCTTTTTGCCTGACTGTCACGACCATTTCGTGAACTCCCAACGCCTTTTTTATGTGCAAACAGCTGCAGGTTCATTCTGAACAGCATTTATTACACCTCCTCATGCTTACTTTTAAATATTCTCCGTAACCAGCTTCGATACTCTCAAGACCAAGCAGCATTGTTCTGATGATCACATTTGCTGCCAGGCGATCCTCTTCAGAAATATCTTCCTCCAAAAAGCATTCAAGAAAACCTTGCTCATCAATACTATAACTGATCTTTTCGGGAAGATGATCATTCAAGCCCAGCAAAGCTGCCTGAGTTATTGCTGAAACGGCGCAACAAACCAAGTCGTACCCCGGCGTTGCCATTTCAGCGTGTCCTGATATGATGTAGCCGGTATAATCATCCTGTAGATTTTGGAACACAACGGCCTCGATCATCAGAATGTTATCTTTTCAACTAATACCTGGCTGTATGGCTGCCGATGGCCTTGCATCCTGCGATAGTCTTTTTTAGGCTTATACTTGAATACCAAGATCTTATCAGCCTTTCCATGCTCTAGAACTTTCAAAACAGCCTTTGCGCCGGAAACAAGCGGCTTGCCGACAATAACCTCATCATCCTTGACCACGGCCAAGACGTTGGTTATTTCAATTTGATCTCCTTGAGCAGCATCAAGTTTCTCAACCTTGATGATGTCTCCTTCCCGGACTTTAAATTGTTTTCCTCCGGTTTCAATGATAGCATACATATCCTAACACCTCCCTGACCTAGACTCGCCATAAATCAGGCAGTCTGCTTCATCAGAAGACTTTTTAGCCTGTTTTGAGCGGTTTGGCAGGCACACTTCGCCTACATTATTGTATTTTATTACATGGTATCTAAAATGTCAATCGGCGAATGATCTTAACAATCATCTCAACCCGGTTAAACGGAGTGATAAAATAAAATCCCTTGACCCTTCCGCGCATTTTTTCTGCTATTTCCAAGGCGATTTCAACGCCCAGCTCTTCAGCATATTCTCTGCTCATTTGCGGGTCGAACCTTTTGATTGTATTTTCCGGTATCTTTATGCCAGGGATCTCATTGTTTAAAAACTGCGCATTGCGATAGCTAACCAAAGGCATTATGCCTCCGATTATTTTAAAATCTTTTTTTTCTTGCATTTCTGGCAAAAAAGCAAGTTTCTGCGGGTCAAAGATAGGTTGGGTATAAAATCTTCTCGCTCCATGAGTAACTTTTTTATACATTCGGGAAAGCTCTGCTTGTGGTTGGGGTACGTTCAGGTTAAGTGCTGCTGCTATATTGATTGGTTCATCACTGAAGATTTCCCTGTTCATATTTGATATCAGCTCAATCAACCCAAGCGAATTAAGATCAAAGACCTCCTTGATCTCACTCTTGTCGGCTGGCGCTACCGGGTCTCCCGTAACTGCCAGAACGTTTCTTATTCCTTCAACATATCCTGCCATCAATAATGATTTTAGAGCATTCGTGTTCCGATCTCTGCAGCAAATATGCGGCATACACTCCACACCTGTCTCGCGCTTGATTTTTACAGCCATCAGCATTGGATCGATACGCACACGTCCCATTGGTGAATCTGCGATAGTTACAAGATTAACTCCATTATCGCGGCATATTTCGGCATTGTATATTATGCGCTCTACATCTGTATCAAACGGAGGGTCTAATTCCACCGCGATGAAAAAATCATGGCAGGCAATTTTTTCGGAGAAATCTTCAATTTTTTTATCAACAGAAAAAACCCGGATATCTTGATCGCTACCCCGTTTCTTAAATTCAGGTGTTTGTTTTTGGCTTAAAATCAGTTTAATCCACTTTATGTGTTCAGGTGTCGTCCCACAGCATCCGCCCAGTATTTTTACTCCAAGCGACTCTATCTCGGACATCTTTTGCGCAAAATACTCCGGATTTTCAATATATACGGTGCGTTCATTCACTATTTCCGGATATCCCGCATTCGGCGAAACAGCAATTATGTCATCATTTATATCCATTCGTTTTAACAAATTATACAAGTGTCCCGGACCGACGCCGCAGTTAAACCCATAAGCATCGAACAATTTGCTGCTTTTCACTGTTTCAATAAGATGCACAGCATGGATCCCCTTCCTTGTGTACCCTTCAGGATCAAGCGCAAATTGGGCGATAATAAAAGCTTTTTCATTTCTGGCCCTTATACGTTTAGCCATTCCCAGTATTCCGAAACAGTCACCAAATGTTTCAAAAATAAATATATCAATGCCCAGATCAATAAATATATCGACAATATCGAGATATTCCTTCTCTTGTGATCGTTTGTCGAGAATTTGTTTATCAATTGTATCCGGTATTGGTCCTATGCTGGCAGCCACATGTACTTGCTCAGCTATTACAGCTTGTCGAGCTATTTCAACAGCGGCTTCAATGATCATCTTTCTCTCTTCCTTGGTTTTCTTCAGGACAAACCTGTTGGCCGAAAAAGTATTTGTTTTTATCAGCATAGCTCCGGCAGATATGTATTCTTTGTGGATGCCTGTAATTATTTCAGGTGCTTCAATATTGGCATATTCAGGCAGCTCGGTATGCTTACCAGTGATTTTTGCATAATAAGAACCCATCGCTCCATCCATAATGATGGTTCTTTTTTTTAAGTCAGCTGCAATCATTCAAACCCGCCTTCCATCAAACCTGTGATCTATAAATTGCCTTTTCCGTCATTGTTGTCTGTATACAGGTTCAATATTATACTCACCTATGAGGTTTTCTTCCTTGTCTTTAAATTGTATTTGGATCCCTAATTGTTCATCTATTGGAATATTTTTGTTTCTTTTAGCACTGTAAATTATTTTATTGACCGCAGGGTGAGCAGAAACAATAAAGGTATCAGTTGAGAACAAAGCTGCCTTCTCACGCAATTCTTTGAGGAGTCTTATTGAAACACTCTCTTCCGATAGTATTTTACCCTTGCCTTCGCAATAAGGACATATCCTTTCCAACATACTGCTGAGAGAATTTCTCGCCTTTTTACGTGTCATTTCGACTAATCCAAGCTGTGTTATTCCTAAGATGTGGACCTTCATTTTATCTGTTCGGACTGCTTCTTCAAGTATTCTCAGGATTTCTTCCTGATGCTCACTATTTTTCATGTCGATAAAGTCTACCACAACTATCCCGCCAATATTGCGCAATCTCAACTGTCGGCCAATTTCCTTGGCTGCCTCTGCATTTGTCCAAAATACTGTGTCCGCAAGATCTGTACTCCCTACATATTTGCCAGTATTTACATCAATAGCTGTCAAGGCTTCCATCTCATCGATCACAAGATATCCGCCATTTTTCAGCCATACTTTTCTTTTTAAAGCTTGTTCGATTTCAAGATCGACTGCATGTTTTTGGAATAGATTCTCAGTGTCGCTCAAAAATACTCTGCTTTTTAAGGAGACATCCATTACTTCCAAATAATCGATAACTTTATCAAAAACCGCTGAATTGTTTACACTCAGTTTTTGTACATCACTATCAAAAACATCGCGCAGAATACGCTGGATAAGCTCCAAATCCTTATGAATAACTGCAGGGGCTGAAATCTGCTTGGCACGCTGCTTGATCCTGCCGCATATCTTTACCAGACTTTCCAAATCCTGTTCCAAATCCTCTCGCGAAGCTCCTTCCGCAACTGTCCGGATAATTATCCCTACCTGTTCGGGTTTTATCTCCTCGGCGATCCCTTTTAATCTCTCTCTCTCCTGTTCTGATTCAATACGTTTGGATATACCGATATAATCTACATAGGGCATCAATACCAAGTATCTCCCCGGAACTGTCAACTGGGTAGTCACCCGGGCACCTTTGCTCCCTACCGCTTCTTTTGCGATCTGTACAACTATTTCCTGTCCCTCTTTGATAATATCTCTAATATTAGGCTTTATCCCTTCTATTTGGTCATATCCGTTTTTTCTATCCTGCCAAATACTGTTTGAAAGAGCATCGTCAACATATAAAAATGCATTTTTTTCCAGTCCTATATCGACAAAAGCGGCTTGCATACCAGGCAGTACATTTTTCACGATACCCTTATAAATATTTCCGATCAATCTTTTATCAGGTTCTCTTTCAACATAAATTTCAACCAATTTCCCTTCTTCTAGAACAGCAACTTCAGTTTCGTCTTCGGCTACCTGTACAAATATTTCCTTATACATAAATGCATCTTCCTCCAATGTTCTAATCCTATTCCAGAGGGGTGCGTGCTCCTTTTGCATCCCGGATAAACAAACCGATACGGTTGATTTGAAAGCCTTTTTCTTCCAAGAATTCGCCATTTTTTACAAGCAGCAGTAATATTTCTTCAGGACGGACATTCCCTTCACTGCCTGTTTGTACTTCCATATAGACCACCAACTCGTTTTTTTCGATAGCTCCTGAAAGCGCATATATACCCTGTCTAATATCTACTTGTTTGATCCCGCGTTTTCCTTCGCGTGATACAAAGATATTCTTTTTGTCAAGCAAGTCTTTGAATAGTTTACGAACATTTTCCTCTTCCGGTTCTTTTGTCAGGGGTATCCTGAGTTCATAAGAAGCCATATTTATTTGCGCATTAAGGCTCCGCTGCCTCTCTGACAATACTTTCAGTTCAAGGATATTTATGCCTCCTGGAGAGCAGCGGGCAATGTCCTCCAGAGTCTTGTCAGGCTCGATTTCTTTTTGAAGCTCAACATCCAAATATTCGGCGTCGCTTGTGATCCCAACCGCCAAGGCTGAACCGAAAGATATTTTCGGATGAGGATTGAATCCCTCCGAAAAGGCCAACGGCAGAGCAGCACGTCGAAATATTCTTTCAAAGGTACGCAGCATATCCAGATGAGAAATAAAGCGGCCGGCAGCAGTTTTACTATATTTCAACCTTATCAGCATTACCCATCCCACCTCCGGCAAAGAACGATTTCTGCTTGCCCGGGTCGACAGGCCCCGCAATCCGTACAACCGCCGTTACGACAATCAGTTGTGGTCTCTCCCCTATATGCTTTTCCTCTTTCGCGCCACAAGAATTCCTTGCTGACTCCCATGTTTAAATGTTCCCATGGGAAAACTGATTCTTTGTCTTTATTCAGACAGGATGCGGCTTCTATTTCCAACCCTGATTCTTTAAAGGCCTCCTGCCATTTTTCAAAATCAAAATGTTCACTCCAGGCATCAAACTTACATCCCTTGGACCAAGCTTTGTAGAGCGGCTCACCGATTTTTCTTCCTCCACGCGCAAAAACTGCCTCCAAAGCGCTGAGTCGTGCATCATGATAATTTAAAGCTATACGACGATCTTTGATCCGGCTGCGCAAATAAATCTGCTTTTCCAACAATGCTTCTATTCTTTCGGGGTTCTCCCATTGAAACGGAGTATGAGCCTTTGGCACAAAAGAAGAGATGCTTACAGTTATTTTAGGTTGTTTTTTTATCCCTCGATCACGGAGGATTTTAGCTCCAAGTTGGAGTACTTTGTAGACCAAATC